>CALVGJ010000187.1 GCA_944327045.1 uncultured Desulfovibrio sp.
CATGTCCACCTGACTGGCCAGCACCGCGTCCAGCAGCCTGCCGTCCTTCACCAGCGCCAGCGCCGTCTCATCACATGAACTTTCTATCCCAAGGCACAACATGTCGGCTTTTCCGCTCCTTTTTTGATGAGCAGTTTTTCCGGAGGAGGGACCCCTTGGCTAGGCCTGTCAGTACGCTGTTTGTTTGGGGGGAAGGGAAACCCCTCCGCCAGCGCGGGAGCGGGTTTCCCTTCCCCCCAAGCCCCCCATCCCTTCCCCAGCGCGCTTTTATCGGGGAAGAGTCGGGATACATGGCACCCCCCCAAAAGCAAGTGGAGCATGTACTGTTTGTTTATCTTATCTATTGAAATTATTTGCAAAATTTGTGTTAACAGGCCCTGGAGCATTTTCAGTTTGAAACGCTGTGCGTTTCAAACTGAAAATGCTCCAGGAAAAGCGCGCTGGGGGAAGGGAGAGGGGTGTGGGGAGAGGGAGACCCCCTCCCGCGCCAGGCGCGACCGAGAGGCGGCCCGCAGGGCCGTGCCTGTTAGGCGACGCAGGAGCCTTACAGGCATCGACAGCAAAGCGAGGGGGTCTCCCTCTCCCCACAAAAACAAGCCGTCCGTCGTGACGCTACGCTTTGCCCTAGGGGCGCGGGTACTTGGCGTAGATGGCCTCCACGGCCTCCACATCGCGCGCGGAGCCGATGAAGAGGGGGGTACGGGCGTGGGGTTTGTCGGGCTGCCGGTCGAGGATGCGGCCGTAGCCGTCGGAGGCTTTGCCGCGCGCCTGCTCGGCCAGGAAGGCCAGCGGGTTGGCTTCGCACATGAGGCGGAGCTTGCCGCTGGGTTTGGCCTTGTCGGGCGGATACATGTAGATGCCGCCGTAGATGAGCGTGCGGTGGAAGTCGGCCACCAGCGAGCCGACGTAGCGGGCGGAGTAGTTCTTGCCGTTGGACGCGGGCGCGGTATGGAACCATTCCACGGCTTCGCGCGTGGCTTCGTCCCAGTTCTGGCGGTTCCCCTCGTTGACGGAATAGATGTAGCCCTGTTCCGGGATGGTCATGTCGGGGTGCGAGAGCAGAAATTCGCCCACGCCGGGGTCGAGGGTGAAGCCGTGCACGCCCTGCCCGGTGCTCAGCACAAGCATGGTGGAGGGGCCGTAGAGCACATAGCCCGCGGCGACCTGCTTCCAGCCGGGCTGGAGGACTTCCTCCAGCGCCACCTCTCCGCTGTTGCCCTCGGGGCGGCGGAGGATGGAGAAGATGGTCCCCACGTTGATGTTGACGTCGATATTGGAGGAGCCGTCCAGCGGGTCGAAGATCAGGATATAGTCCCCGCGCGGAAATTCGGGCCGCACGCGGATGAGTTCCGGCTCCTCCTCGCTGGACATGGCGCACAGCGCGCCGCAGCGCTCCATGCGGTACATCATGATGCGATTGGCGATGTCGTCCAGTTTCTGGACGTTCTCGCCCTGCACGTTGATTTCCCCGGTGCCGCCGAGCACGTCCAGCAGCCCCGCCTTGTTGATGCGGAAGGCGATGGACTTGCCCGACAGAATGAGGTCGTACAGCAGGCCGGTAAACTGCCCCGTGGCGTGCGGCGACTTCTTTTGATGCAGCAGCAGATGCTCGGTAACCGTAACTTCCGTATTCATGGCTGATTTCCTCATCGTGTCGAATGCGTGGTCTTAGCTGCGCGGCCCGAAGGGACTGGGCCGTCCCCCCGGCAGCGTTGCGGGCCTTGCGGGTTCTTCGGCCGCGGCGGGCTGTTCGGCCGGTGCCTGCGCCGGAGCGCTCTTCTCGGCGGGCGCGGGTGCGGCCTTTTCCTCGGGTGCGGGCGCGGCGGCATCCTGTCCGGCGTTCTGCGCGTCAGCGGGCCGGGTTTCGGCGGGTGCGGCGTCAGCCTCGCCCGTGCTCTCGGCGGGACGAGCGGAGCGCGGCCCGAAGGGACTGGGCATCTGCACGGTCGGCTGCGGTTCCGGCTTGGGCATATCCGGGACTTCCAGCGCCTCATCGGGGATATGCAGACGGCGGCGCTGCGGACGGCGCACCTGCACGTTTTCGCCTTCCAGAGCACGCTCCTGCACGCCGGACTTGCGCGCGGGCGCGGGCTTTCCGGGCTCGAGCACGGACTGTTCGCTGCCGGGCTGGATGTCGTGCGGCTGCTGCGTGGCGCGGATTTCGGCATCCGCGGCGCTCAGGGGATCAAGCGTGTCCTCGGAGACGCCGAACTGCGGCGTGGCGGGCGCGGCGGCGTCCTCTTCCTTCTGCTTGCGTTCGGGCTGCGGCGGAGGCGGCAGCTTTTCGGTAATCTGCGGGAAGAAGGGCGTGCCCTGATTGACGTCGCCGTTGCCTTCGGGGAAGGAGCCGGACTCCACCACGGCAAAGATGAGCGGCAGGTTGCCGAGGTAGCGCACCTGATAGTAGAAGCTGCCGCGATCATTGGTGCAGGTGCCGCTGGTGCTCTTGCGGGCGACGGTTTCCCAGTCCACCCCGGCCAGCGGCGTGGCGGCGAAGTCGTACTTGCCCGGCCAGAGCAGCGCGGCGGGCGAGAGGATGACGAGGTCCTCGGGGCTGCTGGAAAACCGGGAGAGCTCCCGCATGTCGAAGTGGGCCACCACCACGCCGAGGAAGTCCATTCCGTCGTACAGGGGGGCGGCCAGCATCACTTCCGGGCCGAGGGGGCTCTGCTGCACATAGCCGCGCAGGGCGCGGCTGTTCTGCTTCTTGTCCTCGTACAGCAGGGGGATGAAATCGAGATTTTTCAGGCTGGGGCCGGGTTCGTGCCCGAGCAGGGTACCGTCGTACTTGACCCCGGCAAAGCCGCTCACCCACGGATAATCGGCAAAGAGCTTGTCCAGCCATTCCCGTGTCGGGGCCCTGTCGGCGTTCATCATGGTGCGCTCGAAGCGCGAGAGCTCCACGTCGATGCCCATCATGCAGGTGGACAGGGCCATGGCCCGCGGCGAGAGATCGCCCTTTTCGCTGTAATCCACCTTCGCCGGCACGCTCACATAGGTGTACCACAGGTCCTTGGTGGTCTTCCAGGCGTTCTTGGTCGGCTGATAGGAGCTGCAGGCGCACAGGGCCAGGCTGCCCGCCAGCACGGTACCGCACAGAAAGCTCGTTTTCTTCACGCGCGTCTCTCCCCTGAATCAGTTCTGGGCTCTGGCTTCGACGCGTTCGGCCAGCGCTTCAAGCACGTTGATGAGCTTTTCCTTGCCGGGAACGGCCTCAAGCGGCTGTTCCGAGGCGGTTTCCAGAACGGGCTGACCGGACAGGCGGGCCGTCAGCGTGGCAATGCGCTGCTGCAGATCGGCGCGTTCTTCCGGCGTGGCGGCCACGCCTTCCAGCTCCTGATAGATTTCCAGCGCGCCGCGCACGTCGCCCTGCTCGGCCAGCACTTCGGCCATGGAGCGCGTGCGCAGGGAGAAGCCCTCCTCGCCCTCTTCCGCGCCGCCGTCGGCCTGCGCGGCGGGAGCCACCACCAGCCGGGGCGCGGCGGGCGTCAGGGCATCGGCCGAGGCCGCGGGAGAGGTTGCGGCCGTTTCGGCATCGGCTTCGGCGCCGTCCTCTTCCCCGGCGAAGTTGACCGGCATGTCCAGCTCGGCATCGCGGGGCAGGGGCATGTCGGCGGGCAGCACGTCGTCGTCGTTTTCCTCCTCCGTCACGGGATCGACGGCGAAGGGATGCGGCGCGGGCGCGGCCATATCCGCCATGTCCGCCATATCCGTATCGGCGGCTTTTGCCTCGGCCGTGACGGGCGCGGCGGGCGCTTCCGCTTCGGGGGCTTCGGCGGCAAGGGCTTCAGCGGCCGGAGCATCGACGACGGGGGCTTCAGCGACGGGAGCCGCGGCGGCCAGCACCTTGTCCGCCACCTTGTCCGCCACCGGAGTGAGTTCGCCGAGCACGGCGTCCAGACCCTTTTCCATGAGGGTGGTCACGGAAATGGGGCCGTAGAGGAAATTCACCGCCATGAGGCGCAGAGCGGCCGACATTTCCGGCGCGTTGCCCGCCGTGCGCAGGCACACGGCCCAGGCCTGCCAGAAATGGGCATAGGAGGAGAACAGGCGGCTCATTTCCTGCACATGGACGGTGCACTCCGCCTGGCGGCCCGCCTTGTAGAGCAGTTCAATGAGGAAAAGGCGCGCCTCCATGTGCTCGGGGTGGCGGCGCAGCCCGTGTTCCAGCGCGGCCACGGCCTCGTCGATCTCGTTGCGCGCGGCGTAGAGATGAGCCAGCGGCAGAAACACCTTGGAGTTGGGCTCCAGTTCCAGAACTTCCTTGTACCATTCAATTTTTTCCGTCATCATCAGCCGTCCCACTTGAGGCGTCCTTATCGGACGAGAAAAGATACAGCAACTCGTTTTCCCGGACATAGTGCAGACGTTCGCGGATCATCTTTTCCACGTACTGCTTGTCTGTCTGCAAAAGGCGAATTTCCCGGCTCAGGGCGAGATTTTCCCCGTCGATGCGGGCAATTTCCTGTTCCAGCGAGGCGTAGGTTTGCTTGAGGTCCCGATAGACCAGGATACCGCCCTCCCCCCAGACCATGTGAAAGAACAATATCAGGTTGATGGTCCAGATCGAGACGAGAATGGCGACCCGCGCGACCATCTATTGCAGCACCCTGCGCCCGCCGGCTCCCATGCTGGGGCGAAGTTCCGACAAAAAGACCGCCGTTGCCGTTTCCAGACGGCAGACATCCGCCTCGACCAGCGCCATGCCGTCCACCTGTGCCAGAAAAGCCCGCAGAGCTTCCAGCTCCCGGGCAAAGACCCGCTCGAGGCCGCTGTCCTGCATTTGCGGCTCAAGCTCGAGAATCGTCTGAATGCAGTTCTTCAGCCGCAGCTGAAGTTTGCTTGCGCTGCTTTCCATAGAAGCTCACACAGTAATTGATACAGGAAAAGATGGCCATGAGCATGGCAAGATAGAGCAGCCATTCCCCCGCGCGCCACAGCTCATATCCCCAGTAGGGATAATGCAGGATCAGGGGAATGATGGCGCATATCTGCAACACCGTCTTGGCCTTGCCGAACTTGTCCGCCGCCAGCACGACCCCCTCGTCCCGGGCGATGGCCCGCAGACCGGTCACGATCAGCTCCCGGCACACCATGACGATGACCACCCAGGCCGGAGCCCACTGCAGGTGAACGAACATGATGAGCACCGAGCAGACAAGCACCTTGTCCGCCAGCGGATCAAGAAATTTCCCCATGCTCGTGACCATATTCCGGCGGCGGGCGATGTAGCCGTCCACCCAGTCCGTCAGCGAGGCGAAGGCAAAGGCGCAGGCCGCCAGAAAGCAGAAGACCGGTCCTTCAAAATACAAAAGGACAATAATCAGCGGCACCATCAGGATGCGCAGCAGCGTGATCTTGTTGGCCAGATTCATGGGCAGTCGTCGGCTCCGAGGGGAATCATTCGGACTTAGCATATTTTCCGCCGGGATAAAAGCGGAAATACGGCATGCTTCCCGGAGGGGCCGCGGCCCCTCCGGCATGTACGCTACTCCGCGGGCGGCACGGCGGCCTTTCCGGCTTCGGCCGCCGCGGCCACGGCATCGGCCACCTTGAGGAAGGCCTCCTTGGCGGCGCTTTCCTGATCCAGAAAGACCACAGGCACGCCCCTGTCCGCCGACACCACGGTGACGGGATCAAGCGGAATTTCCCCGAGGAAGGGCACGCCGTAGCGCGCGGCCAGCTCCTTGCCGCCGCCCTTCTTGAAGAGGTCTATTTCCGTATGGCAGTGCGGGCAGACCAGCCCGCTCATGTTCTCCACCACGCCGAGCAGTCTGCCCTCGGCATGATGCAGGAAGTTGATGGCCTTGCGCACGTCGGCCAGGGAAATTTCCTGGGGGGTGGTCACGGCCACGCACAGGGCGTCGGGAATAAGCTTGAGCACGGTCATGTGCTCGTCCCCGGTGCCGGGCGGCGAGTCGATGAAAAGAAAGTCGAGGTCGCCCCAGGCCACATCGGAGAGGAACTGCCGGATGGCCGCCGTCTTCTTGGGGCCGCGCCAGAGGATGGCCGTGTTGCGATCCTGCAGCAGCGAATCCATGGAGATCACGGAAAGGTTGCCGTTGTAGCGGGAGGGCACGAGGGCGTTGTCCTCATTCATGTCGATGCCGGAGGGCAGACCCAGCAGATTGGGCACGCTGGGGCCGTGGATATCCACATCCATGATGCCGACCCTGAAGCCCCGATGGGCCAGCGCGGCGGCCACATTGACGGTGACCGAGCTCTTGCCCACGCCGCCCTTGCCGCTCATGACGAAAATCTTGTACCGGATGCGCTCCAGGCGCCGGGCAATCATTTCGTCCTGTTTGTTCATGGCGTTTTCAAGACAGCCTTCTCCCCCCGGATGACCTGCCGAGGCGCAGGACGAGGCGGAGGAACAGGAAGAACAGGAAGCCATAGCCTTGCTCCTTGCTGCGGCGGACCTACCAGCCGTGATCGCCCACCAGATCCACAAAGGTGGCCGGGCCGAGGTCCGTTTTTTCGATGATGGCCCCGCGGCGCTCCAGACGCAACAGGCGCTGGTTGCGGGGTTTTGTTCCTACAGGAATAAGCAGGATGCCGCCGTCGTCAAGCTGCCGCAGCAGGGGCTGCGGCACGACCGGCCCGCCCGCCGTGACGATGATGCGGTCATAGGGCGCGGCAGCCGGCAGGCCCAGCGTGCCGTCCCCCAGCAGGCTGTGCACGTCGCGCAGCGCCAGCGACTGGAAAAGCCGCCGGGTGTGCTGGTGCAGCTCGCGCACGCACTCGATGGTGATGACCGTGCAGCCCAGCGCCGCCAGCACCGCCGTCTGATAGCCGGAACCCGTCCCCACTTCCAGCACGCGGCAGCCGGGAAAGGTCTCCAGCAGCATGGTCATGCGGGCCACGGTGGACGGCTGGGAGATGGTCTGCCCGTAGCCTATGGGCAGGGCCGTGTCCTCATAGGCATGGGCGCGCAGCGCCTCCTGCACAAAGAGGTGCCGGGGCACGGCGTTCATGGCCGCCAGCACCGCCGCATCCCGAATGCCGCGCGCCTCCAGCTCGCGCACCATGCGGGCGCGCTGACGCTTGGGGTCCACCCGCACGGGGCGCGGCGGAACGGAAGATGGAGGACCTGAATACTGCATGACACCGACACAAAACAGATTTTTCCACGCAAGTCAACGTGCCGGGGGGCGTCGCCCGCGACGGCAGGCCATTCTTGAAAAAAACGTCGAAGTATGCAAGGCTGAAAGTCTTGCAGACAAGGAGTCCATCATGCGCAAAAAAGGGTTTTTCTCCTCGATCCTCATGCTGCTGGTCATCGGGGTTCTGGGAGCCGCGGCCTACGTTTTCTTCAAGGACCTGGACGGGCCCACCGTCACCGTCAGCCCGGAAACGGATCGCATATCCCCGGCAAGCGTCCTGACCATCACCATGAGCGACCCTGCCGGCATTCGCTCGCTCAGCGTGGGCATCCGCAAGAATAACGTGGTCAATACCATCTTCAGCAAGCATTTCGATCAATATCTTACCGAGCGCACCGTGGAGGTGCCCTTCAAGGACGCCGGGCTGCGCGAGGGCGTCTTTGAGCTGGAAATCCGCGCCACGGACGCCTCGCTGGCCGGTTTCGGGCAGGGCAACACCCGCACCGAGCTGCGCTCCATGCGGCTGGACACCCAGCCGCCGCGCATTTCCGTCAAGACCCTGCCCCCCTATGTGCGCCGCGGGGGCTCCACGGTCATCAAGTACACCATCGACGAGGATGTGGTGGCCAGCGGCGTGCTGGTGGCGGGCTACTTTGTGCCCGGCTACCGCCAGAAGGACGGCAGCTATCTCTGCTATTTCCCCTTCCCCTACACCATGACCGCCGTGCAGTACAAGAACGCCGTGGAAATCACGGCCACCGACCTGGCGGGCAACACCACCCGCAACCGCCTGACCGTCATGGCGCTGGAACGCAAGTTCAAGAGCGACAGCATCAGCATCAGCGACGACTTTCTCATGAACGTGCAGAACAAGCTGGGGCATCTTGCGCCGCAGGCCTCCTCCCCGCTGGACTGCTACCTGACCATCAACAACAACGTGCGCGCCGCCAATGTGGAATCCCTGCGCGAACTCAGCCGGGATACCGTGGCCGGCCAGCTCTGGGACGGCACCTTTACCCGCCTGCCCCGCTCCGCGCCGCGCGCGGGCTTTGCCGACCATCGCTTCTTCAGCTATCAGGGCAAGCAGGTGGGCGAATCCTACCATCTGGGCTTCGACCTTGCCTCGGTGCGTAATGCCGACATTCCCGCGGCCAACAGCGGCCGGGTCATCTTTGTGGGCGACATGGGCATTTACGGCAATCTCATCGTCATCGACCACGGCATGGGCCTCATGTCCCTCTACTCGCATTGCAGCGAGATCAGCGTGAGCAAGGGCACCGTGGTCAAGAAGGGCGACATCATCGGCAAGACCGGCAGCACGGGTCTGGCCTTCGGCGACCATCTGCATTTCGGCATTCTGGTGGGCGGGGTGGAAGTCACGCCGCTGGAATGGCTGGACGGCAAGTGGATACGCGACAACATCACGGGCCGCCTCAGCGGCGCGCAGTAACCCTCCCGCACGCAACGACAGGGGGGAACCATCGCGGGATGGTTCCCCCCTTTTTCATGGCGGACGGCCGGGCCGTGCGGCGCTGTGCCGCCGCCTCGCATTTGTTTTTCAAAGGCAAGATGCCCTATTTTCTCTTCCACTTGCCCGGCTGGAGCATGTGCTCCGGCGCGAGCAGATCGTCGAGCTGCTCCTCGCTCATCAGGCCGCGCTCCCGCACGATGTCCACCAGAGAACGCCCGCTTTCCAGCGCCTCGCGGGCGATGGAGGCCGACGTCTCGTAGCCCAGATAGGGATTGAGCGCCGTCACGATGCCGATGGAATGATAGACCATATCCCGGCAGCGCTCCCGGTTGGCCGTGATGCCGCGGATGCAGTAGTCCACCAGACTGCGGCAGCCCGCCCCCAGCCGCTTCATGCCCGAAAAGAGCGAATAGGCAATAACCGGCTCCATGACGTTGAGCTCGAGCTGTCCGGCCTCGGCCGCCAGCGTGATGGTCACGTCCTTGCCGATGATGTCGAAACATATCTGGTTCATGACTTCGGGCATGACCGGATTGACCTTGCCCGGCATGATGGACGATCCCGGCTGGCGCGGCGGCAGGTTGATCTCGTTGAGGCCGCAGCGCGGGCCGGAAGACAGCAGGCGCAGGTCGTTGCATATCTTGGAAATCTTGGTGGCGCAGCGCTTGAGCACCCCGGAAAGCTGCACATAGGCCCCGGTATCGGACGTGGCCTCCACCATGTTGCCCGCCATCTCCACCGGCACGCCCGATACTTCCCGCAGCTTGCGCGTGACCAGCGCGGCATAGCCCTCCGGACTGTTGATGCCCGTGCCGATGGCCGTTGCGCCCATATTGATCTCGGCAATGAGGTTGCGGGCCTCGCCCACCCGCATCATGTCCTCGTGGATGGTTTCGGCATAGGCCGCAAATTCCATGCCCAGCGTCATGGGCACGGCATCCTGCAACTGGGTGCGGCCCATCTTGATGACGTCCCGGAACTCCTCCGCCTTGTCGGCCAGCGCCTGCCGCAGATAGTCCATATCCCCGATGAGCTGGGTCAGCTTGGCGTACAGGGCGATGCGGATGGCCGTGGGATAGGCGTCGTTGGTGGACTGCGAACAGTTCACGTCGTTGTTGGGATGGCAATACTCGTACTCTCCCTTCCTGTGCCCCATGATTTCCAGCGCCCGGTTGGCGATGACCTCGTTGGCGTTCATGTTGCACGAGGTCCCCGCGCCCCCCTGAAAGACGTCCACCGGGAACTGATCGTCAAACTTGCCCGCCACCACCTCGTCACAGGCCTTGCAAATGGCGTCGCATTTCTCCCGCGAAAGCACGCCCAGCTCGCAGTTGGCCAGCGCGGCCGCCTTCTTCACGCAGGCCATGCCCTGAATGAACTTGCTGAGGATGGAAATGCTGATACCGGAAATCTTGAAGTTCTCCACAGCCCGGTACGTCTGGATGCCGTAATAAATGTCGGCGGGAATATCCAGCTCCCCAAGAAAATCGTGCTCCTTGCGCGTCTCGCTCATGCTCGGTCCTTTCGTTGCGTGGCTGAAGTGTCGGAAAGGCGACTGCCCCCCTGCCCGCAATCTACCCGCACCGCCGCCGCAAGGCAACGTGCCGCAAGCCGCGGGAGAAGGCGTTTGTTTGCGGGAAAGGCGAACCCCTCGCCCTGCTGTCGATGCCTGTAAGGCTCCCGCGTCGCCCAGGGCATATCAACACAAATTTTGCAAATAATTTTAAACAAATAAAATAAATAACCTCTACACGCTCCGCTTGCTTTCAGGGGCGGGCTTGCCTCGTGTCCCTGACTCTTCCCCGGTAAAAGCGCGCTGGGGAAGGGATGGGGGGCTTGGGGGGAAGGGGAACACCTCCAGCGCCGGCGGAGGGG
>CALVGJ010000188.1 GCA_944327045.1 uncultured Desulfovibrio sp.
GCAAGAAGAAGAAGGCCGCTGCCCGTAAGCGCCTGATGAAGAAGATGCGCAAGATGAACGCGGCGTAATGTCGCGCCCGCGTCCCTTGGGGCGCAAGCGACGCTGTCCGTTTGCGGGAGGCCCTGCCGTGGGCTTCCCGCTTTTTGATTTTTTTCGGGTCGTGGCCCGTGAGGATATCGACATGAGCCTGTTTGAACAGATTGATAAAGACTATGTGCAGGCCTACAAGGCCAAGGACGCCGTGCGTCTGTCCGTGCTGCGTCTGCTCAAGACCGCCGTCAAGAACCGGCTGGTGGAGCTGCGCCGCCCCGGCGGCACGTTGAGCGATGAAGAGATGATGGATGTCATCATCAAGGAAGGCAAGCAGCGCCAGGACTCCATCGAGCAGTACACCGCCGCCAACCGTCCCGATCTGGCCCAGAAGGAAGCCGAGGAACTGGCCGTCATCCAGGAATATCTGCCCCAGCCCCTGAGCGAGGAAGAGCTCGGCCGCCTCATCGAGGAGACCATCACCGCCGTGGGCGCGGCCTCGCCGCGCGATATGGGCAAGGTCATCTCCGCCATCATGGCCACGCACAAGGGCCGTGTGGACGGCAAGCATCTTTCCGAAGCCGTCAAGCAGCGCCTGACGCCCCAATAAGTCCCGCTACAGGAGGCCGTGCCGCTGCGCGGCCTTTTTTTCGTTTTTCGCCTGCCCCGCGCCTGGGGAGGCCATCCCGCTCACCCTCAGACGGCCTCCGGCCACCCCCCTTGCCCATGATTCACGCGCGAACCCTTGCCGCTCTGGAATTTGACGCCGTCATCGCCCATCTGGCCGGGCATTGCACCTCCGGCGTCGGACGTGAACACGCCCTGCGCGTCGCTCCTCTTGCCGATGCCGATGCTGTCACGCGGGAGGCCCGCCTTTTCGACGAGTCCCGCGTCTGGGCGGCCCGCCCGCTGGGCAACGGCGGTTTCATGCTGACCTCCTTCCCCGACGTGAGCGGCCTGCTGCGCGCGGTGGAGCGTCCGCACGCCCAGCCGGATACGGATGCCTTCTGGGCCTTGCGCGAGGTGCTGCGTCTGGCGCAGGCCGCCGTGGAGTCCATCGCCGTGCCCGAAGCCGAGACGCAGTGGCCGCACCTGCTGGACTTTGCCCGCCGCTCTCCGCTGCCTGTGCAGATCACCGCCGCCCTCAACCGCTGCCTCTCCGACGACGGCTACATCCGTGACGAGAGCTCCCCGGAACTGCATCAGGTGCGCAGCGAGCTGCGTCGCCTGCATCAGAGCTGCATGCGCAAGGTCAAGGATTACGCCGTGCAGTACAATATGCTGCCCTACCTGCAGGACGAGTTCATGACCCTCTCGTCCGACCGCTATGTGCTGCCGCTCAAGGCCAATTTCAAGGGGCGCATGCAGGGCATCATCCATGACTGGTCGCAGACCGGCGAGACCTGCTATTTCGAGCCCATGTTTCTGGTGGAGATCAACAACCGCCTTCAGGAACTCAAGCGGGAGGAGCGCGAGGAGGAGCAGAAAATCCTTGCCTATCTGCGCTCCCTGCTGCTGGCCGAGCTGCCCGGCGCACGGGCCGCTCTCGATCTGCTGGCCGGGTTGGACGTCCTGCAGGCCAAGCGCCGTCTGGCCGAAAGCTATGACGGCCGCTGCGTGCCCCTGACCCCGGCGACCGAAGGAATCTGCCTGCTGGAGGCCCGACACCCGCTCCTGCTGCTGGGCCGGGCGGAGGAGGTCCGCCAGACGCCGCGCGACGGCGAACGGCGCACCGCCCGCGACGCGGTCGAATCCCGCGAGGCGGCCCGGCGGCGCGTGCGTCCGCTGGACATCGTACTGCGGCCCGGCGAACGGGCGCTCATCATCACCGGCGGTAATGCGGGCGGCAAGACCGTCTGTCTCAAGACGCTGGGCCTCATGGCCGCCATGACCCTGAGCGCCCTGCCCGTCCCGGCGGGCGCGGGCTCGCATCTGCCGTGGTTCGGCCGGGTGGACGCCTTCATCGGTGACGAGCAGAGCCTTGCGGACAACGTCTCCACCTTTACGGCCCAGATTCAGCATCTGGGCAAGGCCTGGAAGCATCTCGACGCCGAGGCTCTCGTGCTGCTGGACGAATTCGGCGCAGGCACCGACCCGGCGCAGGGGGCGGCGCTGGCGCAGGCCGTGCTGGACGAACTGCTGGAAAAGCGGACCTACACCCTCGCGGCCACGCACTTCCCGGCCCTCAAGAGCTATGCCCTCACCCGCGAAGGCGCGCGGGCGGCCTCGGTGCTCTTTGACCCGCAGAGCAAGAAGCCCCTCTTCCGGCTGGCCTACGATCAGGTAGGCGCCAGTCAGGCGCTGGACGTGGCCCGCGAACACGGCCTGCCGGACAGCATCCTGCGCCGGGCGGAGCAATACCTCCTGCAGGACGGACAGGAAACAGGGCAGGTGCTCCAGCGCCTCAATGATCTGGCCGCCCGCCGAGAGGAGGAACTGCGTGATCTGAAGAAGGCGCAGGACAAGGCCCGACGGGAGGCCGAGCACGCCCGCGAAAAATACGAAAAGGAACGCCTGCGCCTGCATGACGAGGTACGCGCGCAGGCGCAGGAACTCATGCGCGCCTGGAAGGAAGGCCGCGCCACCCAGAAGCAGGCCCTGCGCGAGATGTCCCGCCTACGGGCCTCGCTGGCCGCCGCCCCGCAGCAGGAGGAGGCCCCCGCCGCCCCCCTGCCCGTGGCGGAGACCTTCCGCGTGGGACAGGAAGTGCTGCATACCGCTTTCAACAAGCGCGGCCGCATCACGGATATCGACGAGCGCCGCAACCGCCTGCGCCTCGACCTCAACGGCGTGAGCCTCTGGGCGGCGGTGAAGGACGTGCGCCTGCCCGCGACCGCCGCCCGTCCGGCCGCCCCTTCCGCCGTCGGCCGGGCCGTACGCGCGCAGACGGACGACAGCGCCCCGGCCCTCAAGCTCGATCTGCGCGGTATGCGCGCGGATCAGGCCCTTGCCGAAGTGGAACGCTTCCTCGACAAAGCCCTGCTGGCGGGCTTCCATGAGCTGGAAGTGGTGCACGGACGCGGCACCGGCGCGCTGCGCCGACAGATCCACGACTTCCTGCGCGGCTTCCCGGCCGTGGAACACTTTGCCCTTGCCCCGGAAGACCGCGGCGGCGACGGCATGACCATCGTCCAGCTGCGCTGAGATGATGCGGGGGAGGGGGACCTTTGCAAAGGTCCCCCTCCCCCGCGCCCCCTCCCCTCGAAA
>CALVGJ010000189.1 GCA_944327045.1 uncultured Desulfovibrio sp.
TTGCCAAGGCTGTTGCCGCTGATGGCTGGCTTTATGTCAGCGGGCAGGTGCCCCGTGATGCTTCCGGGGAGATTGTCAGCGGCAGTATCAGCGTACAGGCGCGTGTGGCGCTGGACAATCTCAAGGCTGCGCTTGAACTGGCGGGCTATGGCCTTGAGGATGTGGTGCGCGTCACGGTTTTTCTGGATGATCCGCGTGATTTTGCCGGATTCAACAAGATTTATGCCCAGTATTTCACGGCGGAACATGCGCCGGCCAGAGTATGCGTGCAGGCGGCCATGATGAGCGACTTGCGCGTTGAAGTGGACTGCATAGCCTACAAGGAGTTCCAGGATAAGTAAGGTCGGGCGCACTACATTTTTGTACGCCGTACCATTCGACCTTGCTGATCTGTTTTTGTAGATACTTGTTTGCACGGGGGGCAAACCGCTTTTCCCAGATTTTTGAGAAGACTTGTGAAAAAGCGGCGCTACCGTGCCGGGTAGCGCCGCTTGTGTAGTTCTTTGCTGTATTTTCGCCATTCAATAACGGCGACATGGCAAAAGAGAAGAAAAAAATTCTGTAGAGGCTCGTTTCCTCTATTCCTCTCTGGCGGGCAGTTCCCGGCCGCCCTCCTGAAGGCGCTTGAGGAATTTGTCCCGGCAGTCATAGCTGCAGAAGCGGTAGACCTTTTCACCATCCCGCACGGTAATGCTTTCATCCACAGAAACGTAGGCCCCGCATTCCGGGTCCTTGACCATTTCCCCGGCGGCAACCTTGCGTTCCATTTCGGCGGCGTCTTCTTTCTTGTCCGCCTGCTTCTTTTTCAGGAAGTCATTGGCAAACATACGGTACAGCACATAGACCGCCACGGCCAGAATAAGCCATTTCCACATAGATACTCCTTGACGGTAGGATGCACAAAAGCGCGGACGGCGCGGGACATGGGCCCTGTGTAGCACAGGCGTGTTGAAAGGTCACTGAAAAATTACCCGCCCTTCCCTGCGCCAGACAAGGCTGTCCAGCCAATGGGCAATGCTGCGTCCGTTGACGATGATATCCGGCGCCAGTTCCGCCAGCGGCACAAGCACAAAGGCTCGTTCGCACATCCGCGGGTGCGGCAGCAGGCAATGGACATCCGTGCTGGTTTCAGTGCCGAAAAGGAGCAGATCCATGTCGATGCTGCGCGGGCCAAAGCGCAAATCGGGGTCACGCCGCCTTCCCAGCGCCGCCTCCATGCCCAGCATGGCGGCCAGCAGTTCGCGCGGCTGCCAGCGTCCCGCCTCCACTGCCAGCTCCAGCACGGTATTTTCAAACCACGGCTGATGCGCATAGCCCTGTGGTTCGGTTGTGTAGCGGGAGGCGGATCGCACAAGACGCAGGCCCTCCAGCCGCTCCAGAGCGGCGCTGGCGGCGTCAAGCATTTGTGCGGCATCAGGCGTATTGGAACCGAGGCTTATATAGACCGGCAGTTCGGCAGCGGTAGGTGACATGTATAAAAAATAGCGTACAACGGGCAGGGCTGTCAAAGTATCGGAGACTTGCCCCTCCGGCGGAGGCAGGCTACCATAGCGAGATGGAGAAAAACATTGCCTCCCCTGCGCTCCCCTTTACGGAGCTGCATGCCGCCCTGGCGCGTCTTGTGCCGGTGTGGGCCAATGCCCTGTTGGCTGAGCGGGGACTTTCCGTGCGGACAGTGGAAGCCTACCGGCAGGATATGGAGCTTTTCCTCCTCTATCTGGATGAATGGAGCATGGGGTGGGGAGCTGCCGTCTCCCGGCAGGTTGTTCATCTTGGCGAGCAGGACATTATGCTCTTTCTGGCCTGGCTGCGTTCCCGGCAGAATACGGGCCGCAGTCTGGCCCGACGACTGTCGGCCCTGCGCAGTTTTTTTGCCTTTGCCGTGGACGAAAAAGTGTTGTCGGCTAATCCCGCCGCCTTGCTGGAAAGCCCCAGGCTGCCGCAATATCTGCCCGAGGTGCTGAGTCGCGAGGAAATGGAGCGCCTGCTCGCGCAGCCGGATATGCGTGACAAGTCCGGCAGGCGGGATCGCTGCCTCATGGAGGTATTGTACGCGGCGGGTTTGCGGGTATCGGAAGTCTGCGGGTTGACGCTGGAGGATATTGATCTCCAGCGTGGACTTGTGCGGGTGTTCGGCAAGGGCAGCAAGGAACGTCTGGTGCCCCTGCATGCCGAGGCACAGGCCCGTCTGCAGGACTATATTGCGCATTGCCGTCCCGAATTTTCGCCCAGTAGTCGCCTTCTTTTCGTCAACCGTTCCGGCAATGGGCTTACCCGGCAGTACGTCTGGAAAGCCATCAAGAAATATGCGCTGGCGGCGGGTATTCGTCGTGAAATTTCGCCGCACACCTTCCGGCACTCCTTTGCCACCCATCTGCTGGAAGGCGGTGCCGACCTGCGGTCCGTCCAGATTCTGCTGGGACATGCCGACATCAGCGCCACGGAAATCTATACCCATGTGCAGGCCGAACGCCTGCGCAGCATCCATCGTGCCCATCATCCCCGGAGCCAGTCCCGATGACAGCCATTTCCACCCTTGTGACTTGCCATGCCAATGCCGATTTTGACGCCTTTGCCGCCATGCTGGCTGTCCGGCACCTGTACGCTCCCTGTGGCCTGCTTTTCCCCGGCACCCAGGAACGCGGTCTTCAGAAGATTGCCGCCTCTGTGGACAGAGAGCGCTATTCGCTGTGCGAGAGCGACGAGATCGACTGGGATGCCGTGACGCGTCTTGTGGTGGTGGATACCCGACAGCGGGATCGTCTCCAGCATGTGGGCCGCCTGCTGGATCGCGAGGGGATGCGCATCGAGGTCTGGGATCATCATCCCGATTCCGGGGACGATGTGGTTGCCACAGTGACGCATCGGGCCGAGGTGGGGGCAGTGACAAGCCTCATCGTCAAGGCTCTTTCCATTGCCGATATCCGACTGGATGCGGATGAGGCTACCTTGCTCGGTCTCGGCATCTACGGCGACACCGGTTCGTTTACCTACTCCTCCACCACGCCGCTGGATTTTGAAAGCGCCGCCTGGCTCCTCACGCAGGGAATGCGCGTCAACGATATCGACGACATGGCCGCGCACGAGCTCACCAGTGCGCATGTGCGGGCGCTGAACAGTCTGCTGGAATCGGCCCGCACCTATACCATCAACGGCATCGCCGTGGTCATCGCCGAGGCGTCGATGGAACATTATTTGGGCGATTTTGCCTATCTGGCCCACCGGCTCATGGAAATGGAGAAGTTCACGGTACTGTTTGCCGTGGGCCGCATGGAAGATCGCATTCAGGTGGTGGCCCGCAGCCGGACGGAGCTTATCAATGTAGGCGCGGTCTGCGCGGAGCTGGGCGGCGGCGGGCATGCCTATGCGGCCTCGGCTTCCATACGTAACATGATGCTCAATGAGGTGCATGACGCTATTGTGCGCAATTTGCGCGGCCAGCTCGGAGAGGACAAGACGGCAAGAGACTATATGTCCACTCCGGCTGTGGGCATCGAGTCGGACAAGCCCATTCGCGCTGCGGATGAGCTCATGCTGCATTTCGGTCTCAAGGCCGTGCCCGTCTTTGTGCCCGGCACGCGCCGCTGCTGCGGGCTCCTCGACGCGCAGACGGCCTCCCGGGCCCGCCTGCACGGGCTGGGCGAGTTCACGGTGGAGAACTACATGCTTCGTACCCCCACCCTGCTGCCGCCGGATGCGCCACTCAGCGAGCTTTCAGCCATCATTGTGGGCGCGCGGCAGCGCCTTGTCCCTATTATTGAACATGATGAGGTCGTCGGTGTGGTGACGCGCACCGATCTTATCAATGTCTTTGCCAATGAGCCTGTGCAGCTCAAGGAAAATGATCAGCCGGTCATCAAGCCGCGCAATGTAGCCAAGCTCATGCGCGACCGACTTTCGGCGCATACGCGCTCCATTCTGGAGCTGGCCGGAAATCTGGGCCGCAAGCTGGGGCTGCCCGTGTATGTGGTGGGCGGTTTCGTACGCGACATTCTGTTGGATCGGGATAACGAGGATATCGATCTTGTGGTGGAGGGCAACGGCGTTGAACTGGCCAAGGCATTGGCCGAAGCGTTGGACGGCCGCGTGCGCGAGCATCAGAAGTTTATGACCTCAGTGGTCATCTATAGCGGCCCGGACGGCGAGGAGCTGCGCATCGACGTGGCCACGGCCCGCCTGGAGTACTACGAGTATCCCGCCGCTCTCCCTACAGTGGAGCTTTCCTCCATCAAGATGGACCTGTTCCGGCGGGATTTCACCATCAATGCTCTTGCCATCCGGCTGGATTGTTCCCCCTACGGGCAGATGGTGGATTTTTTCGGCGGCCAGCGGGACATTAAGGACGGAAATATCCGCGTACTGCATACCCTGAGTTTTGTGGAGGACCCCACACGCTGCCTGCGGGCCGTGCGCTTTGAACAGCGTTACGGCTTTCATCTTGACCCGGCGGCGGAAAAGCTCATCAAGAATGTCCTGTCACTCAACTTGCTGGACAAGCTGAGCAGTCCTCGCATCTATCATGAATACAGCCATATGTGCACTGAGCCCAACCCTCCCGCCTGCTTTCTTCGCATGGAGGAGCTGGGGCTGCTCAAGGCCATAAGCCCGCAGCTCGCGCTTACGCCCACCCGGCGGGAAACCCTCATGCGCATGCGGGAAATGGTAAGCTGGTATCATCTGCTCTATCTGGACGAGCCGGTGCAGCACTGGCTGGCCTATTTTCTGGCGCTTTGTCACAACCTCAATTACGAGGAGGCCCGCAGCGTCTACGAGCGTCTCGGTCTGCCGCCGCAGCGACGTCAGGCGGTCTTTCATCTGCGGGAAAAGGCACGTTACCTGTGTGGACGGCTGGAGAGCTGGCAGCGCAAGCAGAGTGATGCCCATACGGACGTTTTCGGCTTCTGGAAGATGTTGGAGGGGCTTGAGCTGGAGTTTCTGCTCTATCTCATGGCCGCCACCGATGAGGAGGGGCTGCAGAAGAACTTTTCCCGCTATATTACCCAATGGCGCAGGGAAAAGGCCGATATCGGCGGCTCTGATCTTATTGCGCTGGGGCTGCGCCCCGGTCCGCGCTTTACCGAAATTCTGCGGCAGGTACTGGCCGCCAAGCTCAACGGCACGGCGGTCAGCACAGAAGCCCAATGGGAGCTGGCCCGTGACCTCGTGCAGGCAGCGCTGGCTGAAACGGATGCGCCCGGGCCTGATGCTGGCCGGAAGTAGATTGGCTTTGCGGAAAACGCTCTGCGCTTCTGTCGGGGGCATCGGCCTGCGGGCTTGCCCTCGGCGCGGAGGAGGTGTATAGTCACCAA
>CALVGJ010000190.1 GCA_944327045.1 uncultured Desulfovibrio sp.
CAGCCAGAAGCCGAGGGCGACCAGCAGGGGGGCCAGCATGATGACGCGCATCATTTTCACGATGACCGCCGTATTGCCCGCTTCGGGAGAAATGGCCTGACCGGCGGCGACGGCGTGGGCGACCTCATGCAGGGTAGCGCCGGCAAAGGCGCCGTAGACATCGGCGGACATGGGCAGCAGACCGTGGCTGTACAGCAGAGGATAGAGGAGCATGGCCAGCGTTCCGAAAACGACCACCGTGCCTACGGCAATGCTGCTTTCATGATTTTCGGCCTTGACTACGGGTTCGACGGCCAGCACGGCGGCCGCGCCGCAGACGGAGCTGCCCGCTGCGGTGAGCAGTGCCAGACGACGGGGCAGACGGAAGACCTTGATACCCAGCCACGAACCCATGAGGAAGGTCGTGCCCAGCATGAAGACCGCCAGCGCAACGCCCTTGAAGCCCACCTGCGCCAGGTCCTGGAAGGTCAGGCGGAAGCCGTAGAGAACGATGGCCAGCCGCAGCAGCGACTTGGAGGAAAAGAGGATGCCCGGCTTGAGGTAGACGGGCATGTGCACATGCAGGGTATTGCCGTAACACATGCCGACCACGATGCCGACAATGAGCGGACTGATGCCGAGCGCGGTGAGGAAGGGCAGGTCCACGAGATGAAAGGCCACGCTGGCAAAGAGCGCCACAAAAACCAGTCCGTTGAGCAGTTGCATATTGCGGTCATTGCGGAAAGCCTGTACGACGAATTTCATGGTATCTACCCCTTTGGGCCTGTTGGTGAATGACATGGCCTTGTGGTAGCACCGCGACGCCTCGGGAACAAACGGATTAAATTTTTCGGTTCGACAACTTTTTCTTATTGATCGGGAAAACAGCATGACCCTGCGGCATATTGAGGTATTTCTGGCGCTGGCGCGCAATCCCAACATGCGCGAGGTGGCGGAACTGCTCTGCGTTTCACAGGCGGCGGTCTCCTCTGCGCTGCGCGGCTTCGAGGACGAGCTGGGCAGCCGTCTCTTTGTGCGCGTGGGCCGGGGGCTGGTGCTCAACGAAAAGGGCAAGCTGCTGGAAAAGCGCCTTGCTCCCCTTTATGCCGAACTCAAGGGCGTGCTGGACCTGACCACTTACGCCACGCTGGCGGGCAGCCTCAAGATCGGTGCGTCCACCACGCTGGCGGACTTTGTGCTGCCGGTCATCCTGTACGATTTTCACAGCAGCCATCCCAATGTGCATATCAGCTGCGAGTCCGGCAATACGCACGACATTCTGCACGGTGTGGAGGCCGGAGTGCTGGATGTGGGCTTTGTGGAGGGGCAGGTGCGGAGTCTGGCGCTCAACGTGCGGGCGCTGGCCGAGGAGACATTGCTTGTGGTGTCCGGCGACAGGGAAAGCGCCGCCGGGCCGCCTGTCTCCATCCATGAGCTCATGCGGCGGCGCTGGCTCTTGCGCGAACAGGGCTCAGGCGCCCGCGAGGCCTTTCTCGCGGCCATCACGCCGCTGGGGCTGCGGCCCACGGACTTTCTGGAGTTCAATCACTACGACCCCATCAAGATACTGCTGCACAAACCCGGCACGCTGGCCTGCGTTTCCCGCCATATCGTGCGTCGCGAACTGGAGGCGGGCGAACTCTGGGAAGTGCCGCTGGCCGACATCCGCTTTACCCGCACCTTTTACCGGGTGGAACACAAGGACAGGCAGGCCTCGCCGCTGGTGGAGGTGCTGTCCGACCGCATTCAGTCCTATCTGGAACAGAAGTAGTGAGATACGGGACGAGTGGGATGCCGTTCAGCAGGGAAACGGCGTTCAATATAGACTTGATGCCTTCAGGGCCTGTCAACATAGATATTACAAATAATTTCAACAAATAAAACAAATAAGCTGTACACGCTCCACTTGCCTTTGGGGGCGGGCTTGCCTCTGGTCCCTGGCTCTTCCCCGGTAAAAGCGCGCTGAGGGAGGGATGGGGGAAGAATGACGGGAACGCCTTTTCTCGTTTCGCTGGGGAAAGGCTGGGCCCTCCCGCGCTGGTGGCGACCGGAAGGGGCCGCAAGCCGTGCCTGTCAGGCGACGCAGGAGCCTTAGAGCAATTCCACATTGAAAATGTGGATTGCTCTGGTAGTCGCGAGAGCGACTACCCGTAACCGAACACACGGAAAAACCACGCTTTTTCCGTGGTGTGAGGGCAGCGTCAGCAGGGAAATTGGACACAATTTCCATGCGAATCCGCTCTAAGGCATCGACACAGCAGTGCGATGGCTCCCCTCCCCCCAAAAGCAAGCAGCGAAAAAAGCCAGCGCTCCCTAGTTGTGGGAGTTGCGTTCCATGTCGCCCACCCAGCGGGAAAGGCGATTGCGGAAGAAGTCCATATCCGCGGTGTTCATCTTGCGGAAGTCCTTCTTGAGGCGTTCCTGTTCCGCCTTGTCGGGGAAGGTTACGAGGCAGGCCTTGCGACCCCGGTCGCGGAGGGCGTTGAGGCGGGCCTCGTCGTGGGCCGCGTCCCGGGCGACATCGCTGTCCACGGGTTCGTAGTATTCCACAAGAACCTGCATCTGGCGGAAGTCGAGCAGGAACTTGGCCCGATAGACCAGACAGGGATCGGTCATGCCCGCGCCGTAAAAGGGGTTGTCTTCCGGTTCCATGACGTAGAGGCTTTCAAAGAGCTGCTGCCCCTTGTGTTCGTACTGCAGACGGCGCAGGACGGGGAAGGGGGCGTGCCGGGCGTCTTCCCAGAGCCACGGGTCCTCGGCCTCGGCCAGGGCCGTGACCAGCTTGGCGGGGCCGTTTTCGGTCGTTTTTTCGTAGACCACGAACCAGACGCGCGCCGAGCCCAGCAGTGAGTCCTGCGTCTTCGGGGACAGGCTGCGCCAGCCCGCGCTTTCCGCGGGCATGTCGGCGGCGGGAGCAAAAAGAACCGATGGGCGGGCCCGCGAAAGCAGGACGGGGTGTTCCTCGTCGCCGGTCAGGCCGCGCAGCGGGAGCTGGTCACAGGCAAGGAGCAGGCCCGCAAGGCAGGCGGACAGCAGCAGGAGAAGGGCGATCTTCATGGATGGTCTCGTGTGGGTGAATAAGGGCATGGCCGGAGAAAAGGGCAGAAACACCCTTGAAGTCTCCTTCAAGGGTGCCGACACGAACGCATATGGCGGAGGCGCATAGGAGTCGAACCTACCGTGGACGGTTAAGCCCACCACCGGTTTTGAAGACCGGGCGCCACACCGGTGACGAAACGCCTCCGCGGGCAATGGTAGGGGAAATGCCGTTCGGAAGCAAGAGCCGCCCTTGCCAATGTCGGGATTGGACTTACCATTACGACAGTATATGCGCACAGGGGGTTTGACACCTTCTGCGCCGCAGGATACGGTGCCAGAGTTCATTTTTTAGATGACTTCTCCCGGTCGGGGGGCAGGGCGGATACGCTTTCGGCTGCCGCACGCGCTCCGCCGGTTTCGGCTATGCTTCGCACGGACCGCCCGGCGGAGTGTGCAAAAAGAACGTATCGGGACGTGTATCGCCCAGCGGGGCGTTTAATCTGGAGGTCGCAAGTTGAATCAAGTCAGCCGCAACCTGTTGCTGTGGGTCGCCATCGGTCTTGCCATGGTGATGCTCTTCAACATGTTCCAGCAGCCGCAAGCACCGGCCACGCGTATAAGTTATTCCGATTTCATGAGCCGGGTGGATGCCGGGCAGATTCAGTCCGTCACCATTCAGGGCAACATTCTCACAGGACGCGGTACGGAAAAGGGGTCGGAAGTGCAGGCCTATGCGCCGAACGACGCCAGCCTCGTCTCCCAGCTCATGGCCAAGAAAGTGGAAGTGCAGGCCGAGCCGCCGGAAGAGCCTTCCTGGTACATGAGCCTGCTGCTTAACTGGCTGCCGCTGCTGCTGCTCATCGGCGTATGGATTTTCGTCATCCGGCAGATGCAGGGTGGGGGAGCCGGCAAGGCCATGAGCTTCGGCCGTTCGCGGGCACGCATGCTCAACGAGGAAAGCGTGCGCGTCACCTTCGATGATGTGGCCGGCGTGGACGAGGCCAAGGACGAGCTTTCCGAAGTGGTGGAATTTCTTTCCAATCCCAAGAAGTTTACTCGCCTTGGCGGACGCATTCCCAAGGGGGTGCTGCTGGTGGGGCCTCCCGGAACGGGCAAGACCCTGCTGGCCCGCGCGGTTGCGGGAGAGGCCGGGGTGCCCTTCTTTTCCATTTCCGGTTCGGATTTTGTGGAAATGTTCGTGGGCGTGGGCGCCTCCCGCGTGCGCGATCTTTTCGTGCAGGGCAAGAAGAACGCGCCCTGCCTGATTTTTATTGACGAAATTGACGCCGTGGGCCGCAAGCGCGGCGCCGGGCTCGGCGGCGGCCATGACGAGCGCGAACAGACGCTCAATCAGCTGCTGGTGGAAATGGACGGCTTTGAAAGCAATGAGGGCGTCATCCTTATTGCCGCCACCAACCGTCCGGACGTGCTCGACCCGGCCCTGCTGCGGCCCGGTCGCTTCGACCGTCAGGTGGTGGTGCCTACGCCCGACCTGCGCGGGCGGCGGCGCATTCTGGAAGTGCATACCAAGCGGACGCCTCTGGCGGCGGATGTGGATTTGGATGTGCTGGCACGCGGAACGCCGGGCTTTTCCGGGGCCGACCTGGAAAATCTGGTCAATGAAGCCGCCCTGCAGGCCGCCAAGCTCAATGAAGACAAGCTGGACATGCACGACTTTGAATTTGCCAAGGACAAGGTGCTCATGGGACGCGAGCGGCGCAGCCTCATCCTTTCCGACGAGGAAAAGCGCATCACCGCCTACCATGAAGCCGGGCACGCTCTGGCGGCCCGTCTGCTGCCGAAATCCGACCCCGTGCACAAGGTGACCATCATTCCGCGCGGCCGGGCGCTGGGCGTGACCATGCAGCTGCCGGAAGAGGATCGGCACGGCTACTCCCGCACCTATCTGCGCAACAACCTTGTAGTGCTGCTGGGCGGCCGGGTAGCGGAAGAGATCATCTTCGACGAAATCACCACCGGCGCTTCCAACGATATCGAGCGTGTGACCCGCATGTCCCGCAAGATGGTCTGCGAATGGGGCATGAGCGAGGCCATCGGCACACTGGCCATCGGCGAGACGGGCGAAGAGGTCTTCATCGGTCGGGAATGGGTGCAGAACAAGAACTACAGCGAAGATACGGCGCGCCTTGTGGATGCGGAAGTGAAGCGCATCGTCGAGGAGGCGCACTCCCGCTGTCAGACGCTGCTGCGTGACAATCTGGAAACCCTGCACCGTATTGCCAGGGCCCTGCTGGAGCGGGAGACCATCAGCGGCGAGGAACTGGACCTTCTGATGGAAGACAAGCCCCTGCCGCCGCTTGACGCCAACGGCAAGCCCGTGAAGGCGGAAGGCGCATCCTCTTCCGCGGAAGAGGCGGAATTTTCCCTTGAGCCGACGGAAGAGGTTCAGACAAGAAACAATACCTCCCCCAGGCTGGAAAAGGAAAGCCCCGCGGAAGAATCCTCGGAGCATGAGGGCGGCGACAGGAAACATGATGAACCCCGGTAGTATGGGACCGCATTCCGGCGGAAGGCCGGGGACATGGAAGGTTGCGGGGGGGCGTACGCTGCGTGCGTCCGCCCCTTTCGGCGTCATGGGCATTGTCAATCTGACGCCGGACTCCTTTTATGACGGCGGCTGCCATGCGGACGCCGTTGCCGGGCTTGCCCACGCCCTGCAGTTGCGGGACGACGGGGCTGATGTGCTGGACATCGGGGCGGAGTCGTCCCGCCCCGGCGCGGCACCCCTGACGCCCGAGGAGGAGATGCGCCGCCTCCTGCCGGTGCTGGCCGGCCTGAAGCGGGAGGCGTCGGGTACCTGTCTTTCGGTGGACACCTACCATGCGGACACGGCGGCGGCCGTGCTGGCGCAGGGGGTGGAGATCATCAACGATATTTCCGCCTGCCGCTTTGATCCGGCATTGCTGGATGTGCTGGTGGAATACAAGCCCGGCTATGTGCTGATGCACAGCCAGGGACGGCCGGAGGTCATGCAGCGTGCGCCGCAGTACGCGGATGTGCGCCGTGAGGTGCGGGAATTCTTCGAGCGGGAAATGGCCCGTCTCGTCCGGGCCGGTCTGCCCGAGGATCGCATCGTGCTGGACCCGGGCATCGGCTTCGGCAAGACGCTCGAACATAATCTGACCCTGCTGGCCCACCCCGAGGACTGGCTGGAGCTGGGAAGGCCCGTGCTGATGGGGCTTTCCATGAAGTCGTTTTTCGGCGGGCTGCTCGGGCTGGCGGCCGCCGAGCGGGGAATCGTCACCCAGGTTGCCACGGCGCGCCTGTGGGAGCGAGGCGTTTTCTGGCACAGGGTACATGATGTGGCGGCAACGCGACGGACGCTCCGTCTGCTTGCGGCCCTGGAAGCTCATTAGCTTTTGCGTTGTGTCCCTCCATGTCCTGTTGTTCTGAGCCGTGAGGAGTGCGCCATGTATTCTTCCCGGAAACATACCCTGTCTTTCTGGGCCGCGCTGCTGGTGTGCCTGCTGCTTTCCGCCGTGGCGACGCAGTCGCTCGGTTACCGCGCCAACCGTGTGGAGCGCATGGAGGTCGAAAGCCAGCTGGCTGACAGGGCCAACGCTTTCAAGCAGGCCATCTGGCTGCGTCTGTACAAGCTGGAAACCCTGGCCATGACCCTGCAATTGCACAACGGCAAGCCGGCGCATTTTTTTGAGGCCGCGCGCACCCTCGTGCGGGACGGATCGGTGTGCGGCATGCTGCTGGCGCCCGACGGCATCGTCACCAGGGTCTGGCCGTTTGAACAGCGTGAACAGTACATGGGGCTGAATCTTCTCAAGGACCCCACTCTGCAACGTCTTATCAATGCCGGAAAGGACATCAGTCTGAGCGGGCCGTTTCCCTCTCTGAGGATCGTTCCGTACTCTACGGCTACAAGCTGGTGTATCTTTCGCAAAAGAACATGCAGGACAGGTTCTGGGGGATTCTGGTCTTCTGCATCGATTTTGAGGATATCCTGCGCGAGGCGGGGCTTGACGCTCATGAATTGCAGGGCAAAACCCTGCAGCTTGTGCGGGATGACGGCAGCGCCGCCCTGCAGGCCTATCCGCTGGAGAGACGTCCGGCACTGCCGTTGACGCGCTTCCGGCAGGAGCAGGAAGAAAAGGCGGCGGTTTCCGCATCAACGGACGGCGTTCTCGAATACACCTTTGACACGGCCGGCGCCTGGTGGGTGCTGCGTGTGCAGCCCGTGGGCCTCTGGTGGCAAAGTGCCGCCGTCTGGCCCTTCGGGCTGGGCTGCCTTGTCTGCAGCCTGCTGGTGGCTCTGCAGGTGCGTCAGGTCTGCGTTCTGCACAGGACCCGGCAGGCGCTGGAGCTGCTGCTGAACCATGATCAGCTTACCGGGGCACTCAACCGGCACGGGCTTTTCCGGGCGCTGGGCAAGCGCCTGCGCGGCCTTGCCGGGCGCAGCTTCCTGGCCTATATGAACCTGAACAAGTTCAAGCTGGTCAATGATACCTACGGTCACGAGGCCGGAGACAAGGTGCTGTGCGCCTTTGTGACCGCCGTCACGCGCTATGTGGATGACCGCCATCTCTTTGCCCGGATGGGGGGAGACGAGTTCGTGCTTATCTTTCCGCCGGGCATGGTGCGGCAGGACGTGGAAAGGGCTCTGGCCGACATCCGGCAGGCATGCGCCGTTCCTCTGGAGATATGTCCGGGCGAGCGCATCTGCATTGAATTTGCCTGCGGCCTGACCTTCTGGCCGGAAGGGGAGACCAGTTTCCAGGCTGTGATGCGTCAGGCCGATACCGCCATGTACCGCGATAAAAAACGCTGATTGAAGGAATGCCGTGATTCTGGAGCATATTGTCTTTGACTGGCGCGACGCGCTGGATATTACCCTGGTGGGGGTGCTGCTCTACCAGGTCATTCAGCTCCTGCGCGGAACGCGCGCGCTGGCCGTGCTGTCCGGACTGGGAGTGCTTACGGCGCTGTATTTCATGTCGCGCAGCATGGGCCTGTATACGCTCTCCTGGCTGCTGCAGCATATTTTCGGTTCGCTTTTCATCCTCATTGTGGTCATTTTTCAGAATGACATCCGGCAGGCGCTGGGTGAGGTCGGCAGTCGGCATTTTTTCCGCAAAAAGCGCGTGCAGGCCGGTCTGGTGGATGAGGTGGTGGCCGCCTGTGTGGAAATGGCCCGCCTGCGGGTGGGAGCGCTCATTGTATTTGAGCGCAGCATGCAGCTGGGCGACATGGTCAAGCGGGAGAGCGTCACGGTGGATGCCCGGCTTTCACGCCAGCTGCTCATGAATATTTTTTATCCCAAGGCGCCGTTGCATGACGGTGCGGTGGTGGTGAGTCGCGGGCGCATTCTGGCGGCAGCCTGCATCCTGCCGCTGGCCGAGGCTCGCGGCCAGTCCTTCGGCACTCGTCATCGTGCCGCGCTGGGCGCCACGGCGGAAAGTGACGCCGTGGTGGTGGTCGTTTCCGAAGAACGCGGCGAAATTTCCGTAGCCATCAAGGGAGAGCTCATCCGCAGCCTTGATGCCGCCCGCTTGAAACAGGTGCTCCATGATGCTCTTTAATTCCAAGAATATGCCGCATCTGCTGTCGCTGGCCATTGCCATCATCACGGCGGTGGGCATGTGGTATGTGGTCAGCGTGCGCGACAGGCTGGAAGCCCAGCTTGAAGTGAGCATAGACTACAACGGCGTGCCTCCCAATCTGGTGATCACGGACGGTCTCATCAGCAAGGTGCATGTGCGGCTGCGCGGGCCGGAGCTGCTCTTGCGCGCCATTTCGCAGCAGGCGCTCACCCAGGCCGTCAATCTTTCGGGCATCAAGAAGGGCACGACGGTGGTGCCGCTGTCGGGAGAGCATATGGGGCCGCAGTTGCGGGCTTTCGAGCTCATCGATGTGCAGCCGCCGCGCATTGTCGTCAAGGCGGACAACCTCATAGAGCGCAGCGTGCCGGTACGTGCGGAAATAGAATCGCCCCTGCGCAGCGGCGTGCTGACCGTGGAAAACGTCATCGTCTCCCCGGCTTCGGTAGCCTTGCGCGGCCCTGAGAGCATTCTTGCGGACATGTCCCATGTACCGCTCATCATCACCCTTGATCCCAATGCCGCGGGCACTACCGTCCGACAGAATCTGCCGCTGGACACGCCCAGTCTGGTCAATGCCATGCCCGGCAGCGTTGAGGTGCAGTACACCATTACCAGCGGCCGAACCGTGGTGACGCGGCAGGTGAGGGTGGAAGTGGAGGCCCAGAATGCCCACAATTACGCTGTGGAGCCGGAAACGCTGGAGCTGCTTGTGGAGGTTCCGGAAGCGCTGGCCAAGAATTCAAGCTATCTGCGCAAGCTCGGGGTCATCGTGGTGCCGCCGCCCATGGAGGTCGGCCAGAGTCGTCAGGTGGACCCCCGGATTCGTCTGCCCGAAGGCATGACCCTGCTGAACCCCTCGGTCAATCCCGTGACCATTTCCCGCAAACAATGATTGCCGCGTCCGGCGCGGCGACAAGGAGCATCCAATGGCTGAACGTCTTTTCGGCACCGATGGCATGCGTGGCCCGGTGAACATTTCTCCCATGACCGTGGATGTGGCCCTGCGCCTCGGGCTCGCGGCCGGGGTGCGTTTTCGTAAGGGGCCGCACACGCACAGAGTCGTCATCGGCAAGGATACCCGCCTGTCCGGCTATATGTTCGAGTCCGCCCTGACGGCCGGGCTGTGCGCGGCGGGCATGCACGTCATCATGACCGGCCCCCTGCCGACTCCCGCCATCTCCTTTCTGACCCGCAACATGCGGGCGGATCTCGGCGTGGTCATCTCCGCCTCTCACAACCCCTATTCGGACAACGGCATCAAGTTTTTTGATGCCGACGGTTTCAAACTGCCTGACGAGGTGGAAAACGAAATTTCCGCCATGGTGCTGGACCCGGATTTCCGCTGGCCCTACCCGGCCTCGGACAAGGTGGGGCGCGCCAGCAAGATCGAGGACGCCGGCGGGCGCTACATCGTCTATACCAAGAGCTGTTTCCCGCCGCATCTGACGCTGGCCGGGCTGCGCATCGTCATCGACTGCGCCAACGGCGCGGCCTACAAGGTGGCTCCGCTGGCACTGGAGGAGCTGGGCGCCGAAGTCTTCCGGCTGGGAACGGATCCCACCGGCACCAACATCAATGATCATTGCGGTTCGCTCCATCCTGAAAACGTGGCAGCCAAGGTGCGCGAGGTGCGTGCCGATGTGGGGCTGGCCCTGGATGGCGACGCGGATCGCCTCATCGTGGTGGATGAGCAGGGAGCGGTGCTGGACGGCGATCAGATCATGGCGCTCTGCGCGCAGGCCATGATGGAGCGCGGCGAATTGCCGGGCAATCTGCTGGTGGCCACGGCCATGAGCAATCTGGCACTGGAAATCTTCATGAAGGAACGCGCAGGCCGCCTGTTGCGCACCAGGGTGGGCGACCGTTATGTGGTGGATGCCATGCGCAGGGAAGGGGCCATGCTCGGCGGCGAACAGTCCGGCCACCTTATTTTCCGGCAGTACAGCACCACAGGTGACGGCCTGCTGGCCGCCCTGCAGATACTGCGCATCATGCGCGAAAAGGAGAAGCCCCTTTCCGAGCTGGCCCGGCAGTTGCAACTTTTTCCGCAAAAACTTATAAATGTACGTGTAGAGAAAAAGCTTCCCTTTGAGGAGCGGCCCGCCATCGGCAAGGCTGTCGCCGAGGTGGAACGGGCCCTGGCCGGACGCGGACGCGTACTGTTGCGCTACTCCGGGACGGAAGCCCTGTGCCGGGTCATGGTGGAAGCCGAGGACGAGGAAAAGGTTGTCCGCTATGCCACGGAGCTGGCGGAGATCGTCAACAGGGAACTGCGCTAAACGCCACAAGGCGGGAGAAAGGCATGCAGGAAATTCGGAAAGTCATCATTCCCGTGGCCGGATGGGGAACACGTTCTTTGCCCGCAACAAAGAATATCCCCAAGGAAATGCTGCCCATCTACAATAAACCCGTCATCCAGTACGTGGTGGAAGAGGCCCAGCGGGCCAATATTCAGGACGTGATCTTTGTGACCAACCGGGACAAGAACGTCATCGAGGATCACTTCGACTACAATCTGCAGCTGGAAAGTGTGCTGGAACGTGCAGGAAAGCTGGACAAGCTGGCCGAAGTGCGCAAGGTTGCGGAGATGGTCAACATCATGTCCGTGCGCCAGAAGAAGCAGCTTGGTCTGGGGCATGCCGTCATGTGCGCGCGTGAGCTGGTACGCGGGGAAGCCTTTGCCGTCATGGTGGGGGACGACCTCATGTTCAGCGGGGTGCCCGGCATCCGTCAGCTCATCGACGTGGCCATGGCCGAGAAAATGCCGGTCATCGGCGTCATGGAAGTGCCGTGGGAAAAGGTGAGCCGTTACGGCATCATCCAGGGCGAGGAAGTGAGCCCCGGTGTCTATCGTGTGCACGACATGGTGGAAAAGCCCGCCCGGGAAGAGGCGCCTTCACGGCTGGCCATTGTGGGACGCTATGTGCTGACGCCGGATGTCTTTGACCATCTGGACAAGGTCAAGCCGGGACACGGCGGCGAGATTCAGCTCACCGACGCGCTGAAGACCCTGGCGCAGGAACGCGGCATGATGGCCGTACGCATGGCCGGTATGCGCTTTGATGCCGGTGACTGGTCGGAATACCTGTCCGCCAATATCTATTTCGGCATTCAGGACGAAGACTTGCGGTACGAACTGCTGTCGCTGCTCAAGAATTTCGTTCAGTTCCAGTAGACCGCAATATGCGGCAATGCGGCGGGTACCGTCTCCGGGAACGACGGTATCCGCCTTTTTCGTTGAAGAGGCAGGAGAGGCATGGCGTCGCCCGTACTTTCCCTAAAGTGTTTCAATGAAATTTTACAAATAATTTCAATAGATAAAAGAAATAGGTTGTACACATACCCCTGCTCCCCCAACGAACACCAAATAGTATTAACAGGCCCGAAGACCTTTTTCGTTTGCAACGCTTTGCGTTTAAACCGTACGGCCTGTCGTTTCGCGGAAAAACGCGGCTTTTCCGCTCGCGTTGGGCAGGGCGGCGCTGTGCCGCCGCGTTTTGCCTTTTTCAACGGCAAAATGTTCCAATGCCGCGTGGAGGCCGAGTTCTTCCTGTTCCGGTCGGGAAGCGCCAGATGGGGCGGCATGGCGATCCGTGCGGCGACCTGCCGCAGTACGAGAGGTTTCGCATTCCGGTACTCCCTGCCCGTTCGTATCCGTTCCTTTTCGATCTGTCGCGGGCGTTCTTCGTCGCACAGATCAAGACCATGCCCGCGTTCAGAGAACGATGTTTGCCCATATTGCCCTGCTCAGTCCCCCGTATGCCACGCTGACCTACGAACTGCCGCCGTATTTCCCGGCGTCGTTCTGGCAGCCGGGCTTGCGTGTGGCCGTGCCGTTAGGCAAGGGGGCGCTGCGGGCGGGTGTCCTTCTGGAGACGGAAGAGGCGGCGGCGCTACCGCCGGGCGTCACCTGCAAACGGCTGGCCTGGCCGCTGGAAACTACGCCCCTGTTGTCGGAAGAGCTGCTGGACCTCGCGCGGGAACTGGCCTCGCGTCAGGGGCTTGCCGTCGGCAGCGTGCCGGGACACATCCTGCCGCAGGGCCTGCGCCTGACGCGTATTCGTTTGCGGGAGCTCGGCGGAGATGGTTCGGCGGCCCGGGAGGGGCGCACCTGGAGGCTGCAGGAAATCTGCGCGGCTCCGGAAGCGGAGCAGGCACGTCTTGCCCATGCCCTGTGCTGCGGTCGGGCTCGCCTGCTGCCGCCGGGGACGGATGCGGCGGAGGAAGAGCGTTGCCGTCTGCTGGTGGACCCACCGTGGCCGGTGCGCCCTTCGGCGGCCCGGCAGATTGCGCTTCTCGATTTTCTGCATGAGCAGGGCAGCGTCAGCCGGCGGCGACTATCCCGCGCCTTGCCCGGTTCCGCCGCCGCCTTGCGTGCCCTGCTGGCCGCCGGGCTGGTGGAGCTTGTGCATGCGGCGGATGAGGACGAGGACGAAAGTCTTTTGCCTCCACCCCCGGCTCCCTTTTCTCTCAATGCCGCCCAGCAGGCCGCCCTGTCCGACATGATCCGGGCACTGGATGCGCCGGAGGCCGCCACGCGCCTGCTTTACGGGGTGACCGGCAGCGGCAAGACGGCCGTGTATCTGGAGCTGGCGCGCTACTGTCTGGCACAGGGGCGCAGCGTCCTCCTGCTGGCTCCTGAAGTGGCGCTGGCGCACAAGCTGCGACGTGATGCCGCACAGATGCTGCCGCATGTGCCGGTCTTTCTGTATCATGGGTACCAGACGCCGCAGCGGCGGGAAAAACTCGTTTGCGAGCTGGCCCGGCACGCGGGCCCCTGTCTGGTGGTGGGTACCCGTTCCGCCCTGTTTCTGCCCCTTCCCAATTTGGGCTGCGTGGTGCTGGATGAGGAGCACGACAGCTCGTTCAAGCAGGATGAGGGGTTGCCCTATCAGGCCAAGGAAGTGGCCTGGTTCAGGGTGGGGCAGCGGAAGGGCCTGCTGGTGCTTGGATCGGCCACACCGGACATCAAGACGTTTTATGCCGTGGAACAGGGGAAGCTTGCCATGCTGGCCCTGCCGCAGCGCGTGGGCGGACGGCCGTTGCCGCCGGTGGAACTTGTGGATATCGGGCCGCTTTCCTGCCGCCCGCAGGACAGCGGCCTGCTGGCGCCGGAGAGTGAAGCCGCGCTGCGCGAGGTTGTGGCACGCGGGGAGCAGGCCGTCGTGCTGCTCAACCGGCGGGGCTATGCGCCGCTCATGTTCTGTCAGGACTGCAAAAGCACGCTGAAATGTCCGCATTGCCAGATTGGACTTGCCTACCACAAGGGACGGGAAAAGCTGATTTGCCATTACTGCGGCTTCAGCCTGCCCTTTCCCTCTCCCTGTCCTTCCTGCAAGAGCATGAGTTTTCTGCCGCTGGGCGAAGGGACGGAAAAACTGGCGGAAAGCCTGTCGGTGCTGGCCGGAGGGCCGGTACTGCGGCTGGACAGGGATAGTACGCGCCGCCCCGGCCACATGGAGGAAATCCTTGCCGCTTTTGCCCGCCGGGAATCGCCGCTGCTCGTGGGCACGCAGATGCTGTCCAAGGGGCATCACTTCCCCGGAGTGACGCTGGTGGTGGTGGCGGACGGCGACCTTGGCCTGAACCTGCCGGACTATCGGGCGGCGGAACGCACATTCCAGTTGCTTGTGCAGTCGGCCGGGCGCGCCGGACGGGGAAATATGCCGGGGCGGGTACTTATTCAGACGCGGGACGCCGCGCATTACTGCTGGCAATATGTGCAGCAGGGCGATTATGAGGGCTTTTATGCCGATGAGCTGGCCCGCCGTCGCAAATATGCCTATCCGCCCTTCGTGCGGCTGGCTCTGGTACGACTTTCCTTTGCCGTGGAGGACGGCAGGGGGCCGGAACGTCTGGCCGCCGCAGGCAGGTTGCTGCGCGAGGCCGCGAACCGGGAAGAGGTTCGCCTTCTGGGGCCTGCTCCGGCGCCGCTCGCCGTGCTGCGGGGCCGCCGCCGTTTTCATTGTCTGCTCAAGGGTAAGGACTGGCGCGGCATTCGGCAGGTTTTTGCGGCCCTTTCCCGGGACAGGGAATCCGTGCATCTGCGTCCCTTTCTCGATCTTGACCCTGTCAATATGCTGTAGGGCTGCTCCGAAAATTTGATAACTATTTTAATTATATAAGGATATTTTTCCATATTGCCGCGATCGTTTCCGGCAAGCCTCTGCTGCGGAGAAAGCGATGAAGCCCCGTCCCCAGCTTATCCCTTCAGCGGCAGGCGCGCTGGGGGAGGCATACGATAACTGGCCGGGAGACGGCAAATCCGGCCAACTGAATTTCCATTGACAAGATGACAACTTTAAGTAAGACTTTAACTTTCGGTGCATCTGAAAACCTTTTTGGAGGAAAGAACATGAAACGCACCCTTGTTGCCCTGTTCCTGCTGGCCGTGCTGGCCATGCCCGCCCTTGCCAGGGCGGAAGGCATGTACCTTGCCCCCAAGTTCCTGATGAGCATTCAGAATACGGGGACGACGGAGCGTAGCGCCGGTCTTGTGGGTTCCGGCATCAGCGAATATTCCCAGTTTACTCTGGGCGGCGCGCTGGCGGCGGGCTATGATTTCTGGCCCATGCACATGGTGCCGCTGCGCGCGGAACTGGAATTTGCCATGCGCGGCAACAGCGAAACCTCGTGGGACGGTAATTTGGGCAGTGTGAAGGGAACGTGGAATCAGTCCACACTCTTTGCCAATCTCTACTGGGATATCCACAACGATTCCCCCTTTACGCCGTGGATCGGCGGCGGTCTGGGACTTGCCTTCTCCTATGCCGGCTACGATGTGCACTATGGCAACACCAACATGTCCATGGATGACCGTTTCACCAACTTCGCCTGGAACGTGGGCGCCGGCGTGGCCTACAACGTCAATGAAAACTTCACCATTGACGCAGGCTATCGCTATGTGGATTTCGGCTACAATGAAGTGAGCGGCACATCCGGCGGGCGCAAGTACGAAATCGGCGTCCGTCCGTACAACCACGAATTCATGGTCGGCCTGCGCTTCGGTTTCTAGAAAGGCGAAACGCGGCGGCACAGTGCCAATACAGTGTGCTGATGCCTTCGCGGCGGCCGCCTGCTCACGCAGGCGGCAGGACTGACCTTTGCACAAGGGCCTGTTCCGTTTTCACGGACAGGCCCTTTGTGCGTAAAAAGGCCTTCCGTCGGAAAGGCCTGCATGCAAAAAAGGCGGCTACGCTTGCGTAACCGCCTGTTTTTCTGGTACCGGGAGCGAGACTTGAACTCGCAAGGTGTTGCCACCGGCGGATTTTGAGTCCGCTGCGTCTACCAATTCCACCATCCCGGCAGGAGCGCGCCTTGGAGCATTTTCACGGTCTGTCGTTTCACGAAAAAAACACGGTTTTTTCGCTCACGTTGAACCGGACGGCGCCATGCTGCCGTCCCGGGTGTTGCCTTTTTCAATGGTAAAATGCTCTCATGCGGCGAACGGAAGCATCCTTGCTGAAAAGGAAGCA
>CALVGJ010000191.1 GCA_944327045.1 uncultured Desulfovibrio sp.
ACAGGTCCTTGGCGATAATGACAGGAGGCATACGCACCTACTCGAAACGCAGCGCCGAGACCACATCCATGCGGCTGGCCTGAATGGCGGGATACAAACCACCCGCCACACCGATGATGGCGGAAAAAATGATGCTGCCGAGGCTGCTGCCCAGCAGGAGCGGATAGGAAATGCTGGTGTGCAGCGCCAGCGCGCCGATTTCCACCGCCAGCGTTCCCACAAGAATCCCCAGCAGGCCGCCCGCCACGGACTTGACCAGCGCCTCGGCAAGGAACTGGGCCAGAATGTCCGCGTCGGAACCGCCCATGGCCTTTTTCAGGCCCACTTCACGCGTACGGGCGCGCACGGCGGCAAAGGTACCGTACCAGATGCCGAAACCGCCCAGCATGAGCGAGGCCACAATCCCCAGCCAGAGCAGCGCCTCCACCCACATGAAGGTCACCTGAATACGCTCCAGTTGATCATCCTGTGTGGCGCAGACCAGATACGGCGCATCCTGATGCTCGCGCACCACCTTGGGCAGCTCACGCACCACGGGGGCCACGTCTTCCCAGCCGATGGCCCGCACAAAGAGACGGCGCACATTGCCGTCCCCCCATCCCCGGTCACTCATGGTGGTATAGGGCAGGAAGCCTCCTTCGCCCCAGGACCCCAGCATGACCCCCGTCACCACACCGACCACCTCGAAGACATCCTGCCCCAGCACGAGCAGCTTGCCCACGGCCTGCCGGGGATCGCCGTACAAATCCTGCGCCCCTTCGCGTCCCAGCATACAGACGCGCTTCCGCTGCCGGACATCCTCCTCGGTAAGGAGACGCCCGGCCACGAGCTCCAGAGAATAGGTCGGCGCAAAGAACTCATCCACGCCGATGAAGGAAATATGGAGATTGCGTTCATCCGTGCCGCGCAGGGGAAACACCGCATTGGAACGCAGATTCTGGCTGACCATGCCCACTCCGGGAATGTCCCGGATGGCCTGAACGGTATCGGGATAAAATTCGCGCCGCGGCTGGCCGGGGTACTGTTCATCATCCATATAGACACGAATGATATTCACCCCGCCCATGAGCACCATATCCTGCCCAACCTTGTAGCGGATTTCCTGCCCGAGCACCGAAAGGGCAATAAAAGCCGTAATGCCCAGCGCAATGGACAGGATAACGCCGAAGCCGCGCTGGCGTACCACCTGCCGCACACTGACGCGGCACAAATCCGACATGGATATCATGAACTTGTCAAATCCTCCCGGGACAGCATCCCAATATCTATACTAGCTTGCGGGGAACAAACTGTCAAAGGGAGAGACGGCGGACACGGCGGGAAGGCCGGAGAGAAACGCGGCACGGAGGGATGTTCCGTTGCGGCCGTCACAAGGGGGCCTCCGCCTGTTGCGCATCCCGCCGCGACAGCCGCCAGGATACGAACAGGCCCAGCGACATCCAGATAAGGGTATCCAGGAGCACATACGGGAGCAAATCGACGGAGAGAATCAGCGCCAGCAGGAGTCCATATGACGGGTCGCTCACCTTGCACAGGCAGAAAAGCAGCAGGAAAACTCCCGCCAGTCTGAGAAACATCGTCAGGACGACCACCGTGCAACGCTTCGGGAAATTGCCCCGCAACCGCCCCAGCAGCGCATACAGAGAGAACACGTCGATGCAGTACGGAACGATCAGGAACGGGACGGAAATCAACAAAATCAGGGCCAACCCCAGTATGAGGTTCAAAAGGGGGAAGTTCGGATGATTCAGCATGAGGCTGCAAACAGCGATGCCCAGCAACACCATCAGCACGCGGGAGAGCAGACTCGCCACCAGCAGAGCCGCCATGCAGACCACCGGCCTTGACAGGGAAAACCACGCCTTGCCGCGCGTGGAGGAATGCGCCGCCGTCCGCGTCATCGGGGAGCCTCCGCCTGTTGCCCTTGCCGCCGCGACAGCCGCCAGGCCGCCAGCGCTCCCAGGCACAGCCAGACGACCATATCCAGAAGGCACAAACCGCGGATGTCGACTGCCGACGTGTACGCGCAGACGACCACGCATCTGATGATGCCCGTCAGCACGGCCTGCCCGAAAAGTATCCCAAAGCTTCCCCCGCCCGGGATCAGGAACAGGCAAATCCCGTCAAAGACGTACTGACAGGCCAGAAGCCCCAGCAAGGCGTACAACGCCGCCGGAGTCGACAGCAGGGCAAAATCCAGGGAGAAGCACGCATCGTCAATCAGGCCGGACAGGCCGCCGCCGGCGAACGCGTGGGGCAGACCCGCAAACAGGTTGCCCAGCAGAGAGCTCATATTCAGCTCCCATGCCTCCCAGCACACCCGCATGCCCCCCGTAAGGATCAGCAGGCGCGACACGCTGCTTGCCGCCAGCAGAATCCCTATCCGCCGCAGCGGGCCGCCACGGTACGTCAGCGCATTCCTGCCCTGACGCATGATCCGCCGGAGCGCCAGACAGCCCGCCACGGCGACCAGCAGGAGCACATCCGCGCCGACCAGACCGAAAAGATAAAAATACTTCAGCCCGAAAAGTGCGCAGAACCCCTTATGGAGCAACAGGGAAAGCATGGCAGTGGCCCAGATCGCGACCGTCAGCCTGAGCGTGCCCATGCCCCATGTGGTGGAGAAGAACAGGCGCTCAAAGGACGCCCTGTGCAGCCGCCGCCAGCCTGCCAGAACGATAATGACGAAAAGATGCGGCTGGATCAGGACGAAAAGGCGCTCGCCCACGCAAAGGTACTGCGTCAGCTGAAGGAGAATTCCCGCCAGCGCGACGGCGGCAATCAGCCTGAACACCCGGGGACCCGGAAGGGGAGGCGGCACGGCGCCCGCCTTGCGGGTCAGCCACCAGGCCTCACGGCAGCCCAGCGCGATCCAGAGGAGAATCTCAGGGACAAAAATGTCGGTGAAGATACCGTGCACGCTTGACAGGTAGGCGCTCCATATATGCGCAATGACGAGATAAAATCCCGTCCCCCTGAGGATGCCCGTCAGGATGACCACGCCCACCAGCAGCGGGAGGCCGCCTCCTGTCCAGCGCAACAGCCGACGCAGACAGAACGAGTCCACCCCGCACAGGCAGGCGGCGATGACCAGCAGGCTTCCCCCCAGCCCCAGCCCCACCCTGCTGTAAAAGAAGCCTATGCCCAACGGAATGATCAGAAGGCGGGCGAGCGTACTTGCCGCCAGCAGGGCAGGCAGGCAGACGAGCGCCCGCGCGAGGGTCGCAGCGCGTTCTCTGATGCGGGGGGAGCTGCCTGTCGTCCGTGTCATCGGGAAAATTCCGTCTCTTTTGCGCTGTCGGGCGACGGTTGCCGTGACGCGATCCAGCCCAGCATCATCCAGATGAGGGTATCCGCGCCCAGCGGAATCAGGATAAGGGGCAGAAAAGAGTCCGGATCAAACATCCCCGGAAGCAGCGGGGCAATGCCCGCCAGCTTGAGGACGCTCAACAGCGCGATCATCCGGCGAAACAGGCGGCGGCTGCCGCGCATCCATTCCGCCGTACGGCGCAGGATCACCCAGTCGATGGCATACAGACAGAGCGGAATAAGCAGCAGGCCGAAGTAGCCCAGACGTGAAAGCGGCGTGATCAGCGCGGCGGCCAGCCATCGGGAAAGTATGCTCGACGCCAGCAGAACCAGCAGACAGGAGGCCGCCCGCTCTCGGGGACGCGGCAGCTCAGCCACCGCAGAGGGACATTCCTTCGTCCGTGTCATCGGGAGGCCTGCGTATCTTTCGCCTTGCCGGACGACGGTTGCCGGAAGATCGCGCCCACCCACGGGAGGACGCCGCGGCAGCGCGACCAGCAGACAAGAGACGGCAAGCCTATGTGCACGACGACGCCCCCTATCCCCCGGACATGTCCCGCTTCCTCCGCCGTACGCCCTCAGCGCCGCATGGCGCGCACGCGGCCGCCCTCCCCGACTTCATACCAGATGCCGTGCCAGAGGATGCCCTGTGCCCGGAGCGTATGCGCGTAGACCCAGGCGAACATGCCCGCGCTGAGGGCAAAGGACAGCATCCAGCGCCAGAGGGGCTGCGTGCTCCCGGCAAGGCCGCGCCAGTGGCCCATGGCTGCCGCCAGCCCTATCAGGTAGAGGAAGGCCACGGCCACGCAGCCCGTGGAGGCCAGTCCCGTCAGACCGCCCAGCAGGGACAGCACCGCCAGCAACGGCGGCAGGGCCATGACCGCGCAGAGTCCGCCCAGCAGGCGCCATTGCGACGGCACGCAGAACTTGAGGAAGAGCACCTGCCGATCCATCCAGGCGCGCCAGACGTCCATCCGGTGGGCGGCGGCCTCCGTGCGCAGGAGCGCGCCGGGGCAGAGCTTCACCGTCACGCCCCGTGCGGGCAGCACACCGGCCAGCGAGCAGTCGTCCACCACATTGCCGCGCCAGAGATCACGCACCTGATAGCGCTCGAACGCCTGACGGCTGATGCACATGGCCCCGCCCCAGGGCTGGGTAAACTGCCGCGCGAGCCCCTGCAGATAGCGCATGAGCTGCACGCAAAGCGCATAGGCCATCGTCACGGGCTGGTTGTCGCGGGGGGTCACCTGATGATAGCCGGTGCTGAACTCCGCCTCGCCGCGCGCCACCGGCGCGACCAGACGCCGCACGAAATCCGGCCCCGCCACATGGGTGCTGTCGCAGAAGACGTACACTTCCGCCGCCGTTCCCACGGCCGCCACCCCGGCAAGGCTGTTATGGTTCTTCTGTCCGCAGCCGTGCGCCTCTCCGGCCGTCACATGCCGCAGGGCGGGATAGCGGGCCTGAAGATTCCTGATCAGCCGCACGGCGGGGTCCGCCTCGGAGGCGGTCACCACCACGGGCAGCAGACGCGGGTAATCCTGTTCCAGCAGGGTTTCCAGCGCCTCTTCCATGCGGGGGTCTTCCCCGGCGGCGGGAATGATGAGCGCAACGGACGGCCAGTCATCCTCATGCGCCAGACCGAAGATGGCCGCCTTTTCCTCGCGGGCCAGACGCTCGCCCACTTGTCCCAGCAAAATCAGCAGACCGCACTGCAGCGCGGCCAGCAGAAAAAAGATTTCCCACATATCTACTCCTTGCGCACACGCCAGCCGTCCTCCGGGACAGGGGCGCAGTCTTCCGTCACGGGCACATCCGGAGTGCGCCGTGCATCAATGGCAAATGAAAGGCCGTTTTTCAGCCGCAGGGTGCCGCCTGCCAAACCGTCATCCATGAGCCTGCCCGCAAAGTGATGCCCGGAGGAGGGATGCCGGGCCTCCACCCGACCGTCGCGCACAGTCCCTTCCAGATGATAGACATCCACCTGACCGCCGCGGGTCCGCAGCAGAGCCGCCCCGCGCAGTTCGCCGCGCGCATTGATGCAGACGGCGGCCCGGAAACGGGACGTCAGCACCTCTCCTTCCCAGAGCTCCGTCACCTCGCCGGGTACGGGAGGCACGGCCTGCTGTCCTGTCGTTCCCTGCCCCGCCCATAGCGGACGCGGCAGACAGAGCAGCCCCGGCAACAAAAGAGCCGCCAGAACCTTGCCCGCAGCGGCGGCATGTCTCAGCATGCGCTCCTCCCTGCCAGTCGTTCAAACAATTCCTCATGTGCGGCGACCATGCGCGCAAAGGAAAAATCCCGCACCGCACGCTCCCGCCCCGCCTGTCCCAGCCTGTCCCCCAGCGCCGGGTCCTCCAGCAGGCGACAGATATGCCGGGCCAGTGCCGCATCGTCTCCCGGTTCGCTCAGAAAACCGTTCTCCCCCGCCGTAATCAGCCGGGGGATGCCTCCCACGGCCGTGGCGCAGAGCGGCAAACCGCAGGACATGGCTTCCAGCAGCACATTGGGCTGCCCCTCACGCACGGACGACAGGACAAAGAGGCGCGCCTGCGCATATTCCTCCCGCACGTCGGGGCGGCCGGGCACAAATTCCACCCGCTTTCCCGCCGGATGCGCGGCAGCCCACCGGCGCAGGCGGCTCTCCTCCGGCCCGTCGCCCACCAGACGCAGAACGGCGTCGGGATGCTGTTCCAGAACGCGCGCAAAGGCCCGCAGCAACGTCGGATGATCCTTGTCCCGGGCCAGACGCGCCACACAGAGCAGACGCGGCGGACGTGCGGACACCGGCGCGGCAGACGCGCAAAACACCTCCGTATCCACCCCGTTGGGCACATAGCTCAGACGGTCTGACGGCACGCCAAGCCCGCGCAGAACCTCGCGCAGCGCTTCGGAATTGCAGACGATATGCTGTGCGAAACGCCAGAGAAAACGCTCGTGCTGCCGTCCGGGCCCTCCGCCGCCGCGCACCGTGCCCAGCACGGGCACCCCCAGAATACGCCCCCAGAGGCGTCCCCAGATATTGGGCAGAGCCGTGCAGGGAACCAGCACATCGGGCCGCAGGCGACGCAGGGCACTTCCCACTCGCCCGAAAAACAACGGGGCAAGACGGCGCGTCCGCCCCAGATTATACACTTCTATCCCCGCCTGTCGGGCCAGCTCATCCAGATCGGTAGGCCCGGTGAGCGTCAGCAGGACGGGCGCAAAGCGGCTGCGATCCAGCCGTCCGGCAAGTTCGAGCATCTGCCGCTGCGTGCCGCCGTAACAGAGGTCTTCCATGAGAAAAAGAATTCGCATGACGTGAGCCATGCGCCATATTCCCGTATTCGGCCCGCTTTGGCAAGGGTCGCGGCGGCATTGCCAGCCGTCCGGAAAAGAACTACAAGCGGGACATGAGTCATCCATCAACCGTCCCCCCTTCCCCGGCTACGACCGCGCCGGAGGCCTGCGCCAGGCCGCCGCTGCGTGTCATCGTCAGTCTTGATGTGGAAGAGGAGGGACTCTTTTCCGGGCAGTATGCCGCCACCCATTGCGGCGTGCGCAATGTGGCGCTGCTGCCGCTGCTTGCGCCCCTTTCCGATGAGCTGGGCTTTCCGCTGACGCTTTTCTGCGCGCATACGGTCTTTGCCGACGCCGAATGTCGCCGCGTTCTGGAAATCATGCGTGACCGTCACGGGGCGGAAATTGCCGCCCACCTGCATCACTGGAGCACCCCCCCGCTGGATGAGACCCCGACCGCCGGAGGGCCGCCGCCACGCACGGACAAAATGCCGCGAGAGCTGCTGCGCCGTCGTCTGCAAACCCTTCTTGATGAGGGCGCGCGCTTCAACGGCGCGCCGCTGACCAGTTTTCGCATGGGACGCTGGGACCTCAAGAAGAGCGTGCGGCCGCTGCTGGCCGAGGCGGGCATCACGCTGGACAGCTCCGTCTGCCCCCTGCGCAGTTTCGCGGACGGCGCGGATCATTTTCTCGCTCCGGCAGACCCCTACTGGGTGGAGGGCCACGGCGGCGTCCGCCTGCTGGAAGCGCCCATTACCCAGATTCCCCTTGCGCGGCCCCTGTCCCGGCTCTGGTACGGCCTGTCGCCCCGGCGACGCCTGGACAGTTTCCATTTCTGGGGGGCGCTCAGCGCCAATCCCTTCTGGCACGGGCCTCGGGCTGGGCGCTGGGCCGCGCGCCTGCATCATGCCCGCGGAGGCCGCGTACTGAGCCTGTTCTGGCACTCCTCGGAAATGCTGCCCGGCGGCTCTCCCCACATGCCCGATGAGCGCACGGCTCGCGCCTTTCGGGAGCGCGTGTTCGCCTTTTTCCGCTGGCTGCGCGATACATTCACGGTTCAGGGCTGCACCGCCGCCCAACTCCGGGCCGAGGCGGACAGCCTTTCCTTTCCTTCTCGTCCCGACGGTCCCGGCGACTGGTAGGCTCCCGCCACCTTCCGCGCATGCGCCGTCCCCTTTGTTGCACCATGAATTCTTCTTTTTCTTCCTCCTCGGCAAGCGGCTACTTCTGGATTCTCCTTACAGCCTTTTTCTGGTCACTGGTGGGCGTGCTCTCCAAGGTCTGCATGGCCGAGGGCGTCACCCCGCTGGAAACGGCCTTCTGGCGTGCGGCCTTCGGCCTGCTCTTCTTTCTGGGGCACACCCTGGTCACCCGACAGATTGCCGTTCCTCCGCGTGCGGCGGCAAGCTTCCTTCTCTTCGGCGTCTGGGGCATCGGCGTATTCTATTCCGTCACCCAGTACGCCATCAAGCTCAGCGGAGCGGCCATGTCCGTCGTGCTCATGTATACCGCGCCCATCTGGGTGGCCCTCATCTCGCGCTTTCTGTTCGGCGAGGCCATTTCCCGACGCAAGCTGGCCGCCATCGGCGTGGCTCTCTGCGGCACGGGGCTGGTCTGCTTTTCCGGCGGCAGCCTGCCGGGCCGGCATTCCTGGGTGGGCATCGCCTGCGGCATCATCATCGGCATGAGCTACGCCTCGCACTATCCCTTCTACCGCTGGTGGCAGAACCGCTACAGTACGGCCACGCTCTACCTGTATTCGTTGATCGGGGGCATCGTGGCCCTGTATCTGGTATCTCCCGTACATTTCACCCACTCGCCGCGCGTCTGGCTCTGCCTTGCCCTGCTGGGCGCCTGCACGAGCTATTTCGCCTACCTCTGCTACGGCCTGGCCCTCAAGCGCATCGGCCTTGTTCGCGCCGCGGTGACCTGCTATCTGGAACCGGTACTCAGCACGCTCTGGGTCTGGCTGTTCTGGCAGGAAAGCTTTACTCCCGCGGGCTGGCTGGGCAGCGTGCTTGTGCTGGGAGCCGTCCTGCTGCTTTCCCTGGACAAATCGGGGGATTGACGTCTCCGGCAACAGCCGGAAGCGCTTGACTTTTGCTTCCTTTTCAGCAAGGATGCTTCCGTTCGCCGCATGAGAGCATTTTACCATTGAAAAAGGCAACACCCGGGACGGCAGCATGGCGCCGTCCGGTTCAACGTGAGCGAAAAAACCGTGTTTTTTT
>CALVGJ010000192.1 GCA_944327045.1 uncultured Desulfovibrio sp.
AAAAGAACAGCCTACTTGTCGAAATGGACGCATCATTACAATTTTGTGCGCCCCCATTCGGCTCTTGGCAGAAAACCTCCAGCTTCATGTCTGAGCAGAGGGTGAACAACGTGTTGACACTCTACACTTAGAGCATTTTCCGTTTGAAACGCTTTGCGTTGCAAACCATACGGCCTGGCGTTTCGCGGAAAAAGCGCGGTTTTTCCGCTCACTTTGGGCCGGGCGGCGCTGTGTCGCCGCCTCGCATTTTGCCGTTTTCAAAGGCCAAATGCTCTATTTGCCGCGTATCCAGTAGGTTTCAAAGCCGTCATCCAGCCAACCGTCCGCAATGGCGGAAAATCCCGCCGTCTTGAAAAGTTGCTGATATTCCCTCCGCGTCCTGCGCCAGCCCCAGAACTGCTGCCGCCTGATGCCGAGGAAATGCAGCGCGCCGCGAATGACGATCTTGAGAGCATTCACAAAGCCACCCACGGCGGAATCCTCTTCCAGAAGTGACGCGGAAAGGCAGATAAGCTCGCCTCCAGGTGCAAGCTGAGCGCGCAATTCCGCGAGCAGATGCTCCAGTTCCCGCTGAGGTATGCCGTAATCCACCGTGGAAAGGTAAATCATGTCGTACCGCACATCGGCAGGCAGGCAGGCAGGCGGCAGGCCGATATATATCCGCTCGCCGGGGATGACCCGGCGCAGCCAGCGCAGACTGACGGTACTGGGTTCGTTGACGTGCAGCTCCAGCTCGGGCATTTCCTCAAGCAGCGTCTTTTCCATGAAACCGACTCCGCTGCCGATGGAAAGCACGCGCGCGGGCTCCGTGCATTCCGACGGTCTGGCGCTCAACTGGGCACGCAACTCGCCCAGCAGCCAGCGGGCGTCCTTGCACTTGTTCTCGCGCCAGGCGGCAGGCAGGTCGTCCCAGCTCTGGTAACGACGGAACAGCTCCTCGTAGAATGTGGCATAGAACTTGGGTTCCGCCAGATGAAAAAAGGAAATGTGGGAAAAGGCCGTAAAGGGAATGCCCTGCCAGCTTTCCTGATAAAATCGCCGCACGTTGCCTCCGGGAGCCGGACTTGACCGGCACTGCTTATTCCCAGACAGTATAGCTCATCCCCCCGGCAGGCGCAACGCCTTCCGGCGATCGACGCCGGGTGTCGCCCCAGCCGGACTGTGCTGCCGGAACGACTCCGGGCAACTTTCGACGGCAATACGCGAGGTCGGTAAAGCGCCGTACAAGCTGCCTGAGGGAAGCTGCCCTTCCCCCGCGGCTTCAGCCCGGGAAAGGGCAGCTTTATGACTGCTGTTACAGATGATGTGCCGGAACGGCTCACGCTCAGCGACTTTCCAGCGCCGCCACCGAAGGCAGCTTGATGCCTTCCAGCAGCTCCAGCGAAGCGCCGCCGCCGGTGGAGATATACCCCATCCGGTCAGCAAGGCCGTAACCTTCCACAGCGGCAACGGTATCCCCGCCGCCCACCACCACAAAGGCCTTGTCCGACGCCAGCGCTTCGGCCAGAGCCCGCGTGCCCTTGTGGAAGGGCTCAAATTCAAAAGCGCCCACGGGCCCGTTCCAGACCACCGTCGCCGCATCGGCCAGCAGCTTTTCGTACGCTTCCACGGTCTTGGGGCCGATGTCCAGAATCATGGCGTCCGCGGGAACGGCGTCCACGCCGCAGATGGTCGCCTGCTGTCCTGCGGCCAGTTCGGGTGCGGTGGCCACATCCACGGGCAGAGGCAGCATCTTGCCGAGGTCTTCGGCTTTCTTCATGATGCGGCGCGCATCTTCAAGAAGATCGGGTTCGCACAGCGACTTCTGCACATTGTGCCCGGCCGCCGCCAGAAAGGTATTGGCAATGCCGCCGCCCACAATCAGACAGTCCACCTTGTCCAGCAGGTTTTCCAGCAGGGAAAGTTTGGTGGACACCTTGGAACCGCCGATGACGGCCACCAGCGGACGAGCCGGATGATCCAGCACCCTGGCAAAGGCGTTGAGCTCGGCCATCATGAGCGGCCCGGCGCAGGCGGCCCCGGCTTTGCGGATGGCCCCCTCGGTGGACGAATGGGCGCGGTGCGCCGCCCCGAAAGCATCCATGACATAGATGTCGCCCAGACCGGCCAGTCTGGCGGCAAGCTCGGGATCGTTCTTTTTTTCTCCCTTGAAGAAACGGACATTTTCCAGCAGCACCACCTCACCGGGAGCCACCTTGACGCTGTCGATATCGGCAGCCAGCGGCACCGGCCTGCCCAGCAGCTCGGAAAGATGACCAGCCACCGGAGCCAGCGAGAACTTGGGGTCAAACTCCCCTTCAGTGGGCCGCCCCAGATGGGAGAGCAGCACCACACCCGCGCCCTTTTCCAGAGCCAGACGAATGCCGGGCAGCGCGGCGCGGATGCGCTTGTCGTTGGTGATGTGTCCGTCCTTCATGGGCACGTTGAGATCCTGACGGATGACAACGATCTTGCCCGCACAGTCCATATCCTTGAGTTCCTTGATGGCCATGCTCATTCTCCTTGTGGTATTCCGTCCTGTCCGTTACTTCGCGGCTGTGCCGCGCAAAACATCCTCAGCCAGCGCAACAAGATGCTCGGCCGTAAAGCCGAATTGCTGCGCCAGCACCTTGCCCGGTGCGGAGGCGCCGAAGCTCTCCATGCCCAGCACCGCGCCGTCCAGCCCCACGTACTTGCGCCAGTAGTCCGCCGATCCGGCTTCCACGGCCACACGAGCGCGCACGGCCGACGGCAGCACCGCTTCACGATAGGCGGCATCCTGCGCATCGAAGCGCTCGCAGCAGGGCAGGGACACCACGCGGACACGCCGCCCCGATGCGGAAAGCTGCGCGGCCGCCTCCAGCGCCAGCGCCACTTCGGACCCTGTGGCCAGCAGAATGACGTCCGGCGTTCCGCCGTCGTCGGCCAGCACGTAACCGCCGCGGGCAATAGCGGCGATGCGGGCGGCATCACGCGCCACAAAGGGAAGATTCTGCCGCGACAGGGAAAGCACACTGGGCGTCTGCGCATTTTCCAGCGCACACTGCCAGGCTGCTGCGGTCTCCACGCTGTCGCAGGGACGCCAGACCTCCACATTGGGCGTCAGTCGCAAGCCTGCCGCCTGCTCAATGGGCTGATGCGTAGGCCCGTCCTCCCCCACGCCGATGGAGTCATGCGTAAACACCCAGACGGCGCGAATTTTCATGAGTGCCGCCAGTCGGACGGCATTCTTGGCATAATCGGAAAAGACCATGAACGTGCCCGCATAGGGTATGAAGCCGCCATGCAGAGCCAGACCGTTCATAATGGCGCTCATGCCGAATTCGCGCACGCCGTAGGAAAGGTAATTGGCTTCAGACCAGTTGCCCGCCGCGGCATCCAGCCGCACGGACGCGGCGGTCTTGGTTCCCACGGAGCCGGTAAGGTCGGCCGATCCGCCCAGCATTTCCGGCAGACGCGGAACCAGGGTTTCCAGCGCACGCTGCCCTGCCACGCGGGTGGCGATGCTCTCGCCCGCTTCCGCGGCCTTTCTGACGGTCTCGGCCGCAAGCTCGGCCCAGTCCGCGGGCAGTTCGCCCCGCATGCGGCGGGCAAATTCGGCGGCCAGTTCGGGGAAGGCTTCGGTGTAGGCGGCAAATTTCGCTTCCCAGGCCTCTTGGGCGGCGGCGCCTTTTTCCCGGCAATCCCAGGCGGCGGCGATGTCGGCGGGAATCTCGAAGGGCGCGGCGGTCCAGCCCAGAGCCGCCCGGGTGGCGGCGGCCTCTTCCGGGCCGAGGGGCGAACCGTGGCAGGAGGCCGAGTCCGCCTTGTGCGGCGAACCGAAACCGATATGCGTACGGCAGATGATGAGGCTGGGGCGGGCGGTCTCGGCGCGGGCCTCGGCAAGGGCGGCGTCCAGCGACGCGGCGTCGTGTCCGTCCACAGGCCCGATGACCTGCCAGCCGTAAGCCCGGTAGCGAGCCGCCACATCCTCGGTGAACCAGCCGGAGACGTCGCCGTCAATGGAAATGCCGTTGGCATCATACAGAGCAATGAGCTTGCCCAGTCCCCAGACGCCCGCCAGCGAGCAGGCCTCGTGGGAAACGCCCTCCATCAGGCAGCCGTCCCCCAGAAAAACGTAGGTGTGGTGATCGACAATCTCGTGTCCGGGCCGGTTGAAGCGTGCCGCCAGCAGCTTTTCGGCCAGCGCCATGCCCACGGCCGAGGATATCCCCTGCCCCAGCGGCCCGGTGGTCATCTCCACGCCCGGCGTATGCCGGAACTCGGGATGGCCGGGCGTCAGCGAGCCCCATTGCCGGAACCGGCGGATAGCCTCCATGTCCAGCGCGTACCCCGACAGGTGCAGCAGGCCGTACAGCAGCATGGAGGCATGCCCGTTGGAGAGCACAAAGCGGTCACGGTCCGGCCAGTGCGGATCGGCGGGATTATGACGGAGCTGATGACGCCAGAGGGCTTCGGCCATATCGGCCATGCCCAGCGGCGCGCCGGGATGCCCGGAGCGGGATTGTTCGATGGCGTCTATGGCCAGGGCACGGAGGGCGTTGGCGCATTGCCTGCGGGTCGGCATGGAGCGTTCCTTCTCAGATTAGCGGTTACAGGGTTGCCACTGCGCCGCGTTGGCGCAGCGGGATTCTCCGGCAGCTGTTCCGGCGCGGCGCACGGCCTCCTGAAAGACCTCATGCCGCGCCGCATAGGGCGGACAGCCGAAAAAGGCCGAACCGGACACCAGCACATCCGCGCCCGCGTCCACCAGTGCGGCAGCATTTTCGGGACAGGCGCCGCCGTCCACCTGCAGGAGCACATGCTCGCCCCCGAAAGCGTCCAGCAGCTCCCGCGCCGCACGAATCTTGGCAAAGCTTTGCGGTATGAACTTCTGCCCGGAAAAACCGGGGTTCACGCTCATGACCAGCACCATGTCGCAGTCGGGGGCCAGCCAGCGCAGGGGCGCAATGTCCGTTCCCGGATTAAGCGCCACGCCCGCCCGGCAGCCCAGACGCCGAATTTCGTTCAGTGTCCGCTGAGGATGGCGATCGGCTTCCAGATGAATGACCAGCATGTCCGCCCCGGCCTCACGGAAAGCCGCCAGATGGCGCGCGGGCTGCTCGATCATGAGATGCACATCGAAGAACAGGCGGCTCCGGGGCCGCAGACTGCGAAGAAGCGGCGGGCCGAACGTAATGTTGGGCACAAAGCTCCCGTCCATCACGTCAAGATGCAGCCAGGAAATGCCGGCCTGTTCGAGGGCTGTCAGTTCCTCGCCCAGGCGGGAAAAATCAGCGGAAAGCAGAGACGGGGAGAGAATCATGCGGCTCCTCCGCATTATCGGTCAAGAAGATGGCGAATGGCCAGCAGTTCGCTGCGCAGCGTCCGCAGAAAGGCCGGGTCGGCGGCGCACACCGTCCCCGCCGGGGCAACCTCGTCCACGGGCGTGCCGCCTTCCAGCACACGCCGCGCGCCTTCGATGGTCATGCCCTGCTCGTGCAGCAGCTGCTTGATACGACGCAGCAGGGCAACATGCTCCTCGGTATAGAGGCGCTGCCCCTTTTCCGTCCGAAGGGGCGCAAGCTGCGGAAATTCCGTTTCCCAGAAGCGCAGCACATGCGTCTTGAGCTGCAGCAGTTCGGCCGCTTCTCCGATGCGATAGGTGTGTGCGCTCATGGTCGCCCGTCACAGGGTTTGCAACGACCGCGCCCCGGCGGGCGCGGTCGTCAGGAGTTGCTATATACGCACGCCGAGGTGCTTCATAAGGGATTGTGCCACCTTTTCCCGTTCCTTGTCCACTTCCGCATCCTTGAGGGTACGTTCGGCATGGCGGAAGGTCAGACGGAAGGTCAGGTTGCGCTCATCGCTGTCGGCAGGCTCAAAGCAGTCCTGCAGCACGATGTCTTCCAGCAGCGGCAGGCGAATGCCCCGTACATGCTCCATGATCTGCGCCACCTGCACCTGCGGCGCGGCCATGACCGTAATGTCCCGGCGCACCGGCGGATAGACCGGCAGGGCACGAAAGCGCACGCGCGCCGCATCATGCAGCCTGCGCAGAACATCCAAATCCAGTTCCGCCAGCCAGATGGCCTTGCGGGCATGGAAGGCGTCGGCCATGTCCGGACGCACCCGGCCCAGCACGCCCGCCTGTACCTCGCCCGTGCCGTCCGGGAGCATCAGCTCCACGCAGGGCAGCAGGAACGGATGCTCTTCCGTCTGGCGGTATTGCCCGGCGGGCAGATGCAGGAAAGCCAGCAGATGCTCCACCACGCCCTTGAGATCGGTATAGTCCATATCGCCTTCGGGCTGCGGCCAGGCACTGTCATAGCGCGCCCCGTAGAGCAGGATGCCGATCTTGCCGGTCTCGGTGGCCCCGGTATCGTGCGCGTCGGTCAGCGGGCGGGCCTGAAAGACGTGCGCCAGTTCAAAGAGGCGCAGCCCCGCCGCTCCCTGCGCCAGATTATTGCGCAGACTGTTGAGCAGTCCGGGAGCCAGCCAGGTGCGCAGGGCATCCTGCTCGGCGGAGAGAGGATTCATGATGGCGATGCGGCCTTCCCGCGCAAGACCCAGATGGTCGAGGTCCTTGTGCCCCACAAAGCTGTAGTTGATGGCCTCGTTGAGGCCGAGTCCGGCCCCCCAGCGCTTGATGCGCGACCAGAAGGCAAAGCGGGTCTCCGGCTCGCCCGCCCGCGTCAGGTCGCGCGCAATGAGCGGCAGCACGGGCGCGATGGTGTCCAGACCGTGTACGCGCCCCACTTCCTCGATGAGATCGGCTTCGCGGGTCAGGTCGGGCCGCCAGCTCGGCTGGGCCACCTGCCAGCATTCGCCCTGTCGGCGGATTTCGCAGCCCAGCCCGCTCAGGACACGTTCGCAGAAGTCCGCGCCCAGCTCCACGCCCAGCAGAGCATTGGCGCGGGCGGGACGGAAGTCCATGAGCACCGGCGCGAAAGGACGCGGTTCGGCCACGGCCACGCCGGGGCAGACCTTGCCGCCGGACAGCTCGGCCATCATGGCGCAGGCCCGATCCAGAGCCCAGCGGGTGCGCTGCTGGTCTATGCCGCGCTCGAAACGGTAGGACGCCTCGGACGAAAGACCCAGACGGCGGGACGTCTTGCGGATGGTGCCGGGACGGAACACCGCGCTTTCCAGAAAGACGTTGCGGCTGTTTTCGTCGATTTCCGTATTGAGGCCGCCCATGACCCCGGCCAGTCCCACGGCGCGCCCGGCATCGCGAATGCAGAGGTCGCGGGCATCCAGCGTGCGTTCCTGCCCGTCCAGCGTCACGAACTTCTCGCCTTCCTCGGCGCGGGAAACAATGATGCGCCCGCCCTGGAGCTTGTCGAGATCGAAGGAATGCAGGGGCTGGCCGCACTCCATGAGAATGTAATTGGTCACGTCCACGATATTGGAAATGGGACGCACGCCCACCGCGTGCAGCCGGTGCCGGATGCGCATGGGCGACGGCGCAATTTTGCTGCCCGTGATGACGCGGCCGGTGTAGAGCCAGCAGAGATCAGGGTCCCGGATGTCGATGGGCGGCAGTTCCACGGACGGCCCGTCCTCCACACATTCCCGCTCGGGGATGCGGAACGGCAGTCCGAAGGCCTGCGCCGTTTCGCGGGCAAGGCCGATGACCGAAAGGCAGTCCGCGCGGTTGGGCGTGATGGAGATGTCCAGCACTTCGCGATCGAGTTCCAGGGTATCCACCAGCAGCGCGCCGGGGACGGCCGTCTCCGGCAGCACCATGATGCCGGAATGGTCTTCCGTAAGGCCCAGTTCGCGTTCGGAGCAGATCATGCCGCAGCTCGGCGCGCCGCGCAGCTTGGCCTTCTTGATGACCAGCCCGCCCGGCATGGTGGTGCCCACCAGCGCCACGGGCACTTTCTGCCCGGCGGCCACGTTGGGAGCCCCGCAGACGATGTCCAGCAGTTCGCCCTGTCCGGCGTCCACCTTGCAGATGTGCAGATGATCCGATTCGGGATGGTCGACGCATTCCACCACATGCCCCACCACGATGGAGGCAATGCCGTCATAGGGACGGACAATCTCTTCCAGTTCCAGCCCCAGCATGGTCAGGCGGTCGCCGAGTTCCTGCGCCGTACCTTCGTAGGGGACAAATTCACGCAACCAAGACAGGGAAAGCAGCATACGTTATCTCACTGGCCGCAAGG
>CALVGJ010000193.1 GCA_944327045.1 uncultured Desulfovibrio sp.
GTACGGGTGCGCGTGCTTGTGCCGCAGGATGCCCCGCTCCCCGATCTGGAAGGCATCCTCAACCGCAACTGGCAGGCTCAGGCCGCGGACGGCCCCGCTCCGGCTGCGGAGGGAGGCGTGGCGGCGACGCAGACCATCGATCTGGGGCAGGGACGCACGCTCATTCTGCAGCGGGACGCCACCGTGCCCTATGTGGCGCTCAGTTTCCGGCAGGGCGGGGGCAATGCCCTGCTGGTGCCGCAGCATCAGGGTCTTGCCGAGCTGACGGCCCGCACGCTGACCGACGGTTACGGCGACAAGGACGCGCAGGCTGTGGAACGCTGGTTTTCGGAGCGCGCGGCGCAGCTCTCCGCCTCGGCGGGTCTCCAGACCTTTGCCGTGGACATGAACGGCCCGGCCCGCTTCACGCACGAGTATTTCCAGCAGCTCGACAGCATGCTGCGTTCCCCGCGCTTTGAAAAGAAGGATATGGAACGGCAGGTGCAGAACATGAAGGCCGCCCTTGCCCGGCGGCAGGACAATCCGCAGGCCCTGCTTTTTGCGCGGGTGCGGCCCTTCCTCTTCCCGCAGCACTGCTACGGCTTTGACGGCCTCGGCACGCCGGAAAATCTGGACAGCTTCACGCGGGAGAATCTGGTGAATTACTGGAAGCGTCAGGTCTCCCTGCCGTGGGTGCTCACCCTCACCGGCGATTTTGACCCGGCCGCCGTCAAGGCCTGGGCCTCCCAGCTTCCCGTGCCCGCCGCGACAGCCTCCGGCGGCGTGAACGATCCCCGCTGGACGGAGGAAAGGATGCTGGGCATCCACGCGCCGGGACGCAATCAGGCCTATTTGCTGCAGGTCTTTCCCACCGTGCCGCAGGATCATCCCGATGCGCCCGCCCTCATGCTGCTGGACGCCGTGCTCTCGGGACAGAGCGGCCTGCTGTTCAGCAAGATGCGTGACGAGCAGGGCCTTGGCTACACCGTAACCTCCTTTTATCAGAGTCTGCCGGAAGCCGGGCTCATGGCCTTCTATATCGGCACCACGCCCGACAAGGTGGATCAGGCGCGCAAGGGCTTTGCCGAGATCATCGAGGAGGTGCGGCAGCGTCCCCTGCCCGCCGCCCTGCTGGAAAAGGGTTTCAACCGCCTGGAAGGGGAGTATTACCGTGGTCGTCAGAGCCTCGGGGCCCGCTCCACGGAAAGCGCCACCCTGGCCATCCTCGGCCTGCCGGAGAACTTCCGGCGGGAGGTGCTGGAAAAGGCTTCCCGCCTCACGCCTGCCGACGTGCAGGAGGTCGCCCGCAAGTACCTAGCCCCCGAGGCCCGGCGTGAACTGTTGCTGACGCCGGAGGAAGGCGCGGCCTCGACTGCGGCCACGCCGCAGGCGGACGCGCCCCGGTAGAGCATTTTCGGTGTGAAAATGCTCTGCCGACTGCGTGAGCAGACGGCCGCCGCGAAGGCTGCAGAGCGCAAAGTCCTTGCGCTGAAGCATGCCGAAGCAAGCGTGCCTTCCCGCTTTGACGTGTGAAAAAGACAAGGCGAGTCTGCTCCAGAACCGGCATTCCTTCCTGCCTTTGCTGACGCCCCGGCGGCTTCGCCGGGGCGTTTTGCATCAGCCGCGTGCCTTCGGCGTTTGGGGGCATGGCGCGTCTTTGCGGGGCCCCCGAAACGCTGCCCATTCGCTGTCTCCGGCACGTTCCGGTGCGTATCCGGCAGGGGAGAGCGGCTTTACAGAGCCGGAAGCATGGGCTACACGTCGAAAAGGAACTCGCCATGACGACGGATCGCCCCCAACTTTCCCCAACTGATGAAAATCTTTGCCTGTGGTGCCCGCCCATCACGACGGCCCTGCTGTGTGCCATACAGCAGCGGGCATTCCTCTGCCTGAGCTATCCCGACAGGCCCCGCGAACTGGGGCCTGTGGAGTGCCGCATGCTGGAAATGGACAGGGAGCACACCACCCTGCTGTGCCGGGCGTCCGCTCTGGCGCAGCCCTTTGTGCCGCAGGAATGCAGTCTGTATTTCAAGGTGCGGGAGCCGGAGCCCGGGCAGGTGATTGAAGGCGCGGACATGCGCATGCCGCTTTCGGCCGGCGATTTGCTGCTGACCACGCAGGAGCGGCTCACGGGACGTCGTTACGGCTTTTACAGCAGAACCTCTATGCTCACGGTCGGCCCGGCGCCCCTCAGCGCGGGGGCCGTCTGGCCGGATGCCGGGGAGGAACTGCTTGCCCTGCGGCTCAGGACGCCTTTTCGCTGCGTGCAGCGCGAACTGAGGCGCCATCCGCGCAGTTTTGTCGATCCCTCGCAACTGTATGCGGCCTGTTTCTGGTTTGCGCCCGTCCTGCCGTCCGAGGGGGCGATCATGCTGGATTCCATTGCCCGTTATACGCCGGAAATGAAGGCCCGCACCGAAATTGTGGACGTTTCCGCCGGTGGAGCCTTTGTGCGGCTGCACCGCGACCCCCTGTTGAAGGATGTGCAGATCGACGCCTCGACGCTCATGCTCCTTTACCTCGGCCTTGCCGATGCGTGGCAGGGGAGCGTCAATGTCTTTGCGGCGGCCCGTTGCGTGACCGTGAGTCGCAATCGGCGCGAAATGAGCGCCAATATCCACATGCGCTTTACCCGGCATGCGGTTCTGCCCCTGCGCGAAGGCCCCATTCACTGGCTGGATGTGGAAGAGGACAAGGGCATCCCCGCGCTGGACCGCTGGGTTGCCCGGCTGCGGACGGACGATCTTTCGCGCGGCGTCTTCCGCTCCTGAAGCCTGCCCGATCCCGCCTGTGCCGGGAACGTCCGGCACTGCGGCGGCCTGCCCCGGCTGCGAACGGCTTCCGCACGCCTCCCGCCGGGGAGGGGGCCGTGCGACAGCGGGCGCGCCGTCGGCTCGGATACGTCTTTCTTTCACCTCAGCGACGGAGTTTGCTCATGTCCAGACATGCCCTGAAATACGGCGACGGCGAATGCTTCCTTGATGTGCCTGACGGCTGCCTTGCGGCCGAAGTGCTGCCCAATGCCATAAACTTGCCGCAGCTGTCGTCGGCGGCGGTTGTACGCAAGGCCCTGCGAGAGCCTGTGGATTCCCCGGCTCTTGAGGCCGTGGTCAAGCCCGGGGAAAAGGTCTGCATCGTCATTCCCGACATTTCCCGCCTCTGGCAGTCGCCGCACGTCTATGTGCCGGAAGTGGTGGCCGCCCTGAACGCCTGCGGCATCCCCGACGCGGACATGACCCTGCTGGTGGCCACGGGCGCGCATCGCCGCCATACCCCGGAAGAGCATGCCCGCCTTGTCTCCGCCGATGTGGCCGGGCGCATCCGCATTGTGGATCACCAGTGCCGCGAAGACGCCGACCTCGTTCAGGTGGGCACGACCTCGCGCGGTACGCCCATTATCGTCAACAAGACCGCCGTGGAAGCGGACAAGATTATCCTTTGCGGCGGCGTGGTCTTCCATTTCCTCGCCGGTTTCGGCGGCGGCCCCAAGATGCTGGTGCCCGGCATCTGCGGATATGAGACCATCCAGCGCCACCACCACCTTGCCTTCAATGCCGCCGCGGACAGCGGGACCAATCCGCTGGTGCGGGCGGGCATTCTGGAGGACAACATCTTTCAGGCTGATCTGGCGGAAGGCGCGGCCCTGCTCAAGCCCTGCTTCAGCCTCAACGTCATCACCAACGCCAAAGCCGAGATCATCGCCGCCTTTGCCGGGCAGTGGCTGGCGGCCCACCGCGCGGCCTGCGCGCTGGTGGAGCGCATGGACAGGGTGGACATCCCCCGCCGCACGCCGCTGGTGGTGGCCAGTGCGGGCGGCGCGCCCCGGGACATGAATGTCTTTCAGGAAATAAAGCTCCTCAGCAATGCGCTGGCGGCCGTGGAAGAGGGCGGCACCATGATTCTGCTGGCACGCAATCCCGACGGCTTCGGCAATGCCGAGACGGAACGCCAGCTCACCGCCTACCCCGATCACCACGCGCGGGAAGCCGCCCTGAGGGAAACCTTCTCCATCGGTGGGTATGTGGGCTTCCTGCTGGCCGAGGCCGCGGAGCATCATAACGTCATTCTGGTGACGGACATGGCCCCGTCCCTCTTTGCCTCCACCCGCCTGCATGTCGTGCCCAGTCTGGACAAGGCGCTGGAGCTGGCCGCCGGTTTCCACGGCGGCAGCCTGGCCGTGCCCACCACGGTCATGCCGCAGGGCGCCGTGACCCTGCCGCGTGTGGTGGGGTAGAGGTTTTTCTCTTTTTTCTTCCATGTGTCGCTGGATGGCGGATGCTGCCCAGAGCCTGGGCGTGGTCGCCTTCCGGCGGCATCTCTTTTTTGCTCGCTGGATGGCGGCGTCGGCCCGGCACATGGACTTGGTCGCCTGCGCGGCGGGCGGTAGGGGACAGGGGCTTGCGCAGCCCCTTGCCCCCTGCGACCCCCAACCCCGCGTTGAGGCAGCCATCCGTGACGACCAGCAAGATCGTTCAGGTCGTCCCCCAACCCCCTCCCTGCCGCGCGGCAGCGGGCGTTCGGCCTCCCGCTGTCCCGCGTCTGCGCGGGACGAGCGTCCGTCCGGCGTCGGAGCTTCCGCCCCTGCGGGGCGGCGATATCCTCCGCGCCCTGCCTCGCTTACGCTTGAAAACTCTTTGCAGTGCTGTCTTTCCCCATGGGGGCAGCCGCAGCCGCACGCCGGAAAAAACGGCGTTCCCCCTGTTGATTCAGCGCACTGTGCCGGAGAACACGATGCGGCAAAAAGGGACAATGGGGGATGGCGGGAACAGTGCTCCTTTAGAGCATTTTGTCTTTGAAAAAGGCAAAATGCGAGGCGGCGGCACAGCGCCGCCCGGCCGAAAGTGAGCGGAAAAACCGCGTTTTTTCCGCGAAACGCAAGGCCGTATGGTTTGATACGCAAAGCGTTTCAAACGGAAAATGCTCTATGGCGACACGCTGCCCCGCAGGCAAAGGCAAAAATTTTGTTGTTTTGCCACGTTACGGAAAGGAGAGAGTGCTTCCCGCCGGGCAGCGCGCAGACCGGGGAAAATGCCCAAACGGGTTTTTCCTTCCCCCTGAAAAGAACTACGAAATTGTCCTGTTCAGTTTGAAACGCGTTGCGTTTCAAACTTCGCGGCCTGTCGTTTCGCGGAAAAAACGCGGTTTTTCCGCTCGCTTTGGGCCGGGCGGCGCTGTCCCGCCGCCTCGCGTTTCGCCCTTTTCAAAGGCAAAACGCTCTAGATTTCATCGGACAGGCGGCGAAAGCTCTTTTTCGCCGCGCCGCAAACCGGGCATTTCCAGTCGTCCGGCAGATCCTCGAATTTCGTTCCGGCCGGAATCTTGCGCCGCCGATCCCCCTTGTCGGGATCATAGACATAGCCGCAATTCACCATCTGGCAACGCCACATATCCTTGGGGTCCGCCATAGTTTCCTCCTTGAAAAAGACAACGTGCGCGAGTCCTACCTCATGAGGAGAGCATAGCAGCAAGATCGTCTTCCATCAATCTCCGGAGACGCTTCTTGCCGCCGCGCACTGATCGCAGATACCGTCGAACTCGATTCGCGGGCAGCGAATCTCCACAAAGCCCGGCACATGCATGCCCGCGACGGAAGGGGCCGGCAGCGGCGACATGACGTCGCCGATACGGCCGCAGCACAGGCAGCGCACATGCTGATGGTCCACCATGTTGCCGTCAAACCGCTTGGTCGTGCCGGCGGCTTCAAGCCGCCGGATCTCGCCGCTGTCGGCAAGGAAATCCAGATTGCGGTATACAGTGCCGAGACTGATGCGCGGCAGACGTTCGCGAACCTTGCCGTAAAGCTC
>CALVGJ010000194.1 GCA_944327045.1 uncultured Desulfovibrio sp.
GAAAAGGGCAGCCTACTTGTCGAAATGGACGCATCATTACAATTTTGTGCGCCCCCATTCGGCTCTTGGCAGAAAACCTCCAGCTTCATGTCTGAGCAGAGGGTGAACAACGTGTTGACACTCTACAATTAGAGCATTTTCAGTGTGAAACGCTCCGCGTTTCACACCATACAGCTTGGCGTTTCACGGAAAAACGCGGTCATTCCGCCTGATTTCGACGGGCGGCGCTGTGCCGCCGACCGCGTTCCGCCTTTTTCACAGGCAAAACGCCCTATGCGGGACGGCGCTCGGCCTGCTCGGCCTTGAGCTGTCCGCAGGCGGCCTTGATGTCCTGTCCCTTGGATTTACGGACAATGGCTGTGATGTGGCGATCCCAGAGCATTTTCTCGAAGGCGAGCACCCGTTCCGGCGTGGGGGCCTCATAGGGCGCATTTTCGGCGGGGTTATAGACGATGAGATTGAGCTTGCCCTTGATGTCGCTGACCACGCGCGCCAGTTCCCGCGCCTGTTCCGGGCCGTCATTGACTCCGCCCAGCAGCAGGTATTCAAAGGTGATGCGCTCGCGCGTCTTGAGCGGATAGGATTTCAGCGCAGCCAGCAGCTCGTCCAGCGGCCAGCGGGCTGCCTTGGGCATGATGCGTTCCCGCAGTTCCTGCGTCGGCGCGTGCAACGACACCGCCAGAAAGGCCAGTCCGCTTTCTCCCAGCTCGCGCAGGCCCTTTTCGATGCCGCAGGTGGAGACGGTGATACGCCGGGGAGAAAAGTTGAGGCCCTTGTCGTCATTGAGGCTTTGGAGCGCCCGCATGACCTCGTGCAAATTCAGCAGAGGCTCGCCCATGCCCATGAAGACCAGATTCCGCAGAACAGGCCAGTCCGGACGGGTATCGCCCAGATGGGCACGGGCCACAAGAATCTGCCCCAGAATCTCGCCCATGCGCATATTGCGCTCAAAGCCCATCGTGCCCGTGCTGCAGAAGGTGCAGCCCATGGCGCAGCCCACCTGCGAGGAGAGACATTGCGTCCAGCGACGGCTGCCGTCCCGGGATTCCGAGGGAATGAGCACCGTTTCCACTTCCGCCCCATCGGCAAGGCGCAGAAGAAACTTGGTCGTGCCGTCGCGGCTCTCCTGCACGCGGGCCACTTCCGGCCAGTCTATGGACGCGCACTCGGCAAGGCGCGCACGGCAGGCTTTGGAGACATTGGTCATCTCCTCGAAATTGCGGGCCATGCGCTGCCAAAGCCATTGCCAGACCTGTACCGCGCGGAAACGGGGCTCCCCCAGCTCCCGCTGCATCCAGTCCGTCAGTTCGGGCAGCGTAAAGTCAAGCAGGTTGACCATGAGCGGCTAATTGCTGATGCGCCGGGCATAGGCGCGCACGAAGCGTACGGCGGAATCATTGTCCGTCACTTCTCCGGCAATCTGGGCCTGCAGGAGCGCATCACGTATGACCCCTACCAGCGGCCCGGGCGCCAGGCGCGTCTCATTCATGATTTCGTTGCCGTTGAGCAGCGGCTCGAGCATCTGCTCCGGCGTTTCGGCGCGCTCGAGATATTTCATGTTGTGGTTGAAGGCCGTGAAGTTGCCGTCACGAGCTTCGACATCGGCACGCGCCATGGCGATAAGGCGGGGATATTCATCCAGAGCTTTAAAGCGACGAATGCCGCGGTCAGTCATCATGAAATGGAAACGCATATGGTAACGCACCAGATGGCAGAGCAAGTCAATGTCTTCCGTGGTCAGATGCAGACGCCGCAGGATTTTGCGCGTTACCTTGGCGCCTACGCGGTGATGCTGGTAAAACGTCATCTCACCGTCGAAGTATTCCCCGGTGAAGAGTTTGCCCACATCATGGAACAGCATGGCCAGCGTGCCGAGCCAGTCGTAGTGAAAATCCTTTTCGGGATAGTGCCGCATGCAACGCAGCGTATGCTCAAAAACGGATTCCTCTTCGTCGGTGTTGGTATTGCGCTCCCGGATGCAGGCCAGCGCGGCCACTTCAGGAATGAGCCCCTGCAGGATTTGCGCATCATAGAGCAGACGCACAAAGCGGTGCATGGCCTCGGCGGAAACCTGTCGCCACTCGCTCATGATGTCCGCAGCCGGTACATAGTCCAGCACGCGCGCGGCGCTGCGCACAATGGCCAGCCAGGTATTGGGCTCGATGGGCACGTCAAAATTGGCGGCAAAACGCAGGGCTCGAATGGCCAGCAGGTAGTTGTGCCGCAGAGTCTCGTCCGGCAGGCCGGAAAGGCGGATGGCCCCGGATTTGACCTCGGAAAAACCGGCATAAATGCTGCTGGAATCCTGCGGCGCGGCACAACCGCTCAGGCGCAGCAGCAGACGCTCACGAGGCTCAAGCTGCGCCGCAATGGTCGGCGTAATGCGCATGAGCGAAAGCTCAGGATGGCTCGAGTCCTCCACCACCAGCGGATAGAAACGGATGGTGACGCCCTCCTCTTCCAGCTGGGCCAGCAGGGGCCCGTCCTCCACGGGTACAAGTGCCGGAAACAGCTTGCCCAGCACCTCGATATCCGGCTCACAGGCAATATCCACGGCGGAAACGTCGCTGGTCTCCAGCAGATGCTGTTGCAGGGGAGCGTTGACGATATGGGCATCATATCCGTTGCGAAGCATGGTCGTGCAGATGGTGGTGGCTACCTTGAGCGCTTCGTGCATGGCAATCTCCTGTGGCGACATCGGCGTGTACAGTATTCATCGAGCCGTTTGAGCGGCTAACCAAAAAACTATACGCCAGATCGACGCAGGCCGCAACGGTACGACACCCACCATTTCCGACCTGCGGGTATAAAAAAACCCCGTGCCGGAGCACGGGGTTGAGAAGTCGAGGGCGGATGTTCGCTAGTCGCCGAAGTGACCGGCTTCCCTCTTCACGCCGAGCGCAATCTTCCAGAGCAGGGAGAGCACCAGCGCGCCGATGGCATACACGCCGAGCGCCACGGAAATTTCCATGCAGGTCGGGGCGTAATCCGTAATGGTTTCAAACATGTTGGGCGTAAAACCGCCGATGAGCAGGCCGAGGCCCTTGTCGATCCAGCTGGCCACCACCAGCATGACCAGGGCAAGGGGCAGCAGGGGCCCGTTGCGCCATGCCGGCGGAATGAGGATAACCAGCGAACCCAGCGCCATGATGACGGCAGCCCACATCCAGTTGCTGACCCAGGTCAGATGTCCGGCATGCTCGCCGAACAGGAAGGTCATGGGATGCTGGTGACCGGGAATGCCGGAATAGAAGGCCGTGAAGATTTCCAGCAGGTAGAAGAACACGTTGATGCACATGGCATACGTGATGATGGTGGTCAGGGTTTTCACGGCGTCGCGACCGGGCTCAAAGCCGGTGAGACGGCGCACGATGAAGACCAGCAGCAGCAGGATGGCCGGACCGGAGCAGAACGCCGAGGACAGGAAGCGGGCGGCCATGATGGCGGTGAGCCAGTAATGGCGGCCGGGAATGCCGGCGTACAGGAAGGCGGTCACGGTATGAATGGAGAACGCCCAGATGATGGACAGGTAGATGAGGGGCTTGACCCATTTGGGCGGCTCCACATCCAGACGCTCGGCTTCCAGCGTCACCCAGCCGATGATGGCATTGAGGGTCAGGTAGCCGATGAGCACCATCATGTCATAGAACATGACGGAGTTGGGCGTGGGGTGCAGCATGACGTTGAGCATGCGCTGGGGCTGGCCGAGGTCCACCAGAATGAAGAGCGAGCACATGCACACGGCGGCGATGGCCATGAATTCGCCGAAGATGATCATGCGCTTGAATTTCTTGTAGTGATGGAAATAGGCCGGCAGCACCAGCATGACGGCCGAAGCCGCCACACCCACGAAGTAGGTGAACTGCGAGATATAGAGGCCCCACGAAACATCACGGCTCATGCCGGTGATGGACAGGCCCTGCTGCAGCTGCTGCCAGTACACAAGGCCGCAGGCCCCGATGACGCAGACCAAGAAGAGCAGCCACAGATAGAAGGTCCTGGGACCGGTAAGTACTTTTTCAAGCATAGCCAGTTCTCCCTAGATGAGGTAGTACACGCCGGGCTGCGTGCCGAGGTTCGGCTTGCGGCGAATGCTGTAGTTTTCGGCCAGGGCGTGCCGCACATCAGAATTGGGATCGTCCAGATCGCCGAAGAGGATACGCCCGTTGGACGCCGCGACGCAGGCGGGCATCTGCCCGACAGCCAGACGCTCGGCGCAGAAGGTGCACTTCTCCACCACACCGATCATGCGGGTGGGGAAGGCGGGATTGGGCATTTCCTTGGGCAGGTGCTTGCGCGGGTCCATGAAGTTGAAGGAACGCGCGCCGTACGGGCAGCCGGCCATGCAGAAACGGCAGCCGATGCAGCGGTGGTAGTCCATGGCCACGATGCCGTCGTGCATCTGGTAGGTCGCCTGGGTGGGACAGACGCGCACGCAGGGCGGATTGGTGCAGTGATTGCACAGCAGCGGGAACATGCGCTCCTTGATGCCGGCCGCCTGATAGGCGTTGATGTCATCCGGGAAGGCATGATCGAACTTGTCCAGCCAGAACCATTTGATGTTCTGGTTGCTGCCCTTGATGGTGGGGACGTTATGTGCCGTGTGGCAGGCGTCGATGAGGGGCTGGTAATCCTCCGGGCCCTTGAAGGCGCGCGTATCGATGACCATGGCCCAGCGCTTGGCCTTGAGAGCCGCGGCATTTGTCTTGTAGCCGCTGCCGGGCATGGTGGCGGCCGCCTGGGCGGTGGAGGACAGCGCAGCCACACCACTGCTCAGGGCAAAGGCCGAAAGCCCCGCCACTTTGAGAAAGCTTCTTCTGCTCTTGTTCATTACTTCTTCCCCTCGGGAGTGATGTGGCAGGTCCAGCAGTAGGGATACACGCTGTTGGCGATGTGGCACTTTTC
>CALVGJ010000195.1 GCA_944327045.1 uncultured Desulfovibrio sp.
CGCACCTGCGCATTGCTCCAGACAAAAGGTCGCTGGATATCAGGAAGGCCAAGGTTGCCGTGGTCGATATCGGACACCAACCATTCAACAGAGCAGGAAATAGGCTTGATCAACGGTGCAGGCATGGCCCCTCCAGCACACAGAAATTGGATGTTATTCCGGGAATTCACCAAATAGACAGAGGGAAGAGGAAAAACCGTTGCCGGATTCCTCTTCCCTCTTGCAGATGACCTTACTCAGAACAGCTGACGACTAGAAGTCCATCTTGCGGCATTCTTCCAGCGCGGCCGCCTGTTCCTCAAAGGTGGCAAAGCCCGCCTGATGCAGTGCATCTTCCACGGTGCTGTTCCAGTTCCACGTCGCGTAGATGACGGGCTTGTGGAACATGGAACGGAAGCCCTCCAGCTCGGCACGGTAGAAGTCCTCCTTGGGGGTATCCAGATGCTCGCGCAGCTGCTCGTGGCGGCGCTGCAATTCGCCTTCGTACCACTCCTGAATATCCTGCGGCAAGGTATACTTCTTGAGGATATGCCCGTAACCGGCCTCTTCCATGAGGGCGGCAAGATGCTTGTGATGCTGCTGGCCGAGCCATTCACCCAGGCGGGAGGTCGGGATATTTTCCGCTTCCACAGCGGCAATATCCTTCACGGTCTGGAAGTAGGTATCCGGCACCACAGAGGCGGAAACAATACCCGCAATAGCCACCAGACCGCGCAGGATAACGCTGTTGGAGACACCCTGTCCGCAGAACCCCACCTTCTTGCGGTACTTCTGACCGGCAAAGATGCTTACCAGAATGGCCCAGACCACTGCCGGGTCTTCCTCATCGTAGATATGGGACAGACGGGAATTGTCACGGTCAGTCGCCAGCACCATCTGGGTCATATCATTGGATCCGATGGAGAAGCCGTCAAACTCGCTGATGAACTGCTTGGCCAAAATGGCATTGGACGGAATTTCGGACATGAGGATAATCTTCAGTCCGTCCTCGCCGCTCTTGAGCTTGTGTACCTGCTCCAGATAGCTCCGCATGGAGCGGGCTTCCTCCAGCGTGCGCACAAAGGGCAGCATCATCTGCAGATTACTGCCGCCGTAGACGCCGCGGGCCAGCTTGAACGCCTCGATTTCCCAGTCATGAATATTGCGGGAGACACCGCGATACCCCAGCATGGGGTTGTCTTCATGATGTTCAAAGAGGCTGCCGCCGATGAGGTTACGGTATTCGTTGCTCTTGAAGTCCGTGGTGCGGTAGACGATGCTCTTGCCGTAGAAGGCCATGGCAAAGAGAGCCAGATTCTGGGCCAGCGTCTGCACGTAGTGTTCCTTACCGGTACGGTAACCACGCGTCTTGATGAGGGCGCGAATCTTGTTGGGCAGATTGCGCACATCGTCCATTTCCTTCTTGAGACCGGCGCGCAGACTCACTTCCTCACGCAGGCGCCCGATATTCTCCAGCAGGGTCTTGACGGCGGGCAAATCCTTCACGCGATCCACGCGATCGGCCACGCTGGCCTCGATCTCAGCCATGCGCTTGGCTTCTTCGGGGTCGGCGGGATTGAGCAGAGCCAGTTCGTCGTCATACCCCATGATGATACGCACATGGTCGGCCAGATCATCGGACGTCTTCAGCACTTCCAGACGGCGAGAAGCAATTTCGAGGTGCTGGTCGATCTTGTGATCCAGTTCGCGCATCTTGCGGTGCAGCAGCAGGACTTCTTCAGCGTTGGCGCTAGTATCCGTCGCGGCAAGGGCCGCGGCTTCGGCGGAAAGACCGGTAATCTCGCCCACGTATTCGCGCAGATTGAAATTGAAGACAATCAGTCCGGCAGCCATCTGCTCGCGCAGCACCTTGGAAAGATTGCCCGCCAGCTCACGCAACTTGGCTTGCACGATGCTTTCCAGCTCGCCATTGTCAAAGGCTTCCAGAGCGCGCGGATGGATGCTGATGTTGCCCAGCATGAACTCGGCACGCAGCAGGCCCACTTCAAATTTGGGGAAATTGCGGAGGCGGGAAAGAAAGAGTGCCTGCCCCACGTCGGCCAGCACCAGCCCCACCTTGGTACGGGTAACGGGCAGCTGGGCCACGTCCATCTCGCCGCCCACTTCCTTGAGCGGCAGCAGGCCGCGGTACACGCGTCCACGCGTACCGTCCACGGTCACTTCCGCACCGTCCAAGGCCCGCAGCACGTCCAGACGCTGAATGCCGATAACGGCCGCAATGCCCAATTCACGTGAGGTGATGGCTGCATGGCTCGTGTCGCCGCCCACATCGGCCATGATGGCTGAGGCCACACGCATGCCCGGCACCATGTCAGGGTCGGTACGTTCGGCTGCCAGCACATCGCCCTTTTCCACCTTGTTCAGCTCAAGGGCCGACCGCAGGAAGCGTACCGTACCCTGCCCCGCGCCGCGGGATGCGCCATTGCCTTCCACCAGTACTTCAGCGGTAGCGGCAGCCTTGGGATCAACCTCACGGCGACGCATGAAGATGGTAGTTGGATGATTTTCCAGCTCTTCGTTCCAGCGGGTCTCGGGACGCGCCTGCACAAACCAAAGTTTATCGTTGGCGTCGATGCAGAACTCGGTGTCCATAATCATGCCGCCGTAAGCCTTGCTCACAGCGCGCACGCCCTTGGCCACCCGCTCGGCCTGACTGAGCGACAGGGCCCAGCGCAGGGCCTCCAGTTCGGGCACGTCCACTTCCCGAGTGCCGCCCTTTTCGTCATAGACAATTTTCATGTCCTTGCAGCCCATCTGACGGATGACCACGTCGCTGCCGTCATCGCGCTGGAAGACATAAAGCTTGTCGGGCGTCACCTTGCCGCCCACCACGGCCTCACCGAGGCCGTAGCTCGTATCAATGCTGACCAGGTCCTTGCGATCCGTACCGCGGCAACCGGTGGCCGTGTCGGCGGAGAAGGCCGTACCCGATACCACGGGATTGATCATCTGCATCATGCAGACGGACAGGGAGGTATTCTCGATGGCCCATTCTTTCTTGGCCGTTTCGGCAATGGATTCATCCCCGGTCTCTTCGGCTCGGGCAATAGCATCAAGAATAGCCTCGCGCCGATAGGTCATGGAACGCAGATTGTAGGCCGAGGCACAGTCCCAGTGGTAGGCTTCCACCACCTTGTCCCCACCGACCATATTAAGGTAGGTGTCCTGCAGACCGGCAAAGGCTTTCTTGCGGGAGTCCTCCCCGGCGGCGGAGGAACGCACGGCCACCGGCGTCATGTCATCGCCGTTATCCGTGCAGATGGCCTGATAGGCGCCGCGGACGGCAGTATTCACATCCGCAGGCAGGTCCACGGACAGAATGGCGGCCTGCACCATGACCGACCGCTTGCGCAGCTGGTCAATACCTTCCGGAGAGGTGGCAAAGCCGTCCACTACGTTATTGATGAAGGTCCGCAACTTCGTATGCCCCTGCTCGGCCTCGGCCGTGGCGGCCTCATGAATCTGGCGGCCAAGCTGGCGCACGAATTTCTGCAGAAAATCAGGGTCCTGATTGATTTCAGGATCGTTCCAGTCAATACGACCGTATTCCTTGTCAACCACGCTGCGGACAACGCGACCGCTCACCTTGGTTTCATCAAGCAGGTGATGAAAGGCCTTTGACGAAATGGCCCGAAAATACGGAGCCTGAATGCCTTCAATCTGACTGATGAGCGCCGTATTGTAGTTCTTGCCGCCCACAAGCAGCTCGGCCTCTTCACCCAGCGCGACAATATCCGCACCGGTGAGAACCAGCTTCTGACGAATGGCGTCAAGGCTTTCCTTATCGTTATTGCCGCCTGATTTGGTGACAGGGGTCTTGTTGGGCATGACGTCCTCCGGAGTAATAGGGATGGATGACCTTAATATTTTAGCGCGCCTGCCCGTAACTGTCTACTGTTGCGGGCAGGCGGGCGGCAAAGCTTAGACGGGCGAGCCGCAATAGGGGCAGAAGGCGATGTTCTCCATGGGAATGGGCTGACCGCAGGCCTCGTTGCGACAAGTGCGCGGCACGGGGCAGAGTTCCACGATGAGTTCGCCTTCCCGCACGGAAACCATCTGCTTGTTTTCCTTGAAATCCGCCGTTTTGAGAACACGTTTGACCATAGCGTCCGTGGGCGCAAGCACGGCCTTTTCCTGCTTCATGATGGAGACATTGAAGAGCTCCTCGCCTTCCTTCACAATGTCGCCAGGGTGCACATACATGACCCACAGGTCGCCGTTGCTGGGCGCAGCCACATGGAACTTGTTGGCGGGATCGGCCATGGTAATGCCCTGCTTGGCCTGACCGACCTTGTCGCTGACCTGCACTTCGCAGCTCATGATTTCCGAATCCAGCACATAGCGGCAGATGGACACGCCGGCCTCGTTGGGACGGGAGATGCTGAGCAGGGCCAGATGATGCGGCTTGCCGCTCGTGTCGTTGAAGCTCAGGTCCTGTCCGGGTTTGAGCCCCTCGAACCAGACGTGCAGCGGCAAATTGTTGGGATCGCCGAACTTGGCCCGGAACTGCATGGTCTTGAGCGCGTCGCCGGGATGGTTGAGGTACATGACGAATTCCTCTTCCGTGGGCTGGCGCTTGATGAGATCGGCGCAGGCCTTGTGCTCGGCAGCCAAGTTCACGTCCGCCAGCGACTCCAGCGGTGAAGCTTCAGTACGGTTGGCGATGGCGCTCTTCCATTCGCTGCCGAAGGCGCTTTCGTAGACCCAGTCCGGCGGGAAGCCCAGCGGGAGACGGCCGAACTTGCCCAGCAGGAGGTTGCGGAAGGCATCATTGCAGTCCTGGTAGATATTGAGGCGCGCATGGCGCATCTGCTCGCTCAGCTCGCTTTCGGGACGAATCGTCACCTCGTGCAGCACTTCCAGCAGATAGCGCACCTCTTCTTCTCCACCGCGTTTCCAGGCCCCGGTTACGGCAAGGAAAGCCGTATTCCACGTCACCTGCGAACCGGGCGTCACATCATGATACCGCACGATCTGCCGTGTTCCTTCCAGGAACTTGAGCATATAGGGCAGCAGGTGGATGTAGCCCTGCTTCATGGCCCCTTCCTGCGAAGACGATGTCGCCCCGCCGGGCATGCCGTGCAGGGTCACATCGTAGTCGATGCCCTTAAAGTACGGCGAGCAGTAGCGGTCATAATACGGCATGATCTGCTTGCAGACGAAATTGGCGTCCCGGATAGCGTCCTTGTTGAGCTGGCAGGTAAGGCCGAGCTCGCCTTCCATATAGGCCACGGTGGAAAGTACGTCCCCCTGTCCGTACGAACGCACGGCCGATCCCAGCCCCACGTCCACGATATGGGCACCGGCCTTGGCCGCCGCTCCGCAGGAGGGCACAAACAGGCCGTCCGTGTAGTGACGATGCACATGCAGCACGAGCTCCGGCCAGGCCTTGCGCAGAGCGCTCACCAGCTCGGTCATGAAGCGCGGCGGGCAGACGCCGGCCATATCCTTGAGGCCGAGAATGATGTGGCGGGAGGCCTCGCGCGGGTCCACACCCATGATGCTCCCCATCATACGCAAAATGGCCTCGGTCACACCGAGATAATGCGGCACGTCGAACCCCTTGGCCCAGGAAAGCGAAAGCGCCGGTTCAAAGACCACATCCTTGCGGGACATGACCACCTCTGCAATGGGGCGCATGTTTTCCACATGGTTGAGGAAATCGAAGCAGCGCACCACGGAGTAGTGGTCGCAGATCATCTCCCCGGTCAGACGCATGAGGTTGCGCGGCTGCGGCGTGTAGCCCAGCACATTGGTGGAGCGCACCAGCAGCTGCTTGTGCGTCTTGGGGGCAAAGCTGTTCCATTCGCGGGCTTCCCGGAAAGGATAGGTCATATTGGCCATCATGGCCACATGGAAATGCGCCCCGCCGCCGTTTTCGATGGAGAAATACCCCACATTGTCCAGATAGGGGCCGATGAGCCGATCTTCAGCCAGGCGGAAGCGGTTGCCGGAATTGGACTGGGTGAAATCGCGCGGCGTGGTGTCGGTGAAATGCACTCGCCCCGAGTCGCGCACATAGTCCAGAAGGGCAAGACGGTCGCCGTGCGGATAGGGCGAAGGCTGGCGACGCGTGCTTGAGGGAATGACCGGCAGCACCGGGTCGAACACCCCCAGTTCCGGCGTAGTGGCGGAACGGTATTCGCCGAGCTGGAGGAAGGGATTGTAGCCTCTGGCGGAAATTTCGGCCACCAGCCGGGCAAGACGTTCACTCTCCGGCGCAAGGTCCAGATACTGCATGAGTTCGGGATGCGCGGCGATGAAATTGGTGTTGACGTTGCCGCCGCGGAACAGAGGATGCTTGAGAACCTGCCGGAAGAACGGAATGGTCGTTTTCAGTCCGCCGATGATGTATTCCCCAAGGGCGCGCTCCATGATCGCCACGGTCTTTTCCCAGTCCGTGGCGTAGGTGATGAGCAGCGCGCCCGCCGAATCATAATTGGCGGGGAACTCGTAGCCCGCGCAAATGTTGGAGTCCAGCCGCACGCCAGGCCCGCCGGGCGAAACATAGCGGCTCACCAGACCGGAATTAGGCGCAAAGTTGTCCTGCGGATTTTCCAGATTGATGCGCACCTGCATGGCCCAGTAGGTCGGGCGCAGCTGTTCCTCTCGGTAGCGCAGCTCGGCACCGAAAGCCACGGCAATCTGCTCTTCCACAAGGTCGATGCCGTAACGGGATTCGGTGATGCCGTGTTCCACCTGCAGGCGGGTATTGACTTCGATGAGATAGGGCTGCCCCTCGGGCGTCACCAGAAACTCCACCGTGGCCAGCGAATGATAGCCTACGGCCCGTACCAGACGACGCGCGTAATCCTTGAGCTGATCACGCAGATTGCGGGTGATGCCCTTCCACGGCGAGGGAGTAATTTCTATAAGCTTCTGATGGTTGCGCTGTACCGAGCAGTCGCGTTCGTCAAAGGCGAACACATTGCCGTACATGTCGGCAATGACCTGAATTTCGATATGCCGCACATTATCGAGAAATTTTTCCACAAAGAGGCGCGGATTGCCGAAAGAAGCCTGCGCCATGGTAGACGCCTTGAAAAAGGCGTCTTCCAGTTCCGCTTCATTGTGGATGGCAAAGATGCCGCGTCCCCCGCCGCCGCCTTCAGCCTTGAGCATGATGGGCAGACCCATGTCGTTGATGAGCTGCCGGGCCGTGGGAATGTCCACAGCGCCGTCGGAGCCGGGTACCACGGGGATGCCCAGCTTGCGGGCAACGGTACGGGCCTGCACCTTGTTGCCCAGCAGGTTCATGGCCTCGGCCGTAGCGCCGATGAAGGTCAGTCCGGCTTCCTTGCAACGCTGCGGAAAACGCGTATCCTCGGATGCAAAGCCCCAGCCGGGATGGATGCCTATCACGCCGTGCTGCTTGGCCTTGTCGATGATGCGATCTATATCAAGGTAGGCACGCGGGTCGGAGCCCAACAGAATGAGCTCCTGCGCAGCAGAGGCCGCCGGGGCCGTCTTGTCCACGTCGGTTGCGGTCATGGCCGCAATGGCGTCGAAACGTTCACGAATGGAGCGGCAGATACGGCGCGCGGGAATACCGCGGTTCGCCACAAGGATGGTCTTGCCCTTGAGAAACTCCTGAACCTCAGCAAAGCTCTTGTTGGCCATGTGCTACGCCCTTTGATTGTCGTACGGAAGACGCAGGCTCCCGCTGTAAAAAA
>CALVGJ010000196.1 GCA_944327045.1 uncultured Desulfovibrio sp.
GAGGAGGCGATCTGCCCGCGGATCTCGTCCATATAGGCATCGGTGATGACGTTGTTCCCGTACAGCTCCTGCAGCATGTCCGCCTCTTCCGGGCTGAGGCCACGCGCGCCCCGCAGCCCCTTGCCGGAATAGCGCAGGCCGATGGTGTCCGCGGCGCTCTTCAGCCAGTAGCCGCCCCCGCCGGTGACGTATCGTTCCAGACGCGGGATGCCCACGATGAGATTCTGGGTCAGGTTCACCACGGCCGTCTTGATGTTGCCGCCCAGATACCAGGCAAAGGCCACGGTCTTGATATTGCCGGTGATACGGTCGATGCGGTCGCTGTTACGCAGCATGTCCTTGCTGTACTGGGAGGCGTACTCCCACAGCCGCGGCGTCTTGACCGCGTCGATCCGGCCCAGCGCCTGCGCGAAGTCCGCCGCCGCGTCCATCTTGGTCAGCCAGCCGTTGAGACCGGCAAGATAGGCATGGAGCACGCCCTTGATGTCCTCCGTCTCAAAACCGGGGATATGCTGCCGCCGGATGCCGTGCGCGCCGAAACCGCGCGCCTTGAGGATGTCCGCCACACCGGCAAGCAGGGTCTCCCGTACCTGCGCCGTCTGCTTTGCGTCGCCGCCCAGCCGCCTGGCCGCCGCCATGATGATCTGTTCCATGGCCTGCGGATCGATGGGCGCGCCGAGGATGTCGTCCGGCAGCTTCTCCGCTTCGCGCGGCGGAGCCCAGTGCGCGCCGGGATGTTCCTTCCGGTGGGCGGCCACGATGCGTGCCCATTCCTCGCGCACGGACGATCCCGGCGGCACGTCGAAATGCTTGCGGAAGACCGTCTCGCCGTCCCTGAAGGCCGCCACATAATAGCGTCCGCGCCGCTGATGGGGGAAATAGTTGTGCAGAGAGCCGAACGCCGTCCGGTAAAGCTCAAGGTCGGTCTCCGCCAGATCGGCCATGCCGGCCATCCGGTTGTAGGCCCGCACAAAGGCCTCGTCCAGCGCGTCGCGCACCTGAAGGAAGCCCTGCTTCACGCGCTCCGCGCCCGGTTCGGCCCGCAGCCATTCCCTGAACCGCTCCCGATAGGCGGGATTTGTCCGCAACAGCGCGCGTCCGTTGGGCAGCTTCTCCCGCACGAGGAACTTGTCCACGTCCTTCAGGGCCGGGATCGGCTTGCCGTCCCATTTCCAGATCAGCGCGGCGAGCTCTTCCAGCTCCTTGCCCCGCAGGCGCTTCCCGGCATCAGGCTCGAACAGCAGCGGAAGCGTTTCCAGCGCCTGCTTGAGCGCGGCGGAGCGTTCCTCCACCCGCTTCAGCTGCCGCTCGTAGACAGCGGCAAAACCGGCATGTTCCTTGGCCACCCAGTGCGGCAGCTTGAACAGGCGTTCCAGCAGCCCCATGTCCTGCGAGGGCACGAGCCGCCCCATTTCCTTGTTGGCCAGGATGTCCGCCACATCCTCACTCACGCCGCGCCCCATGATGCCACGCAGCACCCGCACGCCGGAAGCCACCTCTTCCGACAGCGAGGCCAGCGGGCCGTCCGCCTCGGGCGCGATCGGCTTGACCACATCCTTGTCCGTCAGTATCCTGATGCCACGATAGCCCCCGTGGTTCACCACACTGGACAATTGCAGTCCAGCTCGTTCTCTGAACCAGCGGGGGCTGCGTGTCGTATCATAGTAACGCAGGTTCCCCTTCTCGATCTGGTTCCTGATCCACACCCATCCCGGGATCTTTTTCCCGTCACGATCCACGCTCCTGTCGTGGATGCTGGCAACGTCATTGACGTGGATGCGCCCGGCCGTCACATCAAAATGGATGGCCGCCACCAGATTTTCCCCGTCCCGCTCCATTTCGGTAAGCACCACATAGGCATCGGCCATGGTAGCGGATTTGAACACCATCAACGGACTGGCAAGCTGTGCAGGCAAGTCTCTGAGTGTTTCAAGCGGGATGCTGTGTTTTGAGAGTATCTTCTTGAGATTGCGCTGCTCCATCTGCATGGGGAGCTGTCGCGCCCCCAGCCGAACGAGCACATCAGGCGTAGCGCCGACCCGCAATGCCTTGAACCTGTCCCCTCTGCCTGCGGCGACCTCCTCCACCTGCCTTTCCCAGGCTTCCGTATCCTTCCGCACCTGCTCCCAGGCGGCGTGGGCCTGCTCCCGTTCCGCCTCGGGCGCGATAGGCTTGACCACATCCGTCTCGTCGAGTATCTTGTTTCCAGAAAGCCTCGCTGGGAGTTTGCGGACCTGGGGCAATTGTAGCCTGTTTGTGCGCGCCCAGGCGAGGCTTTTCTTTTTGTCCTGATACAGCAGGCGCCCTTCCTCCATCTGCCGGATGTACCACGCCTCGTTGCCGCGCCGGTAGGCGCTGGCGATGTCGTTGACCCGAATATTCTGCCGCTCCGTATCCAGATGCACGGCCACCATGACCGAGCGTCCCTCGTGTTTCAGCTCTGTCAGCACCACAAAGGACTCCGCCGCCGTGGCCGATTCAAAGACCATCACCGGTTCAGCCAATGCGGCGGGCAATTGCTTTACCAGTTCCCTGGGCAATTGATGGTCCGGCTTGTCGGAGAGTATCTTCTCCAGGTTGCGTGCGGTCATGCTCATGGGCAAGTCGGGCGCGCCCAGCTTGCGCAATACGTCAGGAGTCCGGCAGACTGTAAGCAGTTTACGCGTTTGTGTGGCATCAACAAACGCATCAACCTGCCTTTCCCAGGCTTCCGTATCCTTCCGTACCTGCTCCCAGGCGGCGTGGGCCTTCTCCCGTTCCACCGCGGGCAGCGAGGCCAGCGGGCCGTCCTCTTCCAGCATCTCCGCCGTCCGCGCGCTCCTGCCGTCCATGACATGCCCCTGCAGCGCTTCCAGCAGCCTTTCCATCCGTGCCGCATCCATGCGGCCTTCCCGGCCGCTCACGCTCTGCACCAGCTTTTTCCAGGCCCGCAGCACCGCCTGGACGACCTTGCGCCACCAGCCCGTCTCCTGCTCCGTCAGCAGCCCCTGCGCCCGCCGTTCCGCCAGTCTGGCCAGCACTTCCTCCATGACGAGCAGACGGTCCGCCTCGTTGCCGCGCGGGTCCTTGCCGTAGCGCCGGGCAATGGTACGCACCATGTCATTGCCCATGCCCCCCGTCGCCTGCCACAGCTGATTGAGCAGGACGCGCCGTTGCTGGGGCGTGAAGACGGCCCGCAAGCCGTGGTGCACAAGGTTCTCGTGCGCCCAGACTTCCACGGCCCGCTCCACGCTTTCCAGATTCCCGGCCACGAGCCACACGGTGTCCGTCACCGGATCATACATCCCCTCAACGCGGCCGGTCTGCGCGGCAAAGGCTTCCCTCAGCCCGGCGGGCAGGTCCCGCATGTCCTCCACCACCCGCACGTCCGCCGCGTGGACGGCCCGCTGGTTCAGCGCTTCCACGGCCTTGCGAATGGCCTCCTCGCCCGGCGACCGGAAGACCTCGCGCGGCGGCGGCAGATGCCCCCCGGCAGCCTGCACGGAGGACAGGATCGGAGAAGATGTTTCCTTTTCGGACAGGGAGTGGAGCTTCACCGGCGTGCTGTCGGGACGGCGTTCAGGCGTCCCGAGCGAGGCAAGGGGCCGTGTTTCGTCCCTGCCTTCTTTGCCGAGACGCGCCGGAGCGGAGATGTCTTCCAGCCGGTCGAACAGCTCCCCGACGGTCCCGACCTCAAGGGAGACGGCGTCCGCCGCCGGGGGCGTACGGCGGGCAAGATCGCCGCGCCGCGCCGCGTCGATGACAAGGACCTTGCACCTGACCTGTGTCCCCGCACGCGTAAAGGTGACCGCCGGCAAGCCGATCTCCCGGCGCAATACGGGGACGAGCTGGGCCTTTTCGTCAGGGGCAAAGAATGCCGCAAGACGTTTGTCCATGCTGGGCCCGTCCGGCACGACGGCCACCAGCCTTCCCCCGGCGCGCAGATGCCGGAAGGCCTTTTCCAGATGCGCCATGGCCGTTTTCCCCGCGGTGCCGAAAGGGGGATTCATGACGATGCTGTCATATTTGTTGACCAGATCCAGCTTTTCAAAGGTATGCTGGCGCACCCTGGCATCGGTGGCCAGCATGAGCCGTGAGGCCAGTTCCGCCGACGGCTCAACTACCGTGCGGCGAGCCGATTCCGGGAACCAGCGGGCTATGGCGCCATGCCCGGCCGACGGTTCGAGCACATCGCTCCCCGGTTCGATGCGCGCCCATTCCACCATTTTCTGTCCAAGCGGTTCGGGCGTGGCAAAGTAATCTTCCCCCTCGCGCGATCTGGTGCGCGCGGTCTTTTTCTGCTGGGCAAAGTACAGGCTCTTTGCCCGGTCGAATTCGGAAACGGCGGTCTGCAAGGCCCGGTCGCGCGCCTTGCCGCCTGTCCCTTCGCCCTCGCCGCCCACATCCGCGGGGCCGGAATCCTCGAACGCCTGGATGAAGGCTTCCTTGAGGCCGCGCGCCTCTTCGCCCATGGCCAGGTTCTCCGCTGCGGAGGCCCGCTGCGCTATGGTCTGGGCAAAGGCAGCCCTTTCCCAGTTGGTGCCGGTATTCAGGTAACGGAACAGGGCGTTGCTTTTCTGCCCGGCCCGAAAGATGCGCCCTTCCTGCTGGATGGCCGTCACCGGCTTGGTGGGCAAGCCCAGATTGATCAGGACGCGCTGATGCTTCCCTGTGGTGTCGTGCAGGCTCAGTCCGGCTTCTCCGGCATCGGCCTGCACGATGATGATGTCCGCTCCGCCGTCATCGCGTTGAAACTCGCGCACGGCCGCTTCCCGGTCCTTTCGGGAAACCAGTCCGGAAAAAACGCGGGCATCGGGAAAGGCCTGCTTCAGGGTCTCCACCGGAGAGGCCAGGTCCTTCAGTGGAAGGCTGACGAGATCGGGCCGTTCCGCGGCGAAATCCCGTGCCTGCGCATGGAGCTTTTCTCCCATTGCCGGGCTGATGCCGCCGACATCGAAGGGATGGA
>CALVGJ010000197.1 GCA_944327045.1 uncultured Desulfovibrio sp.
AACGCTTTGCGTTTCAAACCATACGGCCTGGCGTTTCGCGGAAAAAACGCGGTTTTTCCGCTCACTTTGGGCCGGGCGGCGCTGTGCCGCCGCCTCGCGTTTCACCTTTTTCAAAGGTGAAACGCTCCAAAACGCTCAAGGCTCCGGCATCGCGCCGGGCGGGCGTCAGTCGATGCGCTGTTCCCGGGTATCGCGTTCGCGGCGTTCTTCGGCCTTGCCGAGGAGGATGTCCGGGGCGTGTCCGTCCAGCGGGAACTGGGCTATGCCGAGGGCAAGGTGGCAGTGCAGCAGGTGGGAGCCGACCTGAAGCGGGCCGGTCAGTTGCAGGTTCAGGGTCTTGAGCAGGGGGCCTGTGGCTTCCCGCTCCACAAGCAGGCTGAAGATGGCGTGCCCTGTCCGGTAGAGGCGGGCGGAGCGCGGCAGGAGCGAACGTATGCGCTGGGCGACTGCCTGAAGCAGGCGGTCGCCGACGTCATAGCCGAACTCTTCGCAAATGGATGAAAAGTTGGTCAGCCCCAGGCTGATGAGGCAGAATTTTTCCCGCGAGGCGGTCCATTTGCTGACGTCCTGCTGGAGGCTTTCCCTGTTCAGGCAATGGGTGAGGGGGTCGTGGCAGTCCATGTCCGCGAGGGCGGCAAGCTGCGGAATGTGCTTGAAGAGCCAGAAGGCAAGGGTGCTGAGCAGAAGGCTCAGGAGCACGGCCAGCGAGTAGAGAATGGACGCATGCCATGACGAAATCCAGCCGCTGCGGGGTTCGATGGCCAGGAACCATTGCCCGTTGGGCAGAATGCTGCTGATTTCCAGCGGGTCAACCAGTTTTTCGTACGGACAGCCTGCGATGGGCACGGGCGTGCCGTTTTCGCCGTCGCGTCGGAACAGGGAAAAGCGGAGACGGGATTTGTTGCTGAAAGCGGGGGCAAGGTTGGCCAGAAAATTGTCCATATCAATGACGGCAATGGCAAAGCCCCAGAAGGCATCGCCGCGCGCGCCGCGGTACACGGGCAGTCGGCAGAGCAGGGCCGTGCCGCCCTGCCGCAGGGCATAGGGGCCGTAAATGCCCGGCTGGCCGGAATCCCGGCTCCGTATGGCGCCCTCCTTCTGGGCGGGATCGCTGAAGAGGTCCAGCAGCATGACGTCCGGCTGGGGCGGATAGCTGTAGACGATGCGCCCGTCGGGAGCCAGTTGCAGCGTGCGTATTTCCCGAAGCACCATGACGCCGCGGGCGCTTTCGTCAAAATCCGCCACGCCCCCGTCGGGCAGGACGCAGTGCTCGGCCAGCAGACGCGTGGTATTGAAGATGTTTTCCACCTGCCGCGTCAGATAGCCGAGCTGGGATTGGGCAATACCGTAGCAGTGCTGGCGTTCCCGCTGCTCCAGATGGCGCAGGGCGGTATGGCAACAGGACAGACCGATGCCGAGCAGCAAGAGAAAGATGGCCGCAAGCAGCAATTTTTTCTTGATGGACATGGGGCCTCCGGGCCTGGGGTCGTTCCCCTGCAGGGTACGTCCGGGCGGGAGGAAGGTCAATCCATGCGGGCCATGCGGGAGACGATGCGGACGGGAGGCGGGGCGGATTGCCGTCAGGCGCGGCGATGTCCCTGCCGTCGTGCCAGGAGGGTGCTGAGCAGGAAGCAGGCGCAGGCGACGAGGATGATGGTGGCGCCGCTGGCGGTGCCCAGCCAGCTTTGCGCGGAGAGGAGCAGCCCGGCGATGCCGCTGAACAGGGCCACGGCCTGCGCCCACCAGAACATGCCGCCCGCGGTGCGGGCAAGGTGGCGGGCGGTGGCGGCGGGGACGATGAGCAGGGCCGTCACCAGCAGGACGCCCACGGCGCGCACGGCCATCATGGCCACAAGGGACAGCAGGGCCGCAAAGGCATACTGCCAGAGGGCGACCCGTACCCCCTGCGCTCTGGCCATGACGGGATGCAGGGCGATCAGCAGCAGGCGATTGAAGCCGATGAGGACAAAGAGCAGCAGGCCCAGGGCCAGCAGGGCCAGAAAGCCCAGTTCGGCGGATGTGACGGTGAGGATGTCGCCGTAAAGAAACTGGGCCATGTTGCGGCTCATGCCGGGCGTGCGGCTGACCACGGCCAGACCGAAGGCCACCACGGCGGAAAAGACGATGCCGATGGAGGTGTCCGCCGAGAGCAGGCTGCCGCGCCGCACGGCCATGATGCACAGGCCGACCAGCACCCCGAAAGCCGGCATGGTAAAGAGCGGGTCAAGGGAGAACAGCAGGCCGAGCGCCACCCCGGCAAAGGCGGAGTGCCCGATGGCGTCGGAAAAGAAGGCCATGCGGAAGGTGACGACGCTGACGCCGAGGGCGGCGGTCATGGGGGCCAGCAGCAGGACGGCCAGCAGGGCCTGCCGCATGAAGACGGGATGCAGGCAGTCCAGCGGCAGCAGGCCGAGGGCGTCCGCCACCGGCTGGAGGTCGGGGAGCAGGGCGGAAAGGCTTTCCAGCATAGGGCTACCTCGTGGGAGAGGATGGAGGCGCGGCGTCCGGGGACGGGCAGGCCGGGGCCTCCGCGCTGTGGCAGTGCGCTCCGCACTGGGCGCAGGTCTCGTCAGGTTCTTCGCATTGTTCGGGGTACAGATGAATGGGTACGCCGAACAATGCGCGCAGGGTCGGGGCGGTCAGGGCCGCATGCGGCGCACCCGCCCGCATCAGGCTGCCGTTCAGGCAAAGCACCTGATCGGCATAATGGGCCGTAAGCGACAGATTATGGCTGACCATGATCTGCGTAAAGCCCTGCTCCTGCCGGGCGGCGGTCAGCACTTTCCAGAACAGGCGCTCACCGCTGGCGTCCACGCCCGCCGCCGGTTCATCCAGCAAAAGCAGATGGGGCCGCCGGGCCAGCGCCGAGGCCAGCAGCACCCGCCGCTGTTCGCCGCCCGACAGATCGCCCATGCGGCGTTGCAGTAGGTGCGCCGCCTGCACTATCTCCAGATGGCGGATCGCCCGCTCCCGCGCGGCGGCGGCAATGCCGAGCCAGAGCGGGCGGCGCTGGCCGCCCAGCGCCAGAAATTCCAGAACGGTCAGCGGCAGGCCCGCGTCGAGCTGCACATGCTGCGGCACATAGGCCATGCGCGGCGGCCGGTCAAAGGCGGGAAAGGTGATGCTCCCCTCGCAGGCGAGTTCGCCGGTGATGCAGAGCAGCAGCGTGCTCTTGCCCGCGCCGTTGGGCCCGATGACGACCGTACTGCCGCCCCGGGGCACGTCCGCGTCGATGTCCCGCAGGATGGTCAGCCCGTTGCGGCGCACCGTCAGGCCGCGCAGGCGCACGGCCACATCAGAGGGAAGGCTGGTGGGCAAGGCGTTCCTCAAGCAGGCTGACATTGTTTTGCATGACGCGCAGATAGTGGTCGGCGGGAACATCCTCGGGGCCGGAGGCCAGCGAATCCAGACAAAGCAGGGGGATGTCCGCCTCCTCCGAGAGCATTTGCATGGTCCTGTCCGTAAATTGCTGTTCCCCCAGCAGAAGGTCGGGGCGCTCCTGCCGGGCTTCCTCCAGTATCCGCATCAGGTGGCTGGCCGTGGGAGCCTCGGAGGACGCTTCCTGCACAATGCCCAGCACCGCAAAACCGGCGTCCGCCGCCAGATAGGCCAGCGCGTCGTGCTGCAGGAGCACGCGCACGGGACGGTCTTCCCGCTGCGCAAGCCGCCGCAGGCGTTGCAGAAGGTCGTGCAGGCCCGCGCCAAGGCGGGCGGCATTCTCCCGATAGCGGTCGGCATGGGCCGGGTCCCGCCGGGCAAGCTCTTCGGCAATGCTCTCGGCCATACGCGCGGCAAGGCGCGGCCCGGCAAAGGCATGAGGATTAACGCCGCAGGCCGCGTGCCCGTGGTCGTGATGCTCCCGTCCGCAAGCGGCGGCGGGGAGCTTGCCCGCGTACGCCGTCAGGGCCTCGCCCAGGCTTGCCCCGCAGTCCAGCACATCCCCCCCGCGCCGGGACAGCGCGTCGCGAAAGGCATCCTCCATGCCCAGACCGTTGATGACGACAAGATCGGCCTGCTCGATACGCAAAAGATCGGCCGGTGTGGGCGCGTAATCATGCGGGCAGCCGGTGGCCGCCGCCACGAGCAGCCCGACCTCGATGCCCGGCACCCCCTCGGTCACAGCCCGCGTAAGCAGCCATACCGGATACGTCCCGGCCAGCACGCTGCGGACGGGCGCCGCGTGCACGGACACCGCCAGCGGGCCGACAAGAGAAAAAACGGCCAGAACAGCCGCAAAAAAAAGGGAAAGCGATTTCATGAGAAGCAGACAGGTTGATGTTGATATTCCCTTTCTTTAGGGAGTGCCCCCCGGACTGTCAAGTAAACGCCCGCACCGGAGGCATGGCGTGGTCGGGCATGTCGTGCCGGGCAGGGCGGTCGTGGTCTCTGTGGGGGGAAGGGGAGGCCCCCGCCTCGCGCGGGCGGGCCTCCCCTTCCCCCCACGCCCCCCAACCCCTCCCCGGCGCGCTTTATTCCGGGGGATGAAAGGGAGGAGCGGCGCGAAAGTCCGGCCTTCGTCTGTCCTGTCCCCCGAGGGAGAGGGAAAGCGCGGCGTGTCCATATTCCCCCCTCCCCGGCGCGCCCCCGGAGCATTTTCAGTTTGAACCATACGGCCTGTCGTTTCGCGGAAAAAGCGCGGTTTTTCCGCTCACGTTGGGCCGGGCGGCGCTGTGCCGTCGCCTCGCATTTTGCTTTTTCAAAGGCAAAATGCTCTAGGGCCTGTTAACACAAATTTTACAAATAATTTCAATATATAAAGAGAATAAACTATATCCGCCCCGCTTGCTTTTGGGGGCGGAGTTGCCACGTGTCCCTGACTCTTCTCCGGTAAAAGCGCGCTGGGGAAGGGATGGGGGGCTTGGAGAAGGGGAAGCCCTCCAGCTCTGGCGGCGGCCGAAAGGCGGCCCGCCGGGCCGTGCCCGTTAGGCGACGCAGGAGCCTTACGGGCATCAACAGCAGAGCGAGGGGGGCTCCTTCCCCCCAAAAGGAAACGAATAGGGGTAACAGGCCCTAGATGTTGTGTTCCGATAGGTTGTTCACCCTTTCCTCATTCGGTAAGTTGGAAGTTAACAGACAAACCAACAAGCGAGCGAGGGAAAGGGTGAACAGCCATAAGAATGCCAAACTTACGCCCAGAGGTCGAGAGGAAATGGTTCGGCGGATGGACAGTATGCCCGCCGCTGCCGTCGCCGCGGGATT
>CALVGJ010000198.1 GCA_944327045.1 uncultured Desulfovibrio sp.
AAGAGCAACGTGCTCGAGACCTCCCGCCTCTGGAAAAGCGTGGTGGAAGAGACCCACAAGGATTACCCGGACATCGAACTCAGCCACATGTATGTGGACAACGCGGCCATGCAGCTGGTGCGCGATCCCTCGCAGTTCGACGTCATCGTGACCGGCAACATCTTCGGCGACATCCTCTCCGACGAGGCCTCGGTCATCACCGGTTCGCTGGGCATGCTGCCCTCGGCCTCGCTGGGCGCGTCCGGCCCGGGCCTCTTCGAGCCCATCCACGGCTCGGCCCCGGACATCGCCGGACAGGACAAGGTCAACCCGCTGGCCACCATCCTTTCCGCCGCCATGCTCCTGCGCATGGCCTTCAAGCTGGAAGAGGAAGCCGCCGCCGTGGAAAAGGCCGTGCGCACCACGCTGGCCGACGGCTACCGCACCGGCGACATCATGGAAGCCGGCAAGACCCTCGTCGGCTGCAAGGAAATGGGGCGTCTGGTCATCGAACGCCTGTAGACGAAACGCGGGCGTCGCGGGGGACAGCGCCGCGACGCCCGCCGCCGGCTCAGGCGGCACACGCCCGGCGGCGAAAGGCCGCCCCTGCCGCAAAAACGGACGCCATGCCCGGAAGGCAGGCCCGACCCAGACGGGACAAGAGCCTGTGAGGCTCGGGGCGGCGTATATTTTTTGAGGGGAGCTCCCTTTGCTTCGCTGCCGATGCCCGTAAGGCTCCTGCGCCGTTTAATGGGCACGGCCCTGCGGGCCGCCCGTCGGCTCGCTGCCGGTGCGGGAGCGGACTTTCCTTCCCCAACAAGCCCCCCATCCCTTCCCCAACGCGCTTTTGCCGGGAAAAAGCGGGGGACACGAAGCCCGCCCCAAAGGTTAGCGGTGTGCGCCCACAAGGAGCGTTTGCCGTGGAATGGGAGACCATTCTTTCTCTCGGGCTCGTAGCCCTCAGCTTCCTTCTCCTTGCGGGCTGCTCCCTGTATCGCCACAGCGGCAGGTTGCGCAAGGCGCCGCCGCGCACCCGCAAGCTCTTTCTCCTGGCGCAGATCGGAGCGGCGACGCTGCTTGTGGCCTCGGGCTTCTATGCCATGCTGCCGCTGCTGGAAGCTGTTTTGAGCTGCATCGCTCTGCTCTGCGCGATCGCCGGCCTGAACATCTTTCTCAACTGACGCCCACGGCCGCCCGCTCCTTGCCTGGCATGCTTTCGTCAGCATGCCGGCAAAACGCCCCGCAGTTGCGGCCTCCGCCAGCTTTCCGCCAACCGCGGCGGATGAGCGAAACATCATCCCCCCTCTTCAGCCAATGGTGCCCTTGCTAGAGCGCTTTGCCTTTGAAAAAGCAAAGCGCGAGCCGGCGGCACGCCTGCCCGTACCGTCCCTGCAAAGCCGTACTTTTACGCAGAGGCGTCGGAAAAAACAGCCCAGCAGTACCGGCATGCCGCAAGGCCGCTTTTTCCCGCACTGGGCCATGCGAGAAACCGCTGAACGACAGGCAGGATGCAGCCCCCTGCGCTGCAAATATCCACTCAAAAAGCTGTAACGACCACATCAAGACTGGAGCAAAGTACATCCCGCTATTTGCATGGCGGGCTTTCTCTGGTATCCTCTATCCTGCGGCCCACTCGAAAAGCGATCCCCATCGATCGCATGCCCGCACATACCACATCAGGAGTATGCGCTGTATGGAAGGAAGCCTGTTTAACCTCCTTGAAAACGGCATTACTGTTGGAACTATCTACGATATTGTTTCTACAGCGATATTCTTTCTGACCGCATGCTATCTGTTTACACAGCCGCGAAAACAGCCGTACAGGACCATCCTGCTGTCGTCGCTGATCCTTCGCCTGCTGCTGAATGCGCTCAGCGTGGGGGCGACATTCCTGCCGCAGGAAACGAGCCTTTTCAAGATGATTGAGTATGTGCAACTGCTGTGCTTGCCGCAGATCTTCGTCACGCTGTATGCCGCCAGACGCTACCGCAAAACGATGTCGAGCGAACCTTTCCACCCGTTTTTGTGCATCAGCCTCGTCTACTGGTTCTCCATACTGGAAGTGGTGGTGGTGCTGGTGCTGATGCGGTTCGTCCTCCCTCTCATCATCTTGTTCATGGCCGCGATTTTCTGGAACATCCCCCAGTCTCTTTAGACGATATAAGACCAGTCATGGCGAACGCCGTCCAGACGAACGCCGCCGCTCAAAAGAGCGTGGAAAAACCGCGTTTTTTCCGCGAAACGCTTGGATGCAAATTGCGCTATAATCTGAGATGTGAAGCCTCGCCAACGTAAATCACGCTCAACGGAGGACGCATGGATATCTTCCCCTTCAGTGCGGTGATTGTCTTGTACAGCGCGACTTTCTACATCATCGGGTTCAATCTGGCCACCATCGTGGTCTATCTTCTGGCTGTGCGCTATCTGCTCGGCCAGCCGCGAACGCGACGATACAGGAATACGCTGCTGGCGGCGCTGATCTGCCTCATCTCTCTGGCCGCACTCAACATAACGGCAAGATTCCTGCCGCAGGGCATGGAACTGTCTGCTCCCCTGGCGTATCTGGAAATGCTGTCCATCCCGCTGTCCGTCGTCATCCTGTATGCCGCCCGCCGTTATCGCCAAACGATGTCGCTGGAAGACGGCCGCCCGGTCCGCTATATCGATCTCGTTTTCTGGCTGACCCTGGTGATGCTGGGCATGAATCTGCCGGGGCTGTTCCTCGCCTTGACGGTGGCGCTCCCGTAGCGCATTTTGCCCTTGAAAACGACAACAAGGAAGATGGCGGCACAGCGCCGCCTCGCATTTTGCCTTTTTCAAAGGCAAAATGCTCTATCCAGCCGAGGGAGGACGCTATGCTGTTGACCGGGATCGTTGTGTCCAATATGGCCACCGCCCTTGTGACTATCCGCCGTCTGCCGAGACAGACGCAAGCCGTGTGCCTCGGAAATATCCTGACAGGAGCCCTGATCTGCCGGCTGCTGCTGGAACTCTGCTTCATGGCGATATGGCATCTGCCGCAGACGCTCCTTGAGCGCATACCGGGCATCGCCATCTCGCCGGACGAACTCACGCTGAATGTGGTGTGGTGCATGAGCCCGGTGTGCCTGCTCCTGAATGTCGTTATCATCATTGCCGCAAGGCGCTACCGCAAGAAGCTTTCCCCGCAGGAAGCCCCGATACACCAAACCCTCCGGCTTCTGCTCCGGCTCTGCCCGCTGGAAATGCTGCCGGCGGCAGGCGTACTGATTCTGCCGGTTGCCCTTCCGGTGGGGCTTCTCCTGCTGCTCTGGTTGAGCGGCCAATAGAGCATTTTTCATGTGCAACGCTTTGCGCTTCACAGCCTACGCCTGTCATTTCGCGGAAAAAACGCGGTTTTTCCGCGCATGCCGGGCCGGGCGGCACGGTGGCGCTTTCGGGAGGAAGCCGCATGGCCTGGGAGAATACGTGGGAAATATTCGCCATCGGGGCGGCCATTCATCTGGCGCTGCTCGGCAATTTTGTCGTTTCCGGTCTGGCCATCCGCTATCTGTACCGGCTGCCGTCCCCATCCCGCCTCGACAGGGTGCTGCTGTGGGCGCTGGTCTGCCGCCTGCTGCTGAACCTTGTCCTGATCGCGGCCCATTATCTGCTGCCGGGCGAGCTCCCCGATCCCGACCGGCTGGGCGGGATGACGATGGAACATCTCCTGCTCTACCTGAGTCCGACGAGCGTGCTGCTGAACAGCGTCATCATCCTTGCCGCCTGGCGACACCGCAGGAACATGTCACGGGAGGGCCCTGTTCTTCTTGTCATGCTCGTGTCCTGCCTCTCCTGGCTGGAGCTGGCGTTCGGGCTGCTGATCATTTTCATGCCGCTGTTCATTTTTGCGCTGCTGCTGTATTTGCTCTATCAGGTCATCGACAGGTAACGACGGACGTTTTCCGCCTGAACGACAACGGAAGGGCGCACCCGCCGCTGAACGTCCCTCCTGCGGCACGGACGGAAAGGAACCCCGACCGGCCGGCCGGCGGGGCGGTTGTCTGCCCCGGCGGTATCTGGTATCCGGGAAATGATTTGCGGAAAACGCGGGAAGGCTTCCCGCCGATGCCGCGGGAGACAGGAGGGACAGGATGGAAGCGGCCTTCATGCTTCTTCAAAAACTGCTGGAAATCGCCGGAGTCATCGGAGGGCTGATCGCTCTGTGGAAAATGCCGCGGGAATCACGTCTCTGGCGATTCCTCATCGGGATGACGGTGTGCCTCTGCCTGCTCAAGCTGCTGCCGCTGCTCTTTCGCCTGGCCGGCGGCAGCCTGCCGAAGGAGCTCGTGTACGTCTTCAGCCTGCCGCCCCTGCTGGGATTGATTGTCGGCCTTGCCGGCATCTGGTATCTTGAGCGCTACCTGAGGGAAAAACGGGAGCGGTCGTATCTGCGGATAGGCTGTGTCCTGCTCATGATCGTCTACGGCATGCTGACCCACCTGCTGGCTCTCAGGCAACTCGCCAGTGCTAGGCCCATCATCTGAGCAAGCCCGGCAATACGCCACCGGCGCGGGCAAAACCATGACGCCACCGGAGAGAAAGACCTGTGTACGCCATCTTCCTGGGATTGATTCTGCTGTGCGGGATCGGCTTTCTGGCCGTGAACTGGACATCCGGCAAGTCCGGCATCATCAATATCGCCATCCGCTTCATCCTTGCGGCGGCTGTCGGCGTCTTTCTGGGCTATGTGGCGCTGTGGCTCTGCCGCATCGTGGTGCTGGCCGCCCTGCTGGGGCTGGCGGCCTTTCTCCTCTCGCTCAAGAAGTTGTTTGATCTGCGCTGAAACGATGTACGGACGCGCTCCCTGCACCGCCCCCCGGCGCGAGGGTGCGTCCCCTGATATGCGATATGCCCTGCTTGTGAAAAGGAGTCGCCATGCGGGTTTTGCTGGGCTGTGTCAACAGCGCCGTTTCTCTGGTCGGATATGATGTGGCCCAACGTCAGGCCTTCTGGTACTGTCCCGGCAATGTGCTGCGCGTCTGCGGCGTCTGCCGTCATGACGGGGCGCTCTACGTCGCGTCGGACGGCATGCTGCAACGGCTGGACGCCGAGGGAATCCACGCCGTGCGCCTGCCCGGCCCCCACGAAAATCTGGCCCACAGCGTCAAGCCGCTGGGCCCCTCCCTGCTGGGCATTGCGGATACCGGCAATTCGCGCGTCCTGCTGCACAGCGGCGGCCCGGCCAGTCTCGCCCTCTCGCCGCTGGAAGGCTGGGGCGATGCGCTGCCGCCGGACGCCATCCACCTCAACGATTTCGTGCCGTGGCACGACGGCGTGCTGGCCTCGGCCTTCAACCATCAGCCCTTCGACCGCTGGAAACGATCCTCCCTGGCCTGGAAAAAGGAGGGCTGGGGCGTCATCTACGCCATGCGCCGCCATCAGGGACATACGCTGACGCGCATTGTGGCCAGCGGCCTGAACTGCCCCCACTCGCTCTATGAGCATGAGGGAGACATCTACTGCTGCTCCTCGGCCGGCGGCGAATTCTTCCGCTTCCGGGAGGACGAGCACGGTCTGCTGCGTGAAGTGCGGCGCTGGAAGATCACGAGCAGCCATTTCCTGCGCGGCTGTCTGCGCCTGCCCGACGGCTGGCTGCTGGGCGGTTCCTCCCAGCGCCACCAGACCGAAGGCGGCGGACTCATGCTCTATCATCTTGCCGACGACGGCAGCGTGACGGAACATCCGCTGGGCGGCCCCGGCGAGATCTACGACATCATCCCCTGGGACGACAGCCTCATGCCGGACATCTGCGCCATGCTGCTGCGGCAGCCGACGCTGGAGCTGGAAGGGGAGTTCCCGCCCCGCTGCTCCCTGCCCCGCAGCTACGGCGGGGAAAGCTGAAGCCCCGCGGCCCATGCGGGCCGCAGGCCGCGCCGCTTGACAGAAGCGGGCGGATTGCGTATGGTTCGCCGCTCTGGACGGTGTCGACATGGTGTCGGCCGTCCCAACGTGGTCAAGAATATCTGGAGGAATTCATGCCTACTATCAACCAGCTCATCCGCATCGAGCGGAAGGCGGTGGTGAAGCGCAAGAAGACCCCGGCCCTGCAGGCCTGCCCGCAGCGCCGCGGCG
>CALVGJ010000199.1 GCA_944327045.1 uncultured Desulfovibrio sp.
CCAAGTACGTCAGCAGAATATCTTTGGTCTGCGCGCCGTGGGACCTCAGTTTCAAATCGGCGAACCGTTCTTCCACCAGAGCGATGGTTGCCCGGAACTTTTCCAGATCCGCGCCGGGACGAAAAAAAATATCAGTCCCGAGGACGGTCAGCCTGCTCGCGTTATCCGGGCTCATGGGCGTCTACTCCGCGCTGTCGTGCTCTTCCATAGCCTGTATCAGGGCATCCAGCCGGGTCAGGGCCTCGGCCCGCCAGGCCCGTTCCTGAGCCAAAGCCTGTTGCAACGCTTCGTTTTCGGCCGCAAGAGCCTCTCTTTCTCTGGCAGCTGCCGTCATTTCGGCCTGTTGCCGTACACTGTCGGCCTGCGCGGCTTCCAGCTTGTGCAAAAGCTCCGAAACGCGGACTTCAAGCTGCTCAAGAACATCCATGAGTCCATTTATAGCATTGCCGGGCCGGTTACGCAAGATGCCCGAAAGCAAAAAGCCTGCCTGCGCAGTGGGATACCTGACCCGGAACGGGTTGCGGCCCGCGCCGGGTCAGGCGATGACTACTGAACGTAGTTGGGGATATTGATGAAGACCTCACGGGTGAAGGTGACCACCCGCTCCATAATCCAGGGCAGCGCCAGCAAAAGCGCAATGAACATGCTGATGATCTTGGGGATGAAGCTCAGGGTGGTTTCCTGAATCTGGGTGGCTGCCTGGATGATGCTCACCACCACCCCGACGCCGAGCCCCACGGCCAGCATGGGCAGAGCCATCATGAGGCAGAGCTCGATGGCCTGCCTGCCGAAGCCGATGACAAAATCCGTCGTCATATCCGTCCTCCTCCGTCATAAGAGGAAGCTGTTGACCAGCGACCCCACGAGCAGATTCCAGCCGTCCACCATCACGAAAAGCAGCAATTTAAACGGCATGGATACCATCATGGGCGGCAGCATCATCATCCCCATGGCCAGCAGGACGCTGGAAATCACCATATCCAGCACCAGAAAGGGAATGTAGATGAGAAAGCCGATGGTAAAGGCCGTCTTGAGCTCGCTGATGACGAAGGCGGCGGCAAGCATCATGGTGGGCACTTCGTTCTTGTTCTTGGGCGGTTCCATGCCCGAAATGGCGTAAAAGACCGAAATGTCCTTTTCGCGCGTATGCTTGAACATGAAGATGCGCAACGGCTCCTGCGCCCTGTCCAGCGCAACCTTGTAATCGATCTGCTCCTGCAGATAGGGTTGCAGGGCCTCGTCGTTGATGCGCTTGCCCACCGGGAACATGATGACCACCGTCATGAAGACGGCCAGGCTGGCCAGCACCTGCGTGGGCGGCAGCTGCTGCACGCCCATGGCCTGCCGCAGAAAGCTGAACACGATGATGATACGCGTAAAGCTGGTGACCGTAAGCATGATGGACGGCGCCACGGACAGTACGGTCAAGAGGAAAAGAATCTCCAGCAGGACGGAGACCTTGCTCGGTTCGGTCGCCCCGCCGGAGAGAGTGAGCTGCATGCTGGGCAGCGTGAGGTCCTGCGCGGCCCCCACCTGTTCAGGGACGAGAACCGTCAGCGCCAGCGTCGTGAGCAGAAGCGGCAACGCTCTGCTCCAGGAGGTGCTGAAAATCCTGGCTAGGCTTTTCATGATCTGGGCTTTCCTCCGTCAGCAGGCTGATCTGCTGGTCGGTTACGGCGAGCAGCAGCCTGCGATTCATGAAGCGTACCACCATAAGCCCCTTGCGGGGGCCCAGGGGCATCTGCGCTTCCATCAGCAGCGCATCACGCGGCAAATTGCCGGGACGCGGAATGAAATTGAAGCGTCCATAGCGGCGCAGAAGCCATACACCGACCCAGAGCACCCCCAGCAGCAGGCACAGAACGGCCAGCGCCTGCGCATAACTGCTCCAGGAAAACATGGGCTGCCCCAGCGGGCTGACCGGGGGGACGGCTTCTTCAGCGGCCAAGGCGACCGGAGGCAGTCCCCCGGTCGCCCATAATCCCGCACACACTGCCGACAACATGGCGCGACAGCGGTCAGATCGGCTAGCCAAGCTGTTTCACCCGTTCGATGGGACTGATGATATCCGTCAGGCGAACGCCGAATTTTTCGTTGATGACCACGGCCTCGCCGCGCGCCACCAGCTTGCCGTTCACAAAGACTTCCAGCGGTTCGCCGGCCAGCTTGTTCAGCTCCACCACCGAACCCTGTCCCAGTTGCAACAGTTCGTTGATCAGCAGACGGGTACGGCCCAGCTCGGCGGAGACATCCAGGGGAATGTCCAGGATGAAGTCCAGCTCGCGTTTGAGCTTCTGGTCATGCGGCTGACGGGCCGCCTCCGTCATATCCTTGAACTGGGCGTCCGTGGCCTGCTCGGCAAAGCTCGTCAGCCTGTCGGAGCCGCCGTTCCTTTCGTCATTGGCAAGGGACTCGGCCCATTCCGAGGCCAGCGATTCATCCTCGCCTGCGGACGCGGAAGCATCCCCCCCGAGGTCAACGTCGGCGAGCAGGTCGTCCGCTCCTCCGCTTCCATCCAGCTGAGCCGCCCACTGAGCGGCCATATCGTCCTGTTCGTCCTGCGCCATGCTCACATCCTCGTTTCAGACGTGGGGAATTATTCCACCACAAAGTTGGTAAAGTAGACACGAATGACCCGCGGCGCGCCCAGAATCTGGTTGAGCCGCGCGGCGATTTCATGCTTGAGCGACACCTTGCCGTCCGGCGTGGAAATCTCGCCGTAGGTCTTTCCGGCCAGCAGCATGATGATGGTATCGTTGATGCGGGCGCCCTGCGCCTTGAGCTCCTTCGACACATCGCTGTTGACCTCGATTTCCATGCCGACGGTGAGATAACGCCGTCCGCTGGGATCGGTCAGATTGACCCGTATGGGCTGCAGCGGCAGGACAATGCCCGTGCTGCGCAACGCCTCCGGCTGCGCCTCGATACGGGCCGAATCCTTGCCGGAAGCCGCCGCGGCAGGCGCCTGCCCCGCCGTTCCGCCGGGCGCGGCGGGCTGCGGCGTCGCTGCCGGAGCCGCCGGTGCGCCGGTTTCCGCCGGTGCTGCGGCGACAGGGCTTTCCGGCGTTATGCCCTCGGTCGTCCGCAGGTACAGCCACCAGTAGGCCGCACCTCCCGCAGCGCTCAGGGTAATGAGCAGAATTGCCAAAAATATGACAATCCGCTTGGCACGGGACTTCTTCCTGGGGGTGTCTGCCGCAGCACCCGGAGGAAGGGCCTGCGATTCCTTGCTGCCGTCTTTGGCTGCCATAGCTGCTCCTTGCCGTTAGCGGTATCCCGAAAAAACATCCTTGGCGTAGCGGCACATTGTTTGCCGCGACGCCATCGCGTCGTGGACCCGCCAAAGCTGTTGCAATAACCGCGCCACGCTAGACTTTTGGCGGTCGCGGACCAAAAATATCCGTCCCGATGCGGACAATGGTCGAACCTTCGGCCACGGCCGCCGGGAAATCGCCGGACATGCCCATGGACAGATGCGGCAATGCCAGCCCGGTGCGCGTGCGCAGGTCCTCGCACAGGCGGCGCAGACGCGCGAAATACGGACGCGCGGCGTCACCGGCGTCAAAGACCGGCGGCAGGCACATGAGCCCCTGCACATCCAGATGCGGGCAGTGCTCCAGAACATAATCGGCAAGTTCCGGCAAATCTTCAGCCATGATGCCGGATTTTTGCGGCTCGGCCCCCACATTGATCTCGAAGAGCACGGACTGCCTGGCATTCAGGGCGACCAGACGCTTTTCCAGCCCGTCGGCCAGCTTGCGGGAATCCAGCGTATGCAGCAGGGTAAAGGCCCCTGCCACCAGCGGCGCCTTGCGGCTCTGCACATGCCCGATCATGTGCCAGCGAATATGGGCGCAGGCCGGATTGCCGGACAGGTCCTGCCGTTTCTGCAGGGCCTCCTGCACATAGTTCTCCCCGAAGTCCACCTGCCCGGCCGCGGCCACCCTGGCCACATCTTCCGCCGCGTGCAGCTTGGAGACGGCCACCAGAGTCACGTCCTCCCGCTTGCGGCCCGCGGCGCTCACGGCCTTGTCCAGGCGTTCCAGCACGGACGCATAACGCGCGCAAACATCCATCCTACAGCACCTCCCCGACCCGGGTCATCTCCTGCACAAAGGCCGGGTCTTCGGTCCAGTTTTCCCGCACCTTGACCCAGAGTTCGAGATGCACCTTGCCGCCCAGAAGTTCCTGAATATCCTTGCGGGCTTCCATGCCCACCTGCTTGAGCGTCTTGCCGCCCTTGCCGATGACCATGCCCTTGTGCATGGGGCGCGCCACATAGATGACCGCGTGGATGACGGTCTGTCCCCTTTCCGCGTCCTCTTCCCAGTGCTCCACCTCCACGGCGATGCAGTAGGGAACTTCCTGCCGCAGTTGCAGAAAGAGCTTTTCGCGGATGATTTCCGCAGCCATGAAGCGTACCGGAGCCGTGGAAATCTGGTCCTCGGGGAACTGGGCCTCCCCTTCGGGAAGGCGTGAGCGGATGAGCTCCATGAGGCCGGGCAGGCCGTCCTTCATGCGGGCCGATACCGGAAAAATTTCCGCCGAGGGCCACATTTCGCTCAGGCGGGTCAGAAGCGGCAGCATGCGGCTCTTGTCCGCAAAAAGGTCCACCTTGTTGACCACCACGATCATGGGGCGCGTCTCGCTGGCCAGCGCTTCGGCCACCGGGGCAAGGTCACGCTCCAGATAGTCGGGATGGCGGATATACAGGTGGCTGTCCAGCACAGGCATGATGACGTCCGCCTGATTCAGGCTCTGCCACACGGCCTGCAGCATGGCCTTGCTCAACCTCCCCCGCACCTGCGAAAGCCCCGGCGTATCCATGAACACGGTCTGTGCCGCTTCATCCGTATGGATGCCCACAATCTGATTTCGTGTGGTTTGCGGCTTGGGCGTCACAATGGTGACTTTCTGCCCCAGCAACGCGTTGAGCAGCGTGGATTTGCCCGCATTGGGCGGGCCCATGAGCGCCACCCAGCCGCAGCGATAGCCTTGCGCGGTCATTTGATGCCTCGTCTTTCGTTAACGGAAATAATGAACTATGTCTTTCACAACACGGCCGCGCGGTCAAGTCCGCCCGGCGGGAGCCCCCCGGAGCGGATCACCCGGGGCAGGAGAAAAGCGGAAGCCGCCGACAACGGGAAGGGGCGTTTGCCCTTTCCGGCAGACGCCCCTTCCGTCATCCGGCCGACCGCGAACGGCGGCCCGGCAAATGTTCCTACTTGTGGGCCGGCAGCACCGCGCCGGCATACTTCTTCTTCATGAAGTCGGCCAGTTCCGGGCTGGTCAGCGCCTTGTAGAGCGCCTGCAGTTCGGGGCGCGCCTCGTCACCGGCCCGCACGGCCAGAATATTGGCATAGGTGGCGGCAGCCACGGAATCGGCGGCCTCCACGGCCAGCGCGTCGGCCACCTTCAGCCCGCCCAGAATGGCGTAATTGCCGTTGATGATGGCCACGTCCACATCAGGCAGGGCGCGCACAAGCTGGGCGGCCTCGATTTCCTCAATCTTGAGATTTTTGGGATTTTCGGCGATGTCGCGACGGGTGGCGGCCAGACCGGCGTCCTTCTTCAGCTTGATGAGCCCTTCGGCCTCCATGAGCAGCAGGGCGCGGCCCTCGTTGGTGGCGTCATTGGGCACGGCCACCATGGCGCCGTCCTTCAGGTCCTTGAGGCTCTTGCACTTGCCCGCATAAATGCCGAACGGCTCATAGTGCACGCCGCCCATGCTGGCGAGCTTCGTTCCCTTCTGGGCATTGAAATCGTCCAGATAGGGCTTGTGCTGGAAGTAGTTGGCGTCCAGCTCCTTGCTGTCCAGCGCCACGTTGGGCTGCACGTAGTCGGAGTACTCCACCACCTTCAGGGTGTAGCCGTCCTTCTTGAGCATCTTGGCGGCCTCGGCCAGAATCTCGGCATGCGGCGTGGGCGAGGCGCCCACCACGACGGTATTGCCCGCATGGGCGGAAAGGGGCAGCAGCAGAGCCGCCAGCGTCAGAAGCAGTTTTTTCATGGCTGTGTCTCCCACAGGCTAAAGGGTGTCACGCGGCCCATCAGGAGCCGCGCTTGTCGCTGCGTCGGGTGGCCCAGTTGCCGAAGCTCTGGAAGGCCTGAACGATGATGATGAGCAGCACCACGGTCATGACCATGATGTCCGTCTGGTAGCGGTTATACCCGTACATGATGGCCAGCTTGCCCAGTCCGCCGCCGCCCACCGCGCCGGACATGGCCGAATATCCCAGAATGGTGATGGCCGACACGGCGCTGCCGTTGATGAGCGAGGGCAGGGCCTCGGGCAGCAGCACCTTGCGGATGATCTGCCAGGTGGATGCGCCCATGCTCTGGGCGGCCTCCACCACACCGCCGTCCACCTCCAGCAGGGAGGATTCCACCAGACGGGCCACAAAGGGCGCGGCGGCCAGCACCAGCGGCACCACAGTGGCATTGTTGCCGATGGTGGTGCCCACCAGAAAACGAGTGAAGGGAATGACGGCGATCATGAGGATGAGGAACGGAAAGGAACGGGTCAGGTTGACCACCACATCCAGCACCCCGTAGACAAGGGCATTGGGCCGGATGCCGTCCTTGCGGCAGACGACCAGCACCACGCCCATGACCAGACCGAAAACGTAGGAAAAGAAGGTGGCCACCAGGGTCATGTAAAGGGTGTCCCACACGCCCACAAGCAGCATCTCGACGGTTTGCTGATCAATCATGGCGCATTTCCTCCAGCAGGATGTTGTGGGCGCGGGCATAGGCCATGATGCGGGTGCGCGAGGCCTCGCGGTCGGGCAGTTGCAGCACCATCTGGCCGAAGGCCACGCCGTTGATGTCGCGGGTGTCGGCATACATGATGTTCACCGGACAGCCGCATTCCAGCACCATGTTGGCGATGACCGGCTCGAAGGAGGAACGGCCGTTGAAAATGAGGCGGTACATGTGCTCGCCCGGCAGTTTCTGCAGGGCTTCGGGCAGGACGAGCCGCCGGGCGGCCTCGGTCTTCGGATGAAAGAAGACCTCCTCCACCAGCCCCTGCTCCTCGATGACGCCCCGGCTGATGATGGCCACATGGCTGCAAATCTTTTCAATGACGCTCATTTCGTGGGTAATGACCACGGCGGTGATGCCCAGCTGGGCATTGATGTCCTTGATGAGGGCCAGAATGGAGTCCGTCGTGGCGGGGTCAAGCGCCGAGGTGGCCTCGTCGCAAAGGAGCACACGCGGATTGGTGGCCAGGGCACGCGCAATGGCCACGCGCTGTTTCTGCCCGCCGGAAAGCTGAGACGGATAGGATTCCATGCGGTTGGCAAGGCCCACCAGCTCCAGCAGCTCCTGCGCGCGCTTGCGGGCCTCCGCGCCGGACGTCCCCACCAGTTCCAGCGGAAAGCAGACGTTTTGCAGGGCCGTGCGCTGCATGAGCAGGTTGAACTGCTGAAAGATCATGCCCATGGAACGGCGGGCCGCGCGCAGCTCCGCCTCCGGCAGGCGGCAAAGGTCCTTGCCGTCAAAGAAGACGCTGCCGCCGGTGGGGCGCTCCAGCATGTTGATGCAGCGTACCAGCGTGGACTTGCCCGCGCCGCTCTGCCCGATGATGCCGAAAATATCGCCCCTGCCGATGTCAAGATTGATGCCGCGCAGGGCAAAGACGTCCGCATTCTTGCCGGAAAAGCGTTTTTCCAGCCCGACTATCCGAATAATTGGCTCATCGGCCATAGCACCTCCCCATGCGCGGCCTTTTCCGCTCGGCGACGCCCGCAAGACGGACGAAAGCCGACGTCACACGGATGCCCGACCGCGTCCCGCCCTGCGGCGGAACGGACGGCCACACCCGCGGCCGCCCGGCATGCTTCCTTTCAAAATGGAACCGCTCCAGGGCCTGTCAGGCTCAGGACTCATTACGTTTTTTTGAGGGGGAAGAAACCCCTTTGCTTTGCTGTCGATGCCTGTAAGGCTCCTTTGTCGCCTAACAGGCACGGCCCTGCGGGCCGCCCGTCGGGTCGCTGCCAGCACTGGAGGCCCAGCCTTTTCGCAGCGGTGCGAGAAAAGGCGTTCTCGTCATTCTTCCCCCCAAGCCCCATTCCTTCCCCAGTACGCTTTTGCGGAAAAGAGTCAGGGGCACGGGGCAACCTGGCGCCAAAGACAAGTGGAGCGTGTCCAGTCTGTTTACTTTATTTATTGAAATTATTGTATAATCCTATCAACATGCCCTAAAGCATTTTCCGTGTGAAACGCTGTGCATTTCACACCATACGATCTGTCGCTTCGTGGAAAAAAACGCGGCTTTCCCGCTCATTCTGGGCCGGACGGCGCGGTGCCGCCGCCTCGCGTTTTACCTTTTTCAATGGCAAAACGCTCTAGCATATTTTCCGCCGGGCGCAAAGGGGACCTTCCCGCACCGGCCCGACAGCTTCCCGCCGGAACGACAGGCGGGAGGGCCGCCCGTGCAAGGCTCCCTCCCGTCTGGCCGGCGATTCTCCGCAAACATTGTCCGGGCGCGCGTTCTTACGCTTTCGCGCGGCCGCGCCTTCCGGCAGGCGCGTCCTGTTCGCCGTCCATGCCGTTACTGGCCGACGCCGCAACAGCGCTTGTACTTCCTGCCGCTGCCGCAGGGGCAGAGGTCATTACGGCCCACCTGCTGCCGGGCGCGGGCGGGGCGGGCCTTGGGCGGTTCCACCTCGCTGCCGCCGGAATAGGAGAGGTCCTGCTCCTCTTCCCGGTGACGCAGGGCGGGTGCTTCCTCCTCGCGGCTTTCCGGCTGCACATGAACCCGCGTCAGGGTGCGGAACACGCCTTCACGAATCTGGAACAGCATGTTCTGGAAAATCTCGAAGCCCTCGCGCTTGTATTCCAGCTTGGGGTCCTTCTGGCCGTAGCCGCGCAGGCCGATGCCGTCCCGCAGGGCGTCCATGTTGCGCAAATGTTCCTTCCAGCAGCGGTCGAGCTCCTCCAGCAGGAAGTACCGCAGGATGGGCTGATACATGGACCGCGCCTCTTCCTGCAGCTGCGCGAATATCTCGTGAATCTTCTCCTCGCAGACCTCGCGCTCCGGCAGGGGCGTACCCGGTTCCATGACCCGGCCGAGGTTGAAGATGTCCGCCAGACGGGCCATGACCGTCTGCCGCGCCTCGTCCATCTGGTCGGCGGGAACCTTGTCGAGCTGGCTGTAGGCGTCATCCAGCACGTCGCCGCGGAATTCGGCCACCACGGGCTCCATGTCCGCCTCGGTCATGATGTCGCGCCGCAGGCTGTAAATGACCTCACGCTGCTGGTTCATGACGTTGTCGTAATCCAGCAGGGTCTTGCGAATCTCGAAATGATGCGCCTCCACGCGCTTCTGCGCGCCTTCCACGGCGCGGGTGACCATGCGGTTTTCGATGGCCTCGCCGTCCTTGAGGCCCAGCCTTTCCATGAGTCCGGCGATGCGTTCCGAGCCGAAAAGCCGCATGAGGTCATCTTCCAGCGAGAGGTAGAAGCGGGACGATCCCGGGTCGCCCTGACGGCCGGAACGGCCGCGCAGCTGATTGTCGATGCGGCGGCTCTCGTGCCGCTCGGTGCCCAGAATGTGCAGGCCGCCCAGCTCGCGCACGCCCTCGCCGAGAATGATGTCCGTCCCGCGGCCGGCCATGTTGGTGGCGATGGTCACCCTGCCCTTCTGCCCGGCCTGGGCCACGATTTCCGCCTCGCGCTCGTGCTGCTTGGCGTTGAGCACGTTATGGGGAATGCCCATGCGCTTGAGATGCGCGGAGAGCATTTCCGAGGTCTCGATGGAGATGGTGCCCACCAGCACGGGCTGACCCGTCTTGTGCAGCTCGCGGATGGATTCGAGGATGGCCTCGTACTTTTCCTTGCGGCTGCGGTAGATGAGGTCGGGATAATCCTTGCGGATCATGGGACGGTTGGGCGGAATGGAAACCACCTCCAGACCGTATATCTGCTGGAATTCCACGGCTTCGGTGTCCGCCGTGCCGGTCATGCCGGCCAGTTTGTCGTACAGGCGGAAATAATTCTGGAAGGTGATGGAGGCCAGCGTCTGGTTTTCGGCGGCCACGGTAACGCCTTCCTTGGCTTCCAGCGCCTGATGGAGACCGTCGGAATAGCGACGCCCCTCCATCGGGCGGCCGGTGAATTCGTCCACGATGACCACCTGCCCGTCCACCACCATGTAATCCTTGTCGCGCTTGAAAATGTGGTGGGCCTTGAGGGATTGCAGGATGCCGTGCTGGGCGGTGACGTTGATCGGATCAAAAAGGTTGTCCAGCTTGAGAAGCTCTTCGCAGCGGATGACGCCCTCTTCGGTAAGCATGGCGGTGCGGGCCTTTTCGTCCACGGTATAGTGTTCCGGCCCGAGCTGGCGCACCACGCTGTCCATGATGCGGTAGGCGCTCACGTCCTCGTCCGAGGGGCCGGAGATGATGAGCGGCGTGCGGGCCTCGTCGATGAGAATGGAGTCCACCTCGTCCACGATGGCGAAGCTGTGCCCGCGCTGCACGAGCTGCTCGGCGTAAAATTTCATGTTGTCGCGCAGGTAGTCGAAGCCGAACTCGTTGTTGGTGCCGTAGGTGATGTCCGCGGCATAGGCGGCCTTGCGTTCCTCGTCGTCCAGACCGTGGACGATGATGCCGGTGCTCAGGCCGAGGAAGCCGTACAGCTTGCCCATCCATTCGGCGTCGCGCCGGGCCAGATAGTCGTTGACCGTCACCACATGAACGCCCTTGCCGGACAGGGCATTGAGCGCCACGGCCAGCGTGGCCACGAGAGTCTTGCCCTCGCCGGTCTTCATTTCGGCGATCTTGCCCTTGTGCAGCACCATGCCGCCGATGAGCTGCACGTCATAATGGCGCATGCCCAGCACGCGGCGCGAGGCCTCCCGCACCAGGGCAAAGACCTCCGGCAGCAGATCGTCCAGCGTCTTTTCCCCGGCCTGCACGGCCTGCCCGTATTCACCCATGCGCCGGGCAAAATCCTCGTCGGCCAGCGCCTGCATATCGGGCTCGAGGGCATTGATGCGCGCCACCAGCGGACGCAGGCGCCGCAGATAGCGCTCGTTCTTGCTGCCGAAAATTTTCCTGAAAATATATCCGAACATCGGGACTCCTGGGAAGCGCGGTCGCTTGCACGCGACCGAGGGGAATGGGTTCACGGAGAGGGGCGCGCCGCCCCGGCCTGTCCCATAGTATAGGCAGGCTTTGCCGTTTGGCAATGCCGTAAATCTTTGCAGAAAAAGAGAAGTGACGCTAATGTCCCTTCCCGCAATGCCGATAAGAGGAAAGGAACTGACGGCTTGCGGCGTCCCGCCTAGGCGGGCGGCAGCTCTTCCTTGATGACGGCCTCGGCCTTGATGCGATCCAGCAATTCCGCGAAAACGGCTTTCACGTTTTCGCGTATATCGCCGGCCACCACGAGGAAAAGCAGATCATCCCCCGGCCGGAGCTCGCCTTCGGCGGCTTCCGCCAGCACGGCGAATATGCCGGGGCGGCCTTCCATCTCGCGACGGACGGCTTCCATCCGTTCGCGGTCGGGACGGACGACGACCCGCCCGACGGCGGCATGGTCCTTGCGGGACCAGCCCCGCACGACGCCGTTGTGCACCAGCATCATGCCGACATGATCGCTGAAGCCGGGGCGCTGTTTCAGTTCCTGGAGCGTTTTGGTGATGTCCATGGGTGTTGTTTCTCCTGTTGGGGTCACGGCGACCTGACGTGTCAGTCTACATATATCGACGTCCGGCATAAAGGATTTTTTCATGGCCAATCTGTCGCAGCTTCTCAATCGTCTGCCCGATATTCCCGTGGTCCGCATGAGCACCATGGGGCATGCCGTGTGGGTGTGCTGGCAAAAGACCCCGCCCGCGGCCGTCAATCAGACGTTGCTCAACTACGGCGGCATGCTGCTGACCGAAGAGGGCGACCAGGCGCTGTGGTTCTTCTTCACGGACGACGCCTTTCTGGCTCTGGCGCGCCTTTCCGTCTGGGGCAATTTCAACGAGCTCTCCGTCTCCATCCAGATTTTCCCCGGGCGGCTGCAGTTCGGCGCGCGCCGGGAAATGACCCTTTGGGTGGACGGCAAACTGGCCGTCCAGTAGATGATGGTGCGCGAGAATCTGGAAGTCTGGGTGCATCCCAAGAGCCGCGAGGGCAAGAACACCCTGCCCGGCATCGACTTTGAAAAGGCGGCCCCCCGTCAGGGCATCGCCCAGCTGGACTGGGCCCTGCTCAAGGCGGACGTGCGCATGCCCTACACCTCCACCCAGTCGTGGTTCGCCATTCTGCATCCGCTGGGCAGTCCGCTGGACAAGGAATACCAGACCGGCTGGCCCGCCATGTTCGAGCGGCTGGAAGGCCTCTTCCAGGAACACAAGATGCGCTTCATCGTCCATGAGAGCTTCGTCATGGTCGCTGTGGAAAACCTCCTCATGCTGCGCACCTTCCTGCGGGACTACCTCCAGACCTTCGACCGCGAAAGCGAACAGAAAGCCCCCTGCTGGCCTTGCGTCTGCGTGGTGACGGATCGCAAGAACTTCAATTTCAACAACGATCTGCCCAAGAAAGTCGGCCTGAAGTGGGACAGCCTCATGCCCGACTTTCCCTACCTGAGCTATCGCAACGCCTACCTGCTGGGCGAGGGCTTCACCATCCGGGACATCGCCTTTTCCGGCGACCAGTCGAGCATCGACAGCTGGTGCAACATCATTCTGGATGAAAACAGCGTCAGCCATCGTTCCATTCCGCTGCTCATGGCCGGGCATCTGGCGGCCAGCGGTTCTTCCGATACCGGCTGCTTCTACTGCGGCATACGCACCCACACCGCCTCCCAGTGCCCCACCCGCACCTACGCCCCCAGCCGTCCCCAGATATGGGACGAACTGGCCGCGCTGGACCTCGATACCATCAACGAGGGCTTCCGCCAGATCGAGCATATGCTGGTGGCCAAGGGCCTGAACGGCTACGGAGAAATTCTGAACACCCCCGGCCCCACCGCCACGCTTCTGCAGGCGGTGCTCGACCTCAACGGCGCCGGTCAGCTGCGCAACGTGCCCCGTCAGTGGCTCTACCGCATGCGCGATGGCGACGAGGACGAAAACATCCCCCGGGACGACAGCCCGGCCTGGGATTTCCTCGACAGGCTGGCCCAGACCCCGCCGGAAGGCCTTCTTTCTCTGGAAAAGGCCATCAACGACTCCATCACGCGACATTCGCGCGATCCCCGGCTGCGGACGGTGCTGGGCTTTCTGCAGGTGGAGCGCGGCGACTACGCCCATGCGCCCCAGTCCTTCCGGGAGGCTGCCAGCCTGACTCCCTCGCCCGCCCTGCAGGCCTGGAACGAATACCTTCAGGGACGCCTGCACGAGGAGCTCGGTCACTACGCGCAGGCCCTCGAGCAATACGCCCAGGTGCTGCGCCTCATGCCGCAATGGCACGATCTGCGCTACCGGGAGATCGTCTGCAAGGTCAAGATGGGCTTCGGCGAGCAGGTGCTGGATCAGATAGCCAAGCTGGTCAAGGATGAACCGGCCTTCTTCAACCGTATCCTCATCGACCCGGCACTGGAGCGCGGACGCCTGCTTATCCTTTCCTCGCTCTACGACATCTGGGATGCCGCCCACAACCATGCCCTGGAAGAAACCGGCCGCATCAATGAAATGGAAGCGCGCCTCGGTCAGTGGTTCGAGGAGGATCATCCCGTTCACATCAAGCTCGGCAAGCGCATCAACCAGCTCAAGCAAATGAGCGAGGTCAAGAACTACACGGCCTTCCTGCGCGTGGTCGAGGAAACGCCGCCTCTGGAAAAGGAGCTCGACGAGTGCATACAGCATGAGGTGGACGATCTGCGCGAACGGTACAAGGGCTATCTGGAACGCCTGCAGGAAGTGCGCGACGAAGCCTCGTGGTTTCCCTTCCCCTCGGCGCTCAAGGAATTCAGTCAGGAATTCAACGAATGCGCGGGCATCATCAACTGGGCCTTTGCCTGCAATTTCAATGATGCCGCAACCTTCAAGCGTGCCCAGAGCACGACGCCGCGCCTCAACCAGCTTTTGCGGGACCTGCGCAAGCGACTCAAGTTCCTGCGCATGGTACGCGACGCCACCCTTTTTGTCATGACCATGGGCAAAACCTTCCTCTGGGTCGAGCTGGTGGGGCTGCTGTTCTGCTTCCTCGGCGTGCCCGCCGTGGTGCTCTGGGGCCAGCATTTCTACATGGGCTGGCTGCGTGACCTCATCGGTGAAAATCAATGGGGCATCCAGAAGGTGCTGGTTTTCATCATCTCGGTCATTGCCTTGGGTATTGCCGCCCTGCGCTCCACGCTGGTCTTTGACTCCAAGCGGGAAAAGCTGCTCAATGAAGCTCGCGAACAGCGCGAAAAGGCCCAGCAGATGCGCCTTGACCGCATCCGCCGCCAACGCCAGATGGAAGCGGAAAACGCCCGGCGCATGCAGGAAGCCGAGGCTGAACGCCAGCGGCAGGAAGAACTGCGCCGCCGCATGGAAGACAACTAGGCCCGAACGCTCCCGACCGCCTGCCACCCCGGCAGGCGGTTTTCTTTTGGGCCGGGCGCTGTGCCGCCTCCTCGCGTTTTTGCTTTTTTCAAAGGCAAAATGCTCTATTTCATCCACCCGCGACGTTACCGAGTTTTTTACTCGGAAAAGACTTGACTTTCTTTTTAGGAATAGTTACTAATGAATCAACAAGGAGGCACACCATGTCGAGCCTGAAGGATTTTGCCTTGTATGATATATCGTGGAACCTGTCGCCGGAACATGCCGTGACCATGTATCTGGAATGGGGTAATAACGACTGGCATGCGGAATATCCGCCGGTGCGTTCCAAGGAAGACGTGTCCTACTACTTTGTGGTGGACAACTGGGGTGAAAAACCCGTGGTGCGTCTTGTACGCCGCAACTCCGAAAATGCGGAAGACCTGATTTCCGTGCCGCTGCCCGACGCCCTTCTGGAAGATTTTCAGGCTGTGCACGGCACCTGTCGCGGCATCAGCGAACCGACGCCCGCCATCAAGAACTGGCTGCGTCACGAAATGGGCCAATAACCTCCCGGCGGATCCCCCCTATTTCCGTCGGAGATCGCATACCCTCCCACTCCTCGCGGCATGACGCATGCCGTTGCATCACACCATCTGCCTCGCGAAAAGGGCTCGTCGACGGACGAGCCCTTTTCCTTACCGCTCCGCAGCCCGCCTGCTGCCCGCCGGGCGAATCGGTAAGGACATCACGCCAACTTTCTGAAAGAATAGATTATTTTGCCTTTGAAAAAGGCAAAATGCGAGGCGGCGGCACAGCGCCGCCCGGCCCACCGTGAGCGGAAAAATCGCGTTTTTTCCGCGAAACGACAGGCCGTATGGTTTGAAACACAAAGCGTTTCAAACTGAAAGTGCTCTAAAAGATTTTTGAACCTTGTTTACAGCCGGCTCTTCTGTTATACACTGCCCCCCATGCGCGCTATCCGCAAGCAGCAGCGGTTTTCCGCAGAGTACGGCCACGGAAATATCCGGCAAGCGGCTCCGCATGCCGCAAGGCCTTTTCCAGCGATGAGGCCAGTCCAAATGACGGCTTCGCCACTGACAAGCGATGCGCTCTGCCCAAGGCTGCCACCTGCCGCAGCGGATACGCACCAGAAGTACAGGAGGTTCCCCATGCTCTCGAAGGAAACCCGCGCCGGTCTGCGGCGCTGGAAAAACATCACGCTTGCCGCGCTTTTCACCGGACTGCTTGCCAGCGCCATACCGCCTCTCCCCTTGCAGACCGTCACAGTACAGGCCAGTGAACTGCGCATCGTCCCCCGTCCTGACGGATCACCGCTTTTTGCACTGCACTTCTTCGATAAGGGGGAACGGTACGGGGACTACGAAAATTCGTACATGCCGGGTTACTCCCCCTGGCAGCTCAGCAACGCGCAAAAAGATGCCGTAACCCGGGCCGCCGCCCTCTGGGCGGAAGCCCTCGGCCCCGGCAGCCGTAACACCGCTCCCATCCCCATCTCTGTGGGCACCTATCTTATTGAGAATGCCGATGCCTCGAGCGATCCCGCCGGTGACCCCGATTCCGGAGCCTACAGTTTCCCCACCGGCGTGCAGGATGCCATCATCAACGGCAATGCTCCCGATTCGCCGGGAATCATCCGTGTCGGCAAACTCAATTTTGACATCCAGGAAAACCTTTCGCCTCTGCCTACGGTCAGCGGTTTCAATCTCGTCGCGACGCTCTACCACGAGATCGGCCACGCCCTCGGGGTGTTGTCCTATGCCCCGGCGTTGAACAGCGAGTATCTGAGCATATGGGATACCCACCTCAGGGATCAGTACGGCACCTGGCTCAGGCCGGGCGTAACCATTGCCGCGGAAGGTGAAGGCACGCCGGGCACGGATTTCATCGTGGGGGAAGGCGCACTGAGCGGCGTCACCTTTCAGGGAGCCCATGTGGCCGAAGTCATGGGCGACGGTGCGGGCCTGCCCGTCAACGGCTATGAGGGCGATGAGCCGGAACTTTCGCACATCGAGCTCGAGCACAGCCTCATGAGCCACCAGGACTACCGCAATTACACCACGTTCATGGAGGCCGAGCTGGCCGCCCTGCAGGATATGGGCTATGCCATCGACCGCCGGAACTTCTTCGGCTTTTCCGTCTACGGCGATGGCGGAACCATCATCAACCACAACGGCTACTTTGCCCGCAATGCCGCCGGGGATGCCTACCTGATGGGACAGGCCAATACGGCCACCCTGGGCGTGGGCCTGCACATCTACGGCAAGAACAACGACGTGACCCAGGCCGCCGATCTTCTGGCCGACGGCGTCGCGGGGACCGGCATACGCGTGGACGGCAGCGGCAATACCCTGCGCATAGCCTCCGGGGTGCGCGTAAGCGCCAACGGTCCGGGCGGTACCGGCCTGCTGGTGGCCTACGGCAAGGAACAGAACATCATCAGCGGCGGGAACATCGAGGCCAACGGCGCAGGCGGCGTGGCCGTCCGTTTTGACTTCGGGCACAACCTGCTCGGTGATGCCACGGAATACCGCGGCTCCTGGATATGGACGGAGGATGGACGGCAGCAATCCATCGCCCACGGCAACCTTGACCACAACGGTCTGCCCCTCAATCTCGACGGGGCGCTGGTCTCTACTTTCGACGTGAGCGGCAGCCTGAGCGGCAGCGCGGCCGCCATCTACATTTCAGAAAACGCCCTCGTCGAAAACATCAATATCCTTTCCGGGGCGTCCATCACCGGCGACATCATTTCCGACTGGGACCCCGAAAACCCCGCCATCCAGTATCCCGGCTCCCCAGATGATCTGCACACCTCGCTGACCTTCGGCCTTGCGCCGCAGGCTGACGGCAGCGCCGACGCCAATCCGGATGCCGCTTTCGACATGACCCTCAACGGCGGCGTCTACGGGGCGGACAGCATCGACATGGCCCTCAGCGCCGGCCGTCTGACCGTGACCGGTCCGCTCAGCGTGCACAGCCTGACGAATGACGGCTATCTGGCCCTCGGCGGCATGATGCCGTCCGGCGCGGCCGCCGACGTCGCCGCCACCTTCGTCAACGGCCCCGACGCCACGCTGGAAACCGGCGTCACGGCCGACGGCAGCGTGCTCGGCATCAAGGCCGGGACAGCCATACTGGACGGCGGCTGGAGTCTGCGCCCGCTGCCGGATTTCTACGCAAGCAACGCCGTCATCAATCCGCAAGCGCCGGTGGAAGCCTCCACCGTCAACGGCGGCTTCTCATCCGTCAGCCTGACCGCCAATGAATCCCCTACGCTGGACTTCAGCCTGCGTGCTCCCGACCCCTCCCGTCCGCAACTGTACGTCTCCCGCGCCGCCGATGCCTACAGCCGCTATGCCGCCAATACGGGCGCGGCCTCACTGGGCCGTGCGCTCGGCAACATCGCCGATGTGGCGCAGGGCGATATGCGGCATATGCTTGCCGCCCTTGACTGGTCGCCCCGGGACGGCAGCGCCGTGCGCCGGGCGCTGGATCAGCTCGGGCCGGAAGCCTACGACGCCTCCGCCCGTGCCTCACTGGGGCAGCAAGCCGAATTCAATGTCCTTCTGCTGCGGCGCATGCTGGCTGGCGAGCGCGCACGGCAGGCCGCACAAACCGCAGCCGCCGGACAGGATACTTCCAGCGCGGATCAATGGCAGGCATGGGCCACCCCCTACGGCGGCGCGTCCTGGCAGGGGAGCCACGGCGGCGCATCCGGCTGGAACAGCGCCGGCATCGGCCTGCTGGCCGGTATGGAACGCTCTTTCGACTCCGGCCTGAACCTCGGTTTCCATCTGGCGCTGGCCGCCCGCCGCACCACCATCAACGACGCACATGACGCCACGGCCGACACCCAGTCCGCTCTTGCGGGCGTGCAGGGCCTGCTGGCCCCTGAACAGTGGGACGGCCTCTACCTCACGGCGCAGGCCCGCCTGGGCATGGAACAGGGGGAAATGGATCGCAGCGTGAACATCGGCGAAACCTACTTCCGGCACAACGAAAGCCGCTGGACGGGCCTCACCGGCAGTGCGCTGCTGGGCGGCGGCAAGGACTGGTTCTGGAATTTCGAGAGCGGCTCCCTGAGCGCCGGGCCGCTGGGCTGGCTGGAGTACGCCTTCCTGCGCCGCCCCGGCTTCTCGGAGCGGGACGGACAGGCCAGCCGCCTGCGCGTGGACGACAGCCTGTACGACTCACTGCTGCTTTCGCTGGGTGCGCATGTCGGCTGGGATGTCGCCCTGGAAAATGGTTCGGCGCTGGGGCTGGACATCCTTGCCGCCTGGCGGCATGAACTGCTTGACGGGACTTTCCGCACCACCGCGGCTTTCCGAGAGTATAGCGGACAAAGCTTCGACTCGGCGACGGACCTTGCGGGACGTGACGCCCTGCTCCTTCAGGGCAGCCTGCGTCTGCACCATACCAGCAATTTCTTTACCCAGGTCGATGCAGGAGGAGAATTTTTCCGCACGGAAGCCACGGCCGTCAACGCCGGTCTGAGCTTCGGCTGGGAATTCTAGGCTCAGGACTCATTACGCTTTTTTGAGGAGGAATACCCCCCTTTGCTTTGCTGTCGATGCCCGTAACTTCCTGCGTCGTAACGGGCACGGCCTGCGGCCGCCTTTCGGTCGCGCTTTGCTGTCGATGCCCGTAACTTCCTGCGTCGTAACGGGCACGGCCTGCGGCCGCCTTTCGGTCGCGCTTTGCTGTCGATGCCCGTAACTTCCTGCGTCGTAACG
>CALVGJ010000200.1 GCA_944327045.1 uncultured Desulfovibrio sp.
GGCTTAGTTCAATGGCGTCGTTCATGGGATCTCACAGGGTTAAAGTCTGAAGGACCGGGGCGTAGCCAAATTTAGGTTGTCCTAACGCAAGGACAGGAAAAAATCCAGCCTTCTGCCCGCCTCTGCCGTTTTTTTCACGAGGAAATCTGTCCGCTCAGCAGGGGCTGCCGTCCGGTGCTGCCAGCGCATGCACCGCCCGCAGGCCGAGCAGGTAACTGTGGGGCCCGAATCCGGCTATGCTGCCCGCGCTCACCCGCGCCAGCACGGATTCGTGACGGAAAGGCTCGCGTGCGTGCACATTGGACATGTGCACTTCCACCACGGGGATGGACAGCATGCCCAGCGCGTCCATGATGGCATAGCTGTAGTGCGTCCAGGCCCCGGCATTGATGACGATGCCGCGCGTGCCGTCATCCAGGGCCTGATGAATGCGCTCCACCATCCGGCCTTCATGATTGGTCTGGAAGATGTCCAGCCGCACACCGAGTTCGACGGCCAGTGCGCGCAGCGCGGCGTCGATTTCGGCAAGGGTGCTCGTGCCGTACTGGGCGGGATCGCGGCGGCCGAACATATTGAGGTTGACGCCGTGCAGGATCAGATACTCATGCATGTCGCTCACCTCCGTTTCCCGTCGCCGAGCAGGGCCGCTTCCAGCGCCTGCCGGGCTGTCGCGGGCAGGTGCTGTCCCGTCCAGAGGAAAAACTGCGCATCGGCCTGCGCATAAAACATTTCCAGCCCGCCCAGCGTCCGCCAGCCCGCCGTTTCAGCCTCGGTCAGAAAGCGCGTCCGCAGGGGATTGTACACGATGTCGTATGCCAGTCCCGTACGGCCGTCCGTGCGGGCCTGTGCAAAGTCGTAGGGCGTCTCCCTTTCGGCCTTGCCGTACATGCCCAGCGGGGTGGCGTTGATGATCAGGCGGGCAGGCACTTCATGCCGATCCCGCCAGGCTACGGCCCGCATGCCGAAAGCTTCGGCCAGCGGAACATGCGTCCGGTCGGAGGGAGTGCAGACGGCACAGTCGCTGAAGCCGTGCGCACGGAGCCCGGCGGCGGCCGCACGGGCCGCGCCGCCCGCCCCCAGCAGCAGCACGGGCGTATCCTCGGGAAGGGCGCACGCCAGCAGCGGGGTCATGAAACCGGTCACATCGGTATTTTCGCCGCACAGGAGGTCATCCCGCCAGTACAGGGTATTGACCGCGCCCGCGGCCTGCGCCGGAGCGCTGACGTCGTCCAGATGCGGCATGATGGCCACCTTGTGCGGGATGGTGACCGAGCAGCCGCGCATGCGCAGCAGGCGAAAGCTGTCCACAAAGGCCGCCAGCCGTTCCGGGGCGATTTCCCAGCGCAGGTAGACGGCATCACGCCCCAGTGTCTGAAAGGCCGTATTGTGAATGAGCGGACTCAGGCTCTGGCCCAGAGGCCAGCCGATGACGCCGTAAAGCTCGGCGGGAAGAAAGGGGGCTTGTTGCATGCATCACTCCGCGGACAGAACGGCAGTATACCCCATTCCGCCGCAGGGTGCAATGCCCAGCCGGGAGAGCGGCAGGCGGCGCGGGACAGGGCAGGACAGGAGGGTGTGCGCAAGGGAAAACCTTTGCCGCGGGCACCCCCAAAAAAAAGCGCCTTTTCCGTTGGGGAAAAGGCGCTTGCAGAGATGTGCGGACGGGTTACGAACGCTTGATTTCCATAGCCTTCTGCAACATGGCGTCGGCAGTGGTCACGGCCTTGCTGTTGGACTGGAAGCCCCGCTGGGTGATGATCATGTTGACCATTTCCGTGGAGAGGTCCACGTTGGAGCTTTCGATATTGTAGGCATTGATGGTGGCGTAGTTTTCGGTGCCGGCGCGCCCCATTTCCATCTGACCGCATTCCGCCGTGGCGCTGAAGAGGTTATTGCCCTCGCGGTAGAGGTTGTCTTCGGCAGTGAAGCGGCAGACGGGGATTTCCCAGAGGTTGACGCTCTGTCCGTTGGAGTAGTAGCCCACGATATCGCCTTCGGTGGTGATGTCGAAGGTCGTCAGACGACCCGAGGTATAGCCGTCCTGCGAGGCGCGGGACTGATAGGAGTTGCCCGCGTAGGCCGTGGTGGCGCGATTGCCGATCACGGCATCGTCGCCCATGCCGGGGAGCAGGGCGTCATCGGCGCCCACTTCGGCGGCGGTGGCGGGCGCATTTTCCCAGCCGCCCGCTGTGATGCCGAAATTGACGCCCACGGACTGGCCGTTGAGCGTGAACTGGGGAACACCGCCGGAAATATTTGCCGGGGTCCAGGTGGTAAGGTCCTTGTTGCCCTCTTCGGAGGGCGTGAAGGCGGACATGCTCTTGAGCGTGCCGTCACTGTTGAAATGCAGGGTGCCGCTCATAAGCAGACCGGCGCCGTCAGGCAGGGTTTGCGGATTGTCGGGGTCTTCGCGGTTGGCGTCCTCGATGGCTTCCTGCATCTGCTCCACGACCGTGGAGCTGGCCAGCACGAATTCGACGATGGGCTCGTTGGCGTCGGAAGGCGCGCGGTCGAAATAGGCGGTCACTTCCACCGGATTGCCCTCGGCGTCATACAGGGTGATGGGCATCTGGTAGCTGGCTTCCGAATCGCCGATGGGCGGATTGGTCGTGGCGTTGTAGGCCTGCTGCAGGGCAAAGTAGGGGTTTTCCTCGCTGACGCAGTTGTCCGTATCGAAGCCGAGGTTGAACTGCCATTCGATCTGGCTGCTGGCCTTGGCGGTAAGCACGTCGAAGGAGCTCATCTGAATGGGCTCCACCGTGTTGGAAAGATTGCCCTGCGCGTCATAACGGTAGCCGCTGACCGAGTAACCCTGCGGATTGCGCAGATAGCCTTCATTATCGGTGATGAAGTCCCCCGCGCGGGTGTAATAGGCATCCCCGTTGACTTCATCCACTACCTGGAAATAGCCCTTGCCGTCGAGGGCAAGGTCCGTCACCGTATTGGAGGTTTCCAGACTTCCCTGGGTGAAGATAGTACGGATGGTATCTACCTGGACGCCATGACCGGTCTGCCCCAGCGCCACCTTGGAGTCTTCCTGATTGTCCCACCAGCCGCCCGTACCGGCCTGTGTGGTATACAGGATGTCGGAAAACAGGATGTTTTGCTGCTTGTAGCCAATGGTGCTGGAATTGGCTATATTGTTGCTGACGACCTGCATGCCCGTGCTCAGGGCCTTCATGCCGGTAGCGCCTATATAGAGAGCAGAATTCACAGGCAACTCCTTCCTTTTTCCGTTCTTGTGACCAATGACGGCATCAGGCCGCCGCGTCAGAAGAACGCCGGAAGGAAAAATTTTCCTCCCGGTACGTTATAACATGCAAGATATGTGCCCTATGGAGCCTGTTCCGGTTCGGTAGTGGGCATGCCGTCCTGCTGCCATTGCTTGAATCCCCTGGTCAGATGATACAGGGGGCCGAGGCCGGCTTCCTCAAAGTATTCCAGCGCCTGTGAGGAGCGGTTCCCGGAGCGGCAGTACAACAGAATGGGCGTATTCTTGGGCAGCTCGGCCAGATTGAGTTCAAAGCGCGGGCTGAAAAAATCCAGATTGCGCGCGTTGGCGATGTGCCCCGCGCGGTATTCGTCGGGCGTACGGATGTCAAGAATGATCAGACCGTCGGGGGGGGAGGCGATGAGCTCCCTGGCCTCGGCGCTGCTGACCTCCTTGTGGGCAAGGGCTTCCAGGGGCATAAGGCAGACCAGCGTGAGCAACAGGGTGAGGAAAAGGGGCGTTCGCGGAACAACGCGCATACGTCCTCCTAAAAGGCCGCCCGTGCCGCGGCAAAGCCGTCGGCGGCGCCACGGATGACCTTTTCATCCACGCAAAAGGCCAGACGGAAGTGGCCGGGGCAGCCGAAGCCGCTGCCCGGCACGGCAAGCACGCGTTCTTCCAGCAGGCGGTTCACAAAGGCGACGTCGTCGCCGCCCGGCGCCTTGGGGAAGAAATAAAAGGCCCCGGACGGCATCTGATAGCTGTAACCGGCAGCGTCAAGCACTTCGCTCATGGCCTTGCGGCGTGCCGCGTAGACGGAAAGGTCCACCTGACTGCCCAGGGCGGCGGCCATGATATGCTGCCCCACCACGGGCGGATTGACGAAACCGAGAATGCGGTTGGTGAGCGTGAGCGCCGCCATGAGCGTGGCATGCTCCCGCAGCAGCGGGGAAACGGCCACATAGCCTATGCGTTCGCCGGGCAGGGAGAGACTCTTGGAAAAGGAGCTGATGACCACGGCATGCGCGTACAGCGGCAGGACGGAGGGAACCTCCACGCCGTCATAGGCAAGGAAGCGGTAGGGTTCGTCGGCAATAAGCCAGATGGGCTTGCCGAACTGGCGGCTTTTGCGTTCCAGCAGGCTGGTGATGGCCTCGATCTGACTGCGGGAGTAGACGACGCCCGTGGGATTGTGGGGCGAATTGATGAGCAGGACGCGGGTCTTTTCGCTGATGGCCGCCTCAAGGGCGTCCATATCCGGGGCAAAGGTGTCGGGCAGGCTGTTTACGGGCCGCAGGCTGCCGCCATGATTGGCGACGTAGAAGCCGTACTCCACGAAATAGGGGGCAAAGGTCAGCATTTCCTCGCCGGGATTGATGACCGCTCGCAAAAAGGCATTGAGGCCGCCGGCGGCTCCGCAGCTCAGCAGCACATGGTCGCCGTCGAGCGTGCAGCCCTGTTCCCGGGAAAGGTGTTCGGCCAGACGCTGCCGGGCCCAGGGAAAACCGGCATTGGCCATGTAGCCGAAGGCAAAGGGCTCGCCGGCATGCTCGGCAAAGGCCCGCAGTCCTTTTTCCACGGCGGGCGGCGCGGGCAGGTCGGGATTGCCCAGACTGAAATCATATACATTGTCGGCGCCGTATTTGGCTTTGAGCTGACCGCCGGCCTCGAACATGCGGCGAATCCAGGAGGCGTTCTCAAGGTAGCCCGCAACGCTATCGGCAAGGATGGACATGATGGAACTCCTAAACAAGTTGTCAATCTGTGGGGGATTGGTTATACCGTGGAAAGGCGATGTTTTGCAATTCCTATGAGGGAGGACGTCATGCGGAAATGTACAGTAGGCCGTTGGGGGCTGGTTGCCGGCGCTCTTCTGCTCATGGGCGGACTTGCCGGGTGCGGCGGCAGGCAGGATGCCTCCGAGACGGCGCCGTCGGGTATGGTCGTGGAGGTGGACTTTCACGAGGTGCATCGCTGTTCGCGGCTTTCTCCCGCCATTCTCGTCAGTAATGTGCCGAAGGGGACTTCGTATTTTGAGGTGCGCCTTGTGGAGCTGGAGCCCGTGGAGCGGCTGCTCGGCGGCGGAACCTGGAGCAACGACGGTTCCGGCAAGATTGCCGAAGGCGGCCTGACCAAACTGTATTCCGGCCCCTGCCCGCCGGCGGGAGTGGAGCGCCGTTATGCCTACGTGATTTCCGCCATGCCCTTCGGCGGCGGACAACCCCTGAACGTACGTACGGCGGACGTGCTGGTGGAAGGCAAATAATCGACGTCGGTATTTTTACGGATGAAAGTGAACAGCGGGCGGCCCGGCAGGGTTCCCGCTGTTTTTTTGTCGTTCGTCCGGCGGGAGCGGCCGGCAAAACAGAAACCACCCGCAAGGCGAGTGGTTCCAAAGAGATAGGCCGTCAGGGACGGAGCGTCGATCCGACGTTTTCGCGCATCAGTACTCGTCGTCCGGCAGGTCGGGGATATCGGCCAGAGCGCTGGTGATGATGCGCCGACGCTGCCGCTGGGCAGGGGCGGCCGGTGCGGGTTCCCGCTCCATTTTCGGTGCGGGCAGACCGTTGTAGAGCGTCCAGAAGGCCGGATACAGCGTGGTGATGATGCCGGGATTGCCGAGCCGTACCGGTTGTTTGTCCCGGGCGCAGGCCGCCAGCGCCAGCGCCAGCGCCCAGACGGGGGTCGGCGCGTTCCAGCCGCGCCCCGCAGCGGTCCCGGCGCTTTCCTCCTCCCGCAGGGGGCGGAGCACGCCATCTTCCACGCAAAGGTGGAGTGCCGAGCAGAAACTCGTCATGTCGCTGCGGAATTCGTCCGTACCGCCTTCACGCAGGGCGGGCGGCAGGGGGGCGCTTCCGTGCCGCAGGGCGGTCTGCGCCAGCAGGGCCAGCGGGAGCGGCAGCCATTCGGCCGGGAAGTGTTCGGGCAGGTCGAGACCGGCAGCGGAAAGGTCCGAGGGCGAGGCCAGCGTCAAACCTATGGCGGGGGTGTCCCCTTCCTCCTGCCGCAGGTCGCCGCCCAGAGACTGGAGCAGCTTCCATCCGGCCTGCGCGGCGGGCGTCTGCGGCCAGACGCCTTCCAGACGCACGCTCCCGCCCAGCGAGGGCGCCAGCGCCAGCAGCAGCAGGGCAAGTTCCGCCTCCAGAGGCAGGCGGGGGCTGCCGGGCAGCGCGGACAGGCCCGGCGTCACGCGTATGCAGTCCCCTTCGCGGCGGACGTCGGCGCCGGCCTGCTCCAGAATGGGCAGGGTACGGGCATAGATGACCGTCCGTGCGGGCATGTCGGCAAGATTCAGGCGCAGGGGCTGCGCGTAGAAGGGCGCGGCCAGCAGGATGCCTTCCGCCAGTTCCACCGGCGCATCGGCGGGCAGGCGCACCGTGTCCGGCAGTACGCCGGAGCATTCGAGGCGGACGGGCAGGCCGTCCGATTTGGGCACGGCCTGAATAAGGCGGGCCCCCATCTGGCCCACAAAGCGGCGGGCCACGGAAAAGTCCGCAAAGCGCAGGTCGGGATCGCCCACGAACTTGGCGCGCGACGGGCGGCCCAGATAATGCCCCAGAACGAGGTAGAAGTTCCAGGCGCTGCATCCCACATGCACCACCTTGTCGGGAGAGGCCAGCGGCGCGGCCGTCATGGCGCTCACGCCGTCGTTTTCGCGGGTGAGCGAGGCGCCGAGCTGGTTGAGCATCTTGACGCAATCCACAATGGGATCATTCATCAGGCAGGGTTCGAGGCGCAGGGGCCGTCCGGCCGCCGCCGCCAGATAGAGCCAGGCGCGGGTATCCCGGCAGGCCAGCGGCGCGCGCATGGCAAGGCTGACCGGGGCCGTGGCCGGGGCGAGATTGAAGGCCGGGCGTTTGTCGGCGGGCTCATCCTCGGGACGCGGCAAAAATTCCACTTCCTGCATGAGCGTGAAAAGGCGGCTGCTCAGGCGCGGGTCGCGACTGACGCGCGAGGCCGCGGCTTCCCAGGCTTCGCGCAGAAATTTTTCTTCCGCGGGGTCCAGATGCCCCTTGGCGGTGTGCATGCGCCGCAGCAGATTATGGCGGCGCATGAGCAGGCGCAGGATGTCGCGGTCAATCTCGCAAACGGACTCCCGCAGGCTCTTGCGGGGACGATTCTCGGTAGCGTGCTCGCTCATGGTGGTTCCTTGGGGGAGGGATGGCCTGACGGGCGGCACCGGGCGGCCGCGCGGCAGGGTTGCGCCCGTTTCTCTAGCCTGAATTTGCCCGGCTGGCAAGCATATACGCGGGCAGACCGGGACGGATTTCCTCGCCTGCCGCGGCTACGCCGCCGACAGGATGACCGACAGCGCGCCGAACCAGGCCTGCGCCTCCATGCCGGGCGTGAGGGAGGGCTGGCGGCAATGTTCCTGCAGGATACAGACGTGGGTGCCGTCGGCAAGGCGCAGAAGAATTTCCCGCCAGCGCTCGTCGCTGCGTATCTGCTCCACCTCGCCGCGAAAATGCGTGGCGTCGGGCGGCGGCGGGCAGCCGTCTCCGGCAAGGTGCATCTGCGGCGCCTTGACATGGGCGGCAAGGCGGCAGCCTTCGCGGATTTCCAGTCGGCGTCGGCTGGTTTCGGTAATGATGGCCGTCAGCAGCAGGCCGCCGGGGGTGAGCAGCTCCACGCGGCAGGCAAGCCCGCAGGCGACACAGCACAGCACCCGGCCGAAGAAGGTGTTGCGGGCGCTGCTGGGCGGAGGGCTGTCCTCCCCCTGAATGCGTGCGCACAGGGCGGCGGTCGCCCCCGGCACGGAGACGGTGCCTTCGTTTCGGCCGCGGCCCAGAAAGGCGTCCACCAGCGCCGGGGAGAGTCCGTGCCGCCGCAGCTCCCGGGCGCGGTTGTGGCGCAGGCTGCGGGCGGAGAGCAGCCCGGCGGGAAAGCCGCAGGCCCGGCCGCACTGGGCAAGGGTGCGGCGCATGAGGCTGCTGTCGCAGGACAGGGAGGCCAGCGCGGCCAGAAAGGCGGGGTCCGTCAACTTCTCGCGCAGCGAACGGACAAGGGGAAGCGGCAGGGGAACGAGGCGTTCCGGCGTGCCCTCTATGCGCAGGCAGCCGCGGGCCCAGTCCCAGTCGTCGGCGCGCAGGGAGAGGGCTTCCACCAGCCGCAGGCCGCCATACCGCAGCAGAAGAAACAGGCACCAGAGGCGCAGCCGGGCCTGCCGGTCGCGAACGGTGCGGGCCCCGGCGCAGCGCGCCTCGAACCATTGCTCCGCCGCGCGGCATTCCGCAACGGAGAGGGAAGGGCGGGCCGCGTCCGCCTGCTCGTCCTCGGCGGGCAGCAGCCGACGGCGCAGCCACTCCCTGTCCTGCAGACTCAGGGAACGCCAGAGATTTTCCAGACGCTCACGATCACGCTGGGTATTTTTCATGAAAAAAGCTGTTAGCATGAAAAATCAGGAAGATGCAAGAATATTCGTTGTCACGATTTTGCCGGAAATCGTGAGGGGTTTGCCAGGGGAGCGCTTGCCGGGCAAGGTAGGCGCACGCTGTGAGGCAGCGACACGCAACGAACAAGGAGCGGTATGATGCGCGGAATCGGTATGCTGTTGGCGAAAAAGGCCCGTCTGGCCGCCTGTCTGCTCGGGCTGTGGCTGGTGCTGGGCGGTGCGGCGGCCCAGGCCGGGGAAATGGTCGTTTCGGGCGCGGCCAGCCTGACCAATGCCTTTGACGAGCTCAAGGTCCTGTACGAAAAAAAGCACTCCGGCCTGACGGTCCATACAAATTACGCGGCTTCCAATCCGCTGCTCAAGCAGATGCAGGAAGGCGCTCCGGTGGATGTCTTTGCCTCGGCGGATCAGGAAACCATGGACAAGGCCGAGAAGGCGGGCCTGATCGACCCGGCCTCCCGGCGTGATTTTGTCCGCAACACGCTCGTGCTGATTGTACCCAAGGGAAGCAAGAAGCCGTCGGGCATGTCCGAACTTTCGGGATGCCGGCGCATAGCGGTGGGGAATCCCGACTCCGTTCCCGCCGGCCGCTATGCCCGGGAATCCCTGACCCGGGCCGGGCTGTGGGAGGCGCTTGCTCCCCGGCTCATCATGGGCAACAGCGTGCGTCAGGTGCTGGACTATGTGGCGCGCGGCGAGGTGGACGCCGGATTCGTCTACGCGACAGACGCCCGGCAGATGGTCGACAAGGTGGACGTGGTGCTCGTGGCGGAAGGTCACAAGCCCGTGCTCTATCCTGTGGCCGTGGCCACCACCGGCAAGAACGCCGCGCAGGGCAAGGCCTTTGTGGACTTCCTGCTTTCTCCGGAAGCGGGCGAGGTGCTGGCCCGGTACGGTTTCTCCCGGCCATAGGCTTTTCCGCACTCCGGCCTGATGGCGGATCATGCGGGGCGGCATCCCAGACTCCGGGATGTCTCCCCGTCTGTGCATTGGCGGATACGGCATGAACGAATTCTCTCTTTTGTCCCCCTTGCTGCTGTCGCTGCGGGTTGCGGCGCTGGCGACGCTTTTTTCATCCCTCGGCGCGCTGCTGCTGGCCTGGAAACTTTCCCGGCGGCGGGGGGCGCTGCCCGCCGTGCTGGATGCCTTCTGCGCCCTGCCGCTGGTGCTGCCGCCCACGGTCGTGGGCTACTACCTTATATTGTTGCTGGGAAGACGCGGCGTGCTGGGGCAGTGGCTGGCCGAAGCGGGCATAAGCCTGATCTTTTCCTGGCAGGGGGCGGTGGTGGCCGCCACGGTGGTGGTCTTTCCCCTGATCTACAAGTCCGCACGAGCCGCGCTGGAACAGGTGGACAGTCGTCTGGAAAACGCCGCCCGCACCCTGGGGGCGGGGGAATGGCGCATTTTCCTGACCATTTCGCTGCCGCTGGCCTGGCGCGGCATTTTTGCGGGCATCATGCTGGCCTTTGCCCGCGGCATGGGCGAATTCGGCGCGACCCTCATGCTGGCGGGCAACATTCCCGGCAGGACGCAGACGCTGGCGCTGGCCATTTATGACGCCTTTCAGGCGGGGAATGATGCCCGGGCCACCCTGCTGGTGCTCGTTACGTCGGGGCTGTGCATGGGCCTGCTGGCCGGGGCGGAACTGCTTGTCCGTCTGCGCCGCCGCAGGGGCGCCGCGCGATCCGTGCGGGTGCTGCGGACGACAGACGGCGTCCGGCAGGGGGGCGTGCTCCGTCAGCGGCGGCCGGCATGCTAGAAATGCGCCTCTTCCTTGAGCTGGCGGGCGGCGGCAGCGCCTTTTGCCTTGATGTGGACTATGCCCTGTCCCTGCGGCAGGGGCCGGTGGTCCTCTTCGGGGCGTCCGGTTCGGGCAAGTCCCTGACGCTGCAATGTCTGGCCGGACTCGTGCGCCCAGAGGTCGGACGCATCCGCTTGCAGGGCGACGTCTTGTTCGATTCTTCACAAAATATCTGGCTGCCGGCGCGGGAACGCCGTCTGGGCTACATGTTTCAGGACTATGCCCTGTTTCCGCATCTGTCCGTGCTGGCCAACGTGGCGTATGCCCGCAGCGGCGGCCGCGTGCGGCGACCGGAGCCCGGCCTGCGGGAAGAGGCCCTGCGGAGTCTGGAGCGGCTCGGCATCGCCCATCTGGCGGAACGCAAGCCGGGGGAAATTTCGGGAGGGCAGCGGCAGCGCGTGGCGCTGGCCCGTGCCCTGTTTTCGCGTCCGCGCCTGCTGTTGCTGGATGAGCCCTTTTCCGCGCTGGACCCGTTGCTGCGCGATCGCCTGCGCGGCGAGCTGGCCGAACGGGTGCGCGAGGCGGGCATCCCCCTCCTTATGATTACGCACGACCCGCTGGATGTGGAGGCATTTGCGTCGTCGCTGGTCGTCTATGCCGGGGGACGGGCGCAGGTTTTTACGGAATATGCCGCTGCGCGGCGCGGTTTTGCCGATACGCGCGCCTGCCTGACAGCCCTGCTGGCCCGTGCGGGAGAACATCAGGAATGGTGACGGATACTCAATTTTTTCGGCTGGATGGCAGATGTTTGCGCTGCCGTTACGTAAGGAAAAAAATCTGTGAAAAAAAATTTTATATGTAATTACGAGAAGCTGAAGCCATTTTCGAGCACGATGGTTGACATGTTCCGCGCTTCCGTCGTATGAAGAGTCATCCAAGCTCCCATCCGATGGGGGTACGACCGGTACGCCCTGTGCCGGTCACGGACGACCGAAGAGTTCGGGTTCCACGCACGCGGCGGGTTCGCCCCCGCAGGCGTGGTTGTGTTCACAATAAACAGTGTGCATAAGGAGTTTAATTATGCCTAAGATGACTCCCAGTGAGGCGATGGCCGAAGTCCTGGTGGAAGAAGGCGTCAAACACGTCAGCGGTATCCTC
>CALVGJ010000201.1 GCA_944327045.1 uncultured Desulfovibrio sp.
CCGGAGAAGGCGCGTTCGGCGGCGTCCTCAAGCTGGTTGGCGGTATAGACGTCGCGGAGGACGACGGGGCTCCGCGCCCCCTCCCCTGCCGGGAAAAGCGCGGTGAGGGGGATGCTGCGGCTGCCGAGGGCGTCCAGCAGTCGCATGGCGAAGGCGTCGGGATTGGTGAGATCGACGCGGACGAGTTCCATGCCGTAGCGGGCGCGGAGGCTGCGGAGGCGTTCGTCTGTCAGGACGGTGGCCTCGAGGAATTTGCAGTTGGGGCAGTAATCGGCGGTAAATTCGAGAAGCAGGGGCTTGGCGCCGAGTTCGGCCACAAAGTCCCTGGAGGAGAAGTCCTTCCAGTGCGGGAGGGGCGCCACGGGGCGGAGCACCCAGACGACGGCGGCCACGAGGATGCCCAGACAGAACGTGCCGAGGAGGCGCCGCCGGAGGACGGGCGCGGTGGGGCCGCAGAACTGCCCCCAGAGCCAGGCGCCCAGCGAGACCAGCAGCAGCACCATGAGCACCTGCATATGCTTGGCCACGGGCAGGATGGAGAGAAGATAGAGGGCCGTGCCCAGCAGGCAGAAGCCGAGGAAGCGCTCGAACACCTTCATCCACGCGCCGGGGCGGGGCAGGACGCGGGCGAACTGGGGCCAGATGCTGAAGACGATGTAGGGCAGCGCCATGCCCACGCCCACGGCCCAGAAGATGACGACCAGCACCACGAGCGACTGGGTGAAGGCCCAGCCCAGCACGCCGCCGAGCATGGGGCCGCTGCACGGTGTGGCCAGAAAGGTGGCGACCAGTCCGGTGAGGTAGGACTGGAGGCGGGGGTTGCGGCTGTCCGTTCCGGCCTTGAGGTCGATGACCGGCAGGGTGAACACGCCCAGCATGGAAAGCCCCATGAGAAAAACCAGCACCAACAGCACGAGCAGGATGCTTTCGTGCTGGTAGAGCTGCCCCCACATCATGTCCGCCGCGCCGAACAGCAGGCCCAGCGCGGTAAACAGGGTCAGCACCCCGGCGGAAAAGAAAAGGTTGTGCTCCCGGAAGCGCCGCAGGCCCTCCTTGTCCTCCTGTCCGCCCATGAGCAGCAGGCCGCTGACCTTGAAGGTCAGCACCGGCAGCACGCAGGGCATGGCGTTGAGCAGCAGACCGGCCAGCAGGCCCACCAGCACGGCCATGCCGAAGCCGGAAATCTCGAACGTCTCGGCCTCGTAGCGCGGTTCCAGCGCAAAGTCGAACTCCGCCGGAGCAGGCAGGGCGCCCTCCTGACGGCTGCGGCCCAGAAAGGCCTCCACGGACTGGGCCATGCTGTCGCCGCCCCCCGTGGTCGAAAACCTCGGCCCGCCCTCGTAGGCGGCATCCGCCTCCACAGGCTGCCGCCGGGAAAGCTCCCGCCAGTGCCCGTACCAGAACTGCCGCGCCGCCTCCGGCCACGGCTGCGCGGGCAGCTCGCCGCGCAATTCCTGATCAACAGGCAGACAATGCCGCGACGAACACAACAAAAGGCTGATGTTCAGCGTATAGGAAAGCTTCTCCGCCGCCGGGTCGCCGTCCCGCTCGGGCTGTCCCGCGCCGCCGGGCAGTGGCACGCTGCCGCCCGACAGAGGCACGCTGCCGCCCGACAGGGACACGGCCGCCCCGGACGAAAGAGCCCCGGACGAAAGGCCCGCGCCCGGCTCCGCCGCCCCGCCGGAGGCGTCCCCTGTCCCGTCCGGCAGCTCGGCATACAGCCGCACCGTATCCTCATACACAAAGACCGTGGCCTCGGGATCGTAAATATCCCGCTGCATGGCCCCTTCAGGATACCAGACCGGCAGCGGTCTGCTCCCGTTGACCGACACGCGCAGCGTCGTGGGACGGCCCGCGTCCCCGGCCTGATGGGCATAGGCATGATAGCCGGGCGGAATGGTCAGATTCACGACAAGCAGACGCCTGCCGCCGTCCTGCGCGGTCTCCACCCGCACGCCCACATCCTGCGCGCGGGCAGGCACGGTCAGCACCAGCAACAAAAGGACAAGCAGCAGCGTCGGCAGCGCCCGTCCGCAATTCTCGTTATCTTTCATGGCGTTTCCAGGGATGGACTCCCCTCTCCCCTCTTTGTCCTCATTACAGTGGAGCCTGCCGCGCGGGAAAACTCCCCCTCTCCCCCGGCCGTCCCCCGTCAGGCTTTTGTCAGGGGCGCGGCCGCCCGCACGGCATCCGCTCGCCGGGGGAATATCTCCCCCCCGGACGTTGCCCCTCCCTACCACAAAAAAAAATTTTTTTCCTCCCCCAAAAAAAGCGTTGACAAGCAGCCCCCCTGCGCGTAGAAGACAACTCACGCACAGCGGGTCATTAGCTCAATTGGTAGAGCAGCTGACTCTTAATCAGTTGGTTCGGGGTTCGAGTCCCTGATGGCCCACCAGAGAAAACAAGCCCTTGCGGTATCCCCGCAGGGGCTTTTTTTCGCGCGCAGGACTTTTTCCGGCACGGGACGGTTTTCAGGTTCGGGACGTGTTTTCGTGCGGGACTTTTTCCAGCACGGGACGTGTTTTCCGGCACGGGTCGTGTTTTCGTGCCGGGACGTGTTTCCAGCGCGGGACTTTTTCCAGCACGGGACGTGTTTTCGTGCCGGGCGTGCGGACGGCGTTCCCGCGCGGCCCACGCCCTTTCGTCATTACGTCAGCGGCCCCGCGTCATTACATCAGCGCCCCCGCTTCCCTACGTCAGCGGCCCGTCCGCCACGGGCAGACTCGCGCACAGGCGGGCGCGGGCCTCTTGCGGCAGGTCGTCCGGCTCAACCGGCGTGAAGCGCCGCACCTCCCGGCCGTCCGGCAGGCGGGCCATGCCCAGAAATTCCGCCCTCGGCCGCGAAAAAAGCGCGTGCTCCGACGGATAAAGCGTCCGATAAATGACGATGGGCGAATCGTCGCGCGTATCCAGCCCCTCGCCCACCACCTGATAATATTTCCCCTTGAAATGCCGGTACACCGCGGCCATATCGTCTCCCTCCGGAGTGAAACTCCGTGTAGAATTTGCGTTAACAGGCCCTAGGGCCTGTTAACACAAATTTTACAAATAATTTCAATATATAAAGCAAATAAGCTGTACACGCTCCGCTTGCTTTTGGGGGCGGGGTTGCCACGTGTTCCAGCCTCTTCTCCGGTAAAAGCGCG
>CALVGJ010000202.1 GCA_944327045.1 uncultured Desulfovibrio sp.
GAAAAGGCGCTGGTCGTCATTGAAGAAGTGGACAACGGCATCCATCCGAGTCGTGCCGATTTTCTGGTAAGACAGATTCAGAACATCGCTTCCCGCCGTGGCTTGCGTGTGCTTATCTCCTCCCATAATCCGGCTTTGCTGGATGCTGTCCCCGATACGGCCCTGGGGGACGTGCTGTGCTGCTATAGAAATCCTGAGGATGGGGACAGCCGCATTGTACGCATGGCGGACATGAAGCGTTTTCCTGAGTTGATGGCGCAGGGCTCTCTGGGGCAGCTGATGACCAGCAACAGGCTGGAAAAATTTCTGAAAGATACAACGTCAGAGGAAGATCGCAAACAGGCGGCACTTTCCTGGCTGGAGCGGCTGAGCAGGGAGACGGAGGCATGAGCATCTGTTTGCTTGACACCTCGGTATTTGTCGAATTCCTGAACGTGCCCAATATGAATGCACAGCATGCAGCGATTCATAATGAGCTGAAACAAAAGATTCAGGACGGAGAATTCCTGTTTCTGCCTATGGCAACCATTCTGGAAACCGGCAATCACATTGCCCAGAATGGTGATGGAAAACAGCGCAGAAAGGTTGCTGATTTTTTTGTGGAACAGGTGCAGCTTGCTCTGGATGGAGAGTCGCCCTTTACGCCCATAGCTTTCCCGACGCAGGACGCCATGCGGGAATGGCTTGCTGCATTCCCCGATGTTGCCATGCGGGGACAGGGGCTTGGGGATTTGTCCATTGTTCATGACTGGGAACGGATGTGTGCGCAGCACCCAGGGCATCGCGTCTATATCTGGTCCCTTGACCATCATCTTGCTTCGCATGACAGGAGTCCATCCTAATGCCCACACTTGATAAAACGCTTCGTTCTCAGCTGGAACGCGACATCAAAAAGGCTCGCAGTATCGCGGAGACCGCTGCCCGCGCCGCTCTGGAGCAGCTGGGCGTAGGTGAAGCCGCGCCTTCCGAGTATCTGAGCGAAGGTGAACGGGTCTTGCGTCGTAAATTACGGGCACATGGACGGCAGCTCGGAGACCCACTCCATAGCGACAAGGTGCAAGCGCTGGATCTGTTGATCGAAGAAGTGGCCTATGAGCACTGGCACAGGATGCTTTTTGCCCGCTTCCTGGCCGAAAACAACCTCCTTATGTATCCCGATCCAGATGAGCCCGTGTCAATAACACTGGAAGAATGTGACGAGCTGGCCGCAGATGAGGGCGCGGCCAACGGTTGGGAGCTGGCCGCCCGCTTTGCCGCCCGTATGCTGCCGCAGATTTTTCGCCCGGATTCGCCGGTGTTCCAACTGGTGCTGCCGCCTGAACATCAGCAAAAGCTGGAGCATCTGGTAAGCGGTCTGCCGCAAGAGGTGTTTCACACATCGGACAGTCTGGGCTGGGTATATCAATATTGGCAGGCGGACAACAAGGAACGCATCAACAAATCGGGGGGTAAGATCGGTGCGCGAGAACTGCCCGCCGTTACCCAGCTCTTTACCGAGCCGTATATGGTCAGCTTCCTTCTGGACAATACTCTGGGAGCCTGGTGGGCGACAAAACGGCTCACCGAGCATGACCTCTGTAATGCCGCAAGCGAGGAAGACTTGCGGCAAAAGGCCGCCATTCCCGGCGTGCCTCTGACCTATCTGCGCTTTGTCCGGCTGGAGGACGGCGCATGGACGCCGGCGGCGGGAACATTTGAGGACTGGCCCGAAACGTTGTCCCGTTTCAAACTGCTGGATCCGTGTTGCGGATCCGGTCACTTTCTGGTGGCCGCGCTGCATATGCTGGCGCCCATGCGTATGGTACTCGATGGACTGTCAGCCAAGGAGGCAGTTCATGCCGTATTGCGGGAAAACCTGCACGGCCTGGAGCTGGATCAACGCTGCGTCAAGCTGGCGGCCTTTGCGCTGGCCTTTGCCGCTTGGACATATCGCATGCCCGACAATCCCACAGCGACCTTTGGATTTGCCAATTCCGGCGGTGTGGGCTTCGGGCAGGGCCCCTTTGCGGCCGGGCCTCTGGGCCATATGCCGCTGCCGGAGCTCAATGTGGCCTGCTCCGGCCTGCCGGTGACAGCGGACAAGGCCCAGTGGACAGCGCTGGCCCAGCCGCATACGGCGCTGCGCAACGCTCTTGATCTGTTGTACGACGAATTTCAAAACGCCCCGGTGCTGGGGAGTCTGCTGGCTCCTGCGGAAGGTATGGCGGCCAATATTGCCCACAGAGATATGACGCCGCTCCTGCGGCAGGCCCTAGCTGCCGAAAAGGGGGAACAGCACGACACCCAACTAGAGATAGCCGTCATCGCCCAGGGGCTGGCCAGAGCTGTCGCCCTGCTGGCGGAAAGGTATACTCTGGTTATGACCAATGTGCCGTATCTGGCACGGGGCAAACAGGTGGAGACCTTGCGTGCCTTCTGCGAAACCCACTACCCGGAAGCAAAAAACGACCTTGCCACGGTGTTTCTGGAACGCAGCCTGAAACTGTGCGCCAAGGGGGGCACGGCCGCCATTGTCCTGCCGCAGAACTGGCTGTTTCTGACAACCTACAAGAAGTTCCGGGAAAAGCTGCTCAAACGGGATACCTGGCATCTGCTGGCACGCTTGGGGGCTGGCGCGTTTGAAACGATATCGGGAGAAGTAGTTAAAGCGATTTTATTGGCTATTTCTCGTGGAGAGGTCCGTCCCTCCGGCGGTTTATTGGGAAATAGCAAATCCGCGCATATTTTGCACGGGCTGGACGTGGCCTCTGCCGCGACAGCACAGGCCAAGGCAGACGCCTTGCGCGTTGCACCTCTCCAAAGCATCGAGCAGGCAAAGCAATTGGAAAATCCGGATGCGCGGGTGGGGTTGGAAGATGTTGTTGGGGAATTACTATCTGCCTATGCAGATGGATTAAATGGTATGCACGGAGCAGATTCGTTTCATTTTCGATTCAATTTTTGGGAAATAACTGATTTTTCTATTTGGAGTTATTTTCAATGTACATCTTCTCGTACAGATTATTTTGGGGGGAAATATAATACATTTTATTGGAAAGATAATGGGCGTTGCCATAGAGAAAATCCAAATGCTTATGTCAAGGGGGAAAGTGTTTGGGGAAAGAAAGGGGTTACTGTCAGCATGATGAAAGATCTCCCTGTGACCCTTTATTCTGGTAATAAATTTGATATCAGTTGTACTCCTATTGTTCCTCATAACCCAGCGCACCTTCCCGCTATCTGGTGCTTCTGCTCTTCGCCAGAATACAATGAAGCTGTACGGCAAATCGATCAAAGCTTGAAAGTCACCAATGCCACTCTGGTCAAAGTCCCCTTTGAGCTGGAACGCTGGCAAAAGG
>CALVGJ010000203.1 GCA_944327045.1 uncultured Desulfovibrio sp.
TATCTCTGTGCGCGCTCTGTTTCTATATATATATTCTACATTCTAACACTTTCTCTCTCTCTCTCTCTCTCTCTCTCTCTCTCTCTCTCTCTCTCTCTCTCTCTCTCTCTCTCTCTCTCTCTCTACAGTATGGAAAAAAATATCCATTTCCCTCTAATAAAAGAACGCTGCATACCGATAAGGCTGGCAAGGTCATTTTCTTGCCGCCAATAGAGCGTTGTGTCATTAAAAAGGCCAAACGCGAGGCGGGAGCACAGCGCAGCCCGGCACTGAGTACGCGGAAAAACCGTGTTTTTCCGCAAAACGACAGACGGAATGGTTTGAAACATGAAGCGTTTCAAACTGAAAAGCTCTAAAAAATAAACGCGTTGCCATAAGGAGGGGAAACGATGACCGAAAGCATCATGTCGCGCAACTTTGTGCATCACGGCAATGGCGGCTCTGAATACACAGATGCCATGCTGGCCGCACAACGGGCCCGCAGCAACATGGCAACCCGCCAAATGAGCATCCTGACAACTGGCAGAGCCTTGGTGGACGCTCTTCCTTCAGACACCACCTATGCGGAGATATCCCGGGAAGGACGCAAGGCCGCACGCCTCATGGAAGAGGAAAAGGATACCGCCACATACGAGGTCTCCAAGCGCAACCTTGACGAGCAGAAGGAAGACATCGAGGAACGCGCCGAAGAGGCCATGAACGGCGAAGAGGAGCAGAATGCCCTTGCGACGGATGCCGCCGCCGAAAACAGCGATACGGAAGCCGCGGCCAGCGAAGGCGAAGAGCAGGCGACCAGCGCCGCGGACAAGAAGGACGCCGACAAGAAGGCCGGTGACGCCGAGGTCAAGACCGCGGAAGAACTGATGGCCGAACAGCAGGCCGCCGAAGCGCAGAACAAGACGGCGGACACCGCCGGAACCACGACGGCACAGCCGCAAACGCCCCTGCATATCGTGGTCTAGCTGGACAAGCTGCCCTCCCACTTCCTCCCCGGGAGGAAGGCCGTGCTGCGCCCTGCGGTAAATAACGGCCTTCCGACCGGGGAAATCATTTTTGCTGCCGCCGCATGTATGTGACTGCGGTTCTGCGCCCTCTATCCAGAGCATTTTCAATTTGAAAGGCTTTGCGCTCCAAACCATACGGCCTGGCGTTTCGCGGAAAAAACACGGTTTTTCCGCTCACTTTTGGCCGGGCGGCGCTGTGCCGCCGTGCTTTCAGAATGCTTACGCAAGTACCCCGCCCTGCCTTTTCAGCATGCCGCCGGGGGACTGTCAGCGTAGGAAAGCCGCTGTGCCCCCGCACAGCTCCATTTGCCGGATAAAAGCGCGCTGGGGAGGGGATGGGGTGCCCCTTCCCCCCAAACAAACAGCAAAGAGTGTTGACAGGACAGGAGCTACGCGGGGGAGCGACGGAGCACGGCCTGACGGACGGCCCGGAACTCTTGCAAAAGGGCCGGGTAGTCGAAGCGGGGGTAGCGGCCATCCTGATAGACGATCTCGCCCTGGATCATGGTCAGGCGCACCTCATGCCCGCTGGCCGCGTACACCAGATGCGAAACGGGGTGATAGAGGGGCTGGAGATTGGGCATGTCGAGCTCCAGCGCCACGAGGTCGGCGGGCAGTCCCACGGCGATCCGGCCGAGGCGGCTGTCATGCAGGGCGCGCGCGCCGTTGCGGGTGGCCATGTCCAGCACCTGCTGCGCCCGCAGGGCGGTGGGGTCGCCGGAGGAAACCTTGTGCAGCAGAGCGGCCTGCCGCATTTCCGCAAACATGTTGAGCTGATTATTGCTGGCGGCTCCGTCGGTGCCGAGGGCCACATCCAGTCCGGCCGCAAGCAGGCGGGGAACGGGCATGATGCCGGAGGCCAGCTTCATGTTGGAGGAAGGGTTGTGCACGGGCACCACGTCGCAGCGGGCAAGCAGCGTGGCTTCCTCGGCCGTGACGTCAACCAGATGAGCAACCGTGCAGGGAACCTCGAACAGGCCGCAGTCCGCGGCATGGGCCACGGGCCGTTTGCCGTGCAGGGAAAGGCACTGAGCCGTTTCGGCCGGGCTTTCGGCAAGATGGATATGCAGAGGCAGGGCCAGCCCTGCCGCAAGGTCCCGGCAGGCCCGCAGGATTTCCGGCGTCGTGGTGTAGACGCTGTGCGGCATGACGGCCAGCCGCAGGCGTTCATGTCCTTGCCAGCGCTCGCTCAGGCGCAGGGTGGTTTCCAGCGCGGCCCGATAATCGGGGCAGCAGGCGGACGGAAACTGAAAGGCTCCCTCCCCGCCGACACAACGTATGCCCGCCGTATGGGCGGCTTCCAGCACCTGTTCCTCGTGGATGTACATATCCAGACAGGCCGTAGTGCCGGTACGGAGCATTTCCGCGAAGCCGAGCAGGCTGCCCAGACGCACCTCTTCCGGGGTGAGTCCGGCTTCCACGGGAAAGATGCTCTGCGTCAGCCAGTCGATGAGGGGCATATCGTCGGCCAGACCGCGCAGCATGGTCATGGCCGCATGGGTATGGGCATTGACGAGCCCCGGCAGAACGAGCATGCTGGAGCAGTCCAGCACGTCGGTGGCCTGCCAGCGGGCCGTCATGTCCGCCCGTGGCCCCATATCGACCACAAGCCCCTGCCGGACGGCAAGGGCGGCATCCTCGAGAATGCGGCGCTCATCGTCCTGAGTGATGAGCAGTCCCGCTGAAATGAGCGTATCGCAAGTCGTCATGCACTATCCTGTCCGCTGTGGCGGAAGAAAGATATAGCCCGATTGCGGGCAGGGAGCAAGAATGCCGTGTCTGCTGCTGCACGGGCTGGCAGGCAGCCCGTTTGAGATGCGTCCTCTGGCCGATGCGCTGGAAGCTGACGGCCATACGGTGAGCAATGAACCTTTGCCGGGGCATGGCGGCGACGTGTCCGCCTACCTGAAGAGCGGCTATGCCCAGTGGCAGGCGGCGGCGCTGACGCGCTACCGCGAGCTTTGCCGCCGGGGGCCGGTCTGGCTGGCCGGCTACTCGCTGGGAGGGCTGCTGGCGCTGGACATCTGTGTGGCCGCCGCCCGGGGCGAGGCGCCTTCCCCGGCCGGACTGCTGGCTCTGGCCGTACCCCTCTATTTTCGCAAGTGGCACCCGTATTTTTGCGCCGCGCCTCAGTTCCGCTTTCTGCGCTGGCGGGCGCGTCTGCGGCCCTGCGTGCCGCTGCTGCCGCGCTCGGCGGCGGCACGGGCCGATGCCCCCTGGGAGGGGCACGAAACCGTCTACTATCTGCCGCACTTCGTGGAGCTGGAAGCGGCCCAGCGGCGCTTGCGCCCCGAACTGGGCAAACTGAGCCTGCCGCTCCGCATCGTGCAGTTGCGGCATGACGTCTGCTGCCATCCCTGGAACAGCCTGTACCTGTTGCGCCGCTGGGGCGGCAGGGAAGCGGAACTGCATCTGCTGCGTACCCGCAGCCCGCACGGCGGGCATCTGCCCACGACCCATTGCGAGAGCCGGGAACGAGTGGCCGAACTGGCCGCAAGCTTTGCCCGGCAGTGCCTTGGGCAGGTCGGCGAAGCCCCTGCCCGCCCGACAGACGCCGCGCAGCCGGGAATGCGGACTTGCATGTTTTGACGGAGCAGGGTAAAGTGGAAAACCATTGTTCCGCAACCATGAGCAGCACCGGCATACGGCGCTGCCACACATTCCTTTCGGAGGTACGCCTTGTTCCATTCCATCGCTTTTGCCATGGGCACGCCCCAGGCCAGCGGCACTCCCGCCAGCGGCACCGACATGCTGCTTCAGTTCGTGCCGCTTATTCTCATGTTCGCCATTTTCTGGTTTCTGCTCATCCGTCCGCAGCAGAAGCGCGCCAAGGCGCACAAGCAGATGCTTTCCGAACTCAAGCGCGGCGATCGCATCATGACCTCCGGCGGCTTCATCGGCCGTATTCTGGAAATTGACGACGAGCAGATTCTGCTGGAATGCGGTGAGGCCAAGCTGCGCCTGAACCGCGGCGCCGTCGGGGCCGTACTGGACAAGAACGGCAAGGCCGAAGAACCCAAGTAGGCGCAGACCGCCAGACGGCCAGCCGTCTGACCTCTTTCCGATCTGGCCCCGCAGCAGCGGGGCCGTGATGCTGTTTGCCGGACACGCGCCATGCTGCCCGGCTCCTTATTTTTGAGCAAAAGGTAACCCCATGATAGGATTGCGTACACGTCTCGGCGTCGCTCTTGTCGTTTTTCTGCTGAGTCTTGCCTATGCCCTGCCCAGCATGCCCGGTATCGGGACAGCCCTGCACGCTGTCCTGCCGGAAAAAAAGATCAACCTCGGTCTTGACCTCAAGGGCGGCATCCACCTGACGCTGGCCGTGGGCGTGGATCAGGCGGTCAGCAACTCGCTGGCTCTGGCCGGGCAGGACATCCGCCGTCTGGGCAAGGATGAAAAGATCGTCGTTCTGCGTCCGCGCGTGGTGGGCGGCGACCGGCTGGAATTTCTTCTGCCGCGCGGCGACGACCGC
>CALVGJ010000204.1 GCA_944327045.1 uncultured Desulfovibrio sp.
GCGCTCATCGACAAAATGGAGAGCCTGCTCCCAGAACTCGCCGCCAAACCATTCGGCACCTACGGCATAGGACTGCCGCCCGACACCAAACCTTTGATCGTCTGGCCCGAATGGGATTACAAGCTCACATGGCGCCGCGAATACCGCGCCGCTCTGGCCCGCCTGCGCAAGGGGGACAAAAGAGCCCTCGGCATCATACCGCCGGCCCCTCTTCTCGCCTTGCAGGCTGGACTCTGCCAGAATCTGGTTTGCTTTTTCCGGGGAGAGCACCCCAGGGATGGATACTACAGCGAACTTGATCCCATCATCCCGGAAAAAGCCGCACTGACCAGGCTGGCCAAACTCGCGTACTGTTTGGCTGCTGAAAACCTCGAGCTCACGGGAACGTCTCCGCTCGGCAGTATGGCTGATAGTGTGGACTGCAGGATATTCTATTCCCCTGAACGCCGCCATCTGGCAGCGTTCCTCCCACTTAACCCCGACAAGCCACATTACGATTTTACTTTCTGCGAGATCGACATTACCACCCTCTACCCCATCCCGGCGAACCTGCCGCCCGTGCCCGACCCCGTCATCCTGCCCGGACGGAAAGCGCCGCTGCTCCTGAACAGCAAAGAGAGGGTAGCGCTGCCCGGCATCTACCTTTCCGAGCCCTGTGGGGATATCCGCTATCTGTTCCCCAATGCCGCCGCTCCCTTCCTTGACATGGGCTACATGCAGGAACGCTACCTGCCCTGCACCTGGACACTCATCTGGCGGGACGACCGCTACGAGAACGGCGCGGACATCCCGGAGGAGGAAGCCCTCTACTTCCCCGAGGGCTGAAACGCCCCGCAACAAGGAAGACACCATGTCCGAGACCCTGTCTGTCTTTCCGGACGAGCTGCCCGATGCTCTCCGGCGGCAGCTTTTCTGGCTCGTCAAGCGTCACAGCTCCTACACAGCCTGGGCACGCGCCTTTGACGCCTTTGACGCCGTCATCCGAAAAATGGACAGCCTGCGCCCCGAGCTGGCCGCCAAACCCTTGGGCACCTACGGCATCGGGCTGCCTCCCGACACCAAACCCATCTCAAGATGGCCCGACTGGTGGTTTACGCTCCTGCGGCGCCGTAATTATCGCTCAGCTCTGGCCCGCCTGCGAAAGGGGGATAAAAGAGCGCTCGGCACCACGCCGCCGGGCCCCCTTCTCGGCTTGCAGGCTGAAAACTGCAAGTATGATCTGGTCTACTTTTTCCGGGGGAAACACCCCGACCCCAGAGAGGGATACTACAGCGAACTTGATCCCATCATCCCGGAAAAAGCCGAGCTGACCAGACTGGCCGAGCTGGCGTACTGTCTGGCCGCCGAAAACATCGAACTCGCAAGGATGGCAAGCGCCAGAGCGTTCAATAGCGTATACTGCAAAGTCCCTTACAGCCCGGAAGCCCATTGTCTGAAAATTCACCTTCCTTTCCACCCTGACAAGAAGTCCCATGACCTTGGCCGCTATCCCATCCCGGCGGAGCTGCCGCCCGTGCCCGGCCCCGTCATCCTGCCCACGCTGAAAAAGCACTGGTGGGCCCCGGCCTTCCGTCATGACGACCCGCTGGTCATGCAAAGCAATCAACGAATATTCCTCCCCGGCATTTATCTCTCCGCTCCTTGCGGGGATATCCGCTATCTGTTCCCCAATGCCGCCGCTCCCTTCCTTGACCTGGGCTACATGCAGGAACGCGAGCTGCCCTGCACCTGGACACTCATCTGGCGGGACGACCGCTACGAGAACGGCGCGGATATCCCGGAGGAGGAAGCCCTCTACTTTCCCGAGGACTGAAGCACTCCGCGTCCATCGACCGGAACGAACGGCCGGAGAGACCGCCCGGCAGCGCCGTGCGTGAACGCTACACGGACGCGCCGCCATCTTCCGCACTGTACGCCTGCGCCGCCGCCACCACCTTCTTGAGCAGCTCCTGCAGGGTACGACGCTCCTCCTCGGTGAGCGGCTCCGTCACCGACACATCCCATCCCGAGATGATCTCCATGATCCGCGGATAGGCCGCCTCGGCACGCGGTGTGGGAAAAACGGCCGTCGTCCGCCTGTCCTGCGGATGAGGCTCCCGCCGGATATAGCCCTGCCGTTCCAGTTGCGCCAGCGCCCGTGTCACGTTGCTTTTATTGAGATGCGCAAGTTCCGGAAGTCTGTCCTGCGTGAGTCCCGGTTCCCGACAGATATACACGAGAAAAAGATACTGGCTGCCGCTCAGGCCGTACTCCGCAAGCCGCCGGTTCAGGTAGAGCTGATACCACCTGTGCGCCAGTCCGATCCATTTGTAGGTCAGTTCCACACGTACTCCAAAACGTCTGCCCCACCGTGCGCGCCGTTCATGGAAACACCTGTTCGCGTGAGCGGCATCCCCACGGCGTGCAAACAGCTTTTGGCGGCATGCCTGCCGTCGCGTTGATCATATGCTTGTGCAGAGTAGCTTGACACTCCGGGGAAGACAACGTAAATCGTTGCACGCGCAACAATCTACCCCGAGGAGCTCACATGCCCGCACAACGTCGCCCGCACCCCCGTACCAAGACAGACCAGACACAGCGGGGCCTCCAGGCCCTGCGCTCCATCTTCAGCCGCAACTTTACCGTGGTCTCGCTCATCAACCTTCTGCTGATGACGGCGTATTACCTCATGTTCGTCACCAGCACCGGCTATGCCCGCGCGACGTATGGAGCCAGCCTGAGCACCGCGGGGCTTACGGCGGGCATCATGGTCATCGGCTGCCTCGTGGGCCGTTTCGCCACCGGCAATCTGCTCTCCCTGCTGGGCTGCCGCACCATCCTGCTGGCCGGCCTGCTCTTCTACTCGGCCAGCATTGCCGCCTTCTTCTGGGTTCCCAGCCTTGCGCTGCTCTTTGTCCAGCGCCTGTGCATGGGCATCGGGGTGGGCATCATCGGCACAGCCACAGGCACCATCGTGGCCTATGTCGTCCCGCACGAGCATCACGGCCTCGGCATCAGCCTGTTCAGCATGAGCACGGCGCTCGCGCTGGCGCTGGGCCCCTTTCTGGGTATTCAGATTGTCGCCCGCACCAGCTATGCCGTCCTTGCCCAGACCTGTCTGGGCATCGGCCTTGCCTGCATCGCCATCTTTTTCGTCATGGGCCGCCTGCCGGAGATGCGCCACCGCCGCCGTCCCTTTCTCGACCTGTACAGCTACATCGACCCGCGCGTGGTACGCTTCTCGCTGGTGGCGCTCATCACCTGCCTGAGCTACGGCTGTATTCAGGCCTTCATGACCTCCTATGCCGCCGAACGCGGACTGACCGCCGCCGCAAGCTTCTTCTTCCTGCTCTACGCGCTGGTCGCCCTGCTCACCCGTCCCCTCTCCGGACGGCTTTTTGACCTGCGGGGGGAGAACGTCATCTTCTATCCGGCCCTGCTGCTCACAGCCCTTTCCCTGACGCTGCTGGCCCATGCGCACCACAGCGCCGTCCTCCTGCTGGCCGGGCTGGTGCTGGGGGCGGGTTTCGGCAACTTCCAGTCCGCGGGGCAGGCGGTCTCGCTGTCGCTGGTGTCGCGTTCGCGTTTTGCGCAGGCCACCACCACCTTTTACATCTTCTTTGATCTGGGCATCGGGCTGGGGCCGTATCTTTTCGGCTTCATGGTGCCGGTCATGGGCTATGCCGGCATGTATCAGAGTCTGGCGTTCGTGGTGCTGGGCGCGCTGGTCGTCTACTATTTCCTGCACGGACGGCGGGCCGCCCTGTAGACAAGGGGAGGAAAACAGGGGAACATCATTCTTTCCCCGCACGGGACAGGAACGAGACGACCTCCGCAAGAAAGGGGATACCGTGAACCAGCTCCCGCCTCTCCGCCATGCCGTTTCCCGTACGCTGCTTATTCCGCTGTGGTGCTGCGGTACGGCCTGCCGCATCAACCCCGATGCGACGTATGACCCACACGCCGCACGTCTGCTTGCCGCGCTGGACAAGGATTTCCACGCGGACTTCACCGCTATCCGCGAAACCTTCGGCGAATGCGGTCAGGTCACAACGCTGGCGCGGGAGCGGCATGTTGACGAGGCCGTACGGGATTTTGTGCGTGAGCATCCGCAGGGCGTCATCGTCAATCTGGGCTGTGGTCTCGGCACGGCAGGCTACAGGATCCCACGGGGAAATGCTCACTGGTACGATCTGGATTTGCCGGAAGTCATCCGCCTGCGGGCGTCTCTCCTGCCTCCGGCACCGGGACTGCACTGCCTGTCGGGCTCGCTGCTGGAAGACGCCTGGCAGGACGCCCTGCCCTTTTCGCCCGACCGCGGCATTCTCCTGCTGGCAACGGGCGTCTTTCAATATCTGTCGCGGGAATCCCTTCAGCCCGCCCTGAATCGTATGGCCGCACGCTTTCCCGGCGGGCGGCTCCTGTTCGACGCTGTTTCCGGCCCCGGATGCCGGGCCGCCAACCGCTATCTCCGAAAAGCCGGGTTCGGCAATGCTCCCATGCGCTTTTCCGTCAACAGCGCCCGGGAGCTGGAGCGTCTTTCTCCCCGGCTGCGGGTGCGCTTCCTTCCCTATTTTTCCCCTCTGGAGAGCGAAAACATCCGTTTCGGCACACGCCTCAGGCTTTTCCTGCTGCAGGGCCTGCGCCTGGCGCGCATGGTACGCCTTGATTTTGCGCCACAGCAACCCCCCGAATCATAACAGGGCGATTTCCGGCTGTACCGGCGCACACGGAACAGGGGCGGGCTCCCCTTCCGGCCAGGCAACATGCTCTATGCAGGTGGTATAGGCCGTGTGCGGCAGGCGGGACAGCACAGGCCACAGGGAACCATGCGGCGCAAGGCCGAGCAGAAGACCGCGCAAACCATAGTGCCGCCGGGCCAGAAACAGGGCCTCGCGCAGCATGTCGCCCGCCAAGGAATGGAACTCCGGTTCCACCGCCAGAAAAGCCGCATAGCCCATTTCCAGTTCGTGCCCCGGCGCGGGCAGGCTGGGCCGCCCGCACAGCCGGGCCCACAGGTTGACGGCGGGTCGCAGGACATGCAAGGGCGGCCGGTAGCCCTCCACAAGAATGCGCCGGGATGTGCGCCGGTCCCACAGCGCCAGGCTGCCCGCCACTCGATCCCCCCGCCGCAGGATATGGAAATCTTCCACCGCAAGCCCGGTTCCTTCCCGCAGGAAGGCGTCACCAAGCACCGGTGCATAGGGGACGTCACGCATCATCCGATTGTAAAAGGCGACGACTTCCGGCCACTGTGCGGCATCGGCCCGCGTCAGCAGATGCGATTCCCGGCCGAGCGCACTGGAGAGGATCAGGGTATGCAGCTCTCCCAGCGGCGTATAGCGGGGCAGGGCCCGCAGACCGGCCTCCAGCAGACGACGCGCCGGCAGATTATCCACGGCAATACTGGTGAAGTAGCGTTCCGGCCATCCCAGATGGCGCACGAAATGCGGGATGGCGGCAAAGCCATCCCGAAAGATTCCCCGCGAACCGCGGTATTCCGGCAAAACCCGCAGCAGGCCGAGGTAGACGGCTTCCTGCGCCCTGCCCGCATACTGAACGGAAAAGCGATGCAGGGCATACACGGCGACGCAGACGCCCCTTCCCGTCCGCTGACGAATGCAGACCGTCAGCTGCTCCCGGCAGAAGGGATCGTGCGCCGCCGCAGGCCCGGGAGCAAAAACCGTACGCACCCAGCCCTGCATGGACGTACGACGCAGGATATCCGCCACCTCCGCCGCCTCGTCGCGCCCGGCGGGCACGCAGCGGTATTCCCGCCCCTCATGGGGAGGCAGCATCGAGAATCGGTCAGGCACTCGCCGCCCCCCCGCTTCCTCCCCAGTCCGGACGTGTCGCCACGCGGAACTCCTCGCGCTCGCCGTTGACGCAGAGCAGCGGCGCTGCTCGCCCTTCCTGCCCCAGCGGAAAGTCCGTCCGCCTGCCCACCTCGAAACGCTGCAAGAGATTGACGGGCAGGAAATTGCGGCCCAGATAGCCGCCTCCGCAGTTCCAGCGATTACATCGCGCAAGGATATGCCGCAGAGAATAGAAACGGCGGCGCAGGTCCTGGCATTTTTCGGTCAGTTCGCGGGCGCTCATGTGCAGGGGGGCAAAGGGAACCATGCCGAAACGGTAGGACGGGTCCAGCCACCAGGAGGACGAGAACAACCGTCCTTCCTGCTCCAGCCGGGCATGGAGCGGCGTGCCCGGAAAGGGGATAAGATGGTTGAAGGCGGCCACATAGAACTCCTGCCGCATGGCAAAGTCGAAAACCTCCTCGAAAACCTGCGGCTTGTCGCTGTCATAGCCGAAGACAAAGGTGGCGTATACGGCAATGCGGTAGCGGCGCAGATTGTCCAGCGCCACCTCATAGCCGCCGCGCATGCTGTTGAAGGTCTTGCCCATGCGCCGCAGCGTCTCCACCTCCAGACTCTCGAAGCCCACCAGCACCCCGACGCAGCCCGCCCGGTGCAGCAAGTCCAGCAGCTCTTCGTCGTGGGCCGCATGAATGCTCATCTGGGTCACCCAGCGGCAACGCAGGGGGATCATGGCGCGCAACAGTTCCTTTGTTGCGGCCGGATCAGCGGTAAAATTGTCGTCCACAAAAAACTTCAGGGCGCGGGGCGGCAGGGAACGCAGTTCGGACAGAACCGTCTCCAGAGGACGCCGCCGACGTCGCTTCCCGTAAAAGGCATGAATGGCGCAGAAGTCGCATACGTTGCCGCAGCCGCGGGCCGCTTCCAGCAGCCGGACGGACAGATACCGCCTGCCGCGGTACAGGTCACGATCCGCCAGTACGGCGGGCAGTTCGCCCGTGGGGGACGTGCCGTCATAGCGGGGGCGCAGCGTGCGATGCCGGATATCGTCGAGCAATTCCTCGAAAACGTCCTCGGCTTCGCCCACAACGACGGCTTCCGCATGGCGCCCCACCTCATCGGGCATGAGTGTGGCATGAAAGCCGCCGGCAATGACCGGCACGCCCCGCTCCCGGAACGCCGAGGCGATTTCGTAGCTGCGGCGTGCGGTATAGGTTTCCACAGGAAGAAGAACGGCATCCGCCGGCATGTCGAAGTCGATATCTTCCAGTCTGTCGTCAAAAAAACACTTTTCCACATCCGGCGGGCAAAGCCCCGCCAGCGTCGCCAGCGAAAGGGGTTCCATGAGCCAGCCTCTGGGATAGCCGCCGTCGCGGCGATGTCCTACCGCCGGCTGTACAAAGATCAATCTCATTTGACGTCCTTTCCCGCTGCGGCCTCCCGGGGCAGGGGAGCATCACAGGTGTAGAATCTGTGCAGATGATTGGCGTAATAGCGATAGCCCAGGTTGGCGGCCAGGCTGAAAAAGGAGAAGTTGCGCGAGTTGCGCAACCGCCGCGCCATGCCCCCCAGGGCATAGGTACGCTTCCAGGCGAATTCATGCCCCTGTTCCAGTTCCTTCACGCTCATGTGCTTCGGCTGAAAAACCACATGCTGCGCGTCGTACAGCTCCCAGTTGCGGGTCAGAATGCGGCCTTCCGCTTCCAGACGCTGATACAGGGGCGTGGAGGGGAAGGGGGTCAGCAGGGCGTAGCGGGGCAAGTCCACCCCCAGCTCAATGGCAAAATCCGCCGTCTCGCGGAAGACCGAACGGGTATCGCTGTCCGTTCCGAAGACAAAACAGCCCTGTACGGCAATGCGCAGCTCATGCAGCCGTCGAATGAACTCCCGGTAATCCACGGCGGCATTGAAACCCTTGTTGTTGTCGCGCAGGGACTCCCGGCTCAGGCTTTCCAGCCCCAGCAGCAGACCGCGGCAGCCGCTGGCCGCCATGCTTTCCATCAGTTCGTGATCCTGGGCGATGAGCACCGTGGAAAGGCCGAACCATTGTATGCCCAGCGGCCGCAGGGCCTGAAACAGTTCCAGGGCATACTCCCGGTCCGCCACCAGGTTCAGATCGACAAAGAGATTGTTTCTGGCGCCCACCCGCCGGATATCTTCCACAACCCAGGAAACGGGCCGCTGATAGTGCCGTCTGCCCCAGGCCACGGGCGCCACGCAGAACTCGCAGTTGTGCACACAGGAACGCGTGGCCTCGAACACCGCTCCATAACCGTAATCCGCATCGGGCAGGAGATCACGACGGGGAAAGGGCAGTTCCTGCCGCAGGCAGAAGTCTTCGGCCTGCCGGTATTCACGTTGCAGGCGTCCCGCCTGAAAGTCCCGCAGCAGCCGCGGCCAGCTTTCCTCGGCATAGCCCACACAGATGGCGTCGGCGTGCCCGGCGGCCTCCTCGGGCAGGAGCGTCACATGCGGCCCGCCGAGCACCACGGTCACGCCCCGGGCGCGCAGCCTGTCGGCCAGGGCGTAAGCGCGCGGTGCGTTGCCGGTAATGATGGTAATGCCGACCAGATCGGCCCGCAAATCTTCCGGTACATCGGCAATGCCCTCATCATACAGACGAATGTCCGCTTTCAGCTCCGCCGGCACCAGCGAGGCCAGCACCGTCAGGGTCAGCGGCTTGTAACGGAGAGATTTTCTGAAAATGCCGCCCCGACGCCGGTACAGCGGCCCTTTGGGAGATATGAGAGCGATGCGCATGCCTCCTCCTTGTTTAGAGCATTTTCAGTGTGAAATGTTCATGAAGAACCGGGGACGGGAAATATCCGCCCTCCGGTATCACTCTGCGGAAAGGGCATTCCCGGGCCATCCGCGCGTCATACCGGCTGAAAGTCTCTGGCGGCGCACAAGGCGGGAATCTTGACGATTCCCTGCCTGGCCTTCCCTCCGGCAGCGGCCCAGGTCAGATATTGCTCCAGCGGGTCCCGCAGGGGGATCGCCTCCACCGGCCCAAGCTGCGCCAGCCGCCGGGCATGGGCATACTGCGGGTTGCGTTCCAGTGCCGCATCCAGCCGCCGGGCCAGCAGACGCGCCTCATGCATTCCGTATTCCCGCCCGTCCAGCAGCAGACGGTAGGCGGGGCGTCCGTCAGGCTGGGGCTGCAACAGGGCAAACCCCCGGATACCTTCAAGGCAGGCGGCCACAAAGGCATCCACAAGCTTTTCGCCCACCATGTCGCAGCAGATGCCCTCGCGCCCCAGCAGCCGAATGACCGGCCGCTCTCCGGCATATCCCGTACACTGCACGCGATCCCCGCACTGATAGCGGTACAGCCCCCCGCTTGTGGTCAGCAGCACGCTGTAGCTTTCGCCGACCACAAGATCGCCCCCGCCACGCGACCGTCCGTCCGCGGTCAGAAATTCCAGAAAGCCGCAGCCCTCGGCCACGTGCGCGCGACCGTCAGGCCCGGGAATCGAAACGACACCTTCCGTGCACAAAAGTCCCTTGGGCTGAAAAGCCGCCTGCGGCAGCAGCGCGCGCAACTGTTCGGCAAAGGGAGCGGCCCAGCCGTCGGCCCAGGCGCTGATCAGCAACGGGCCGGGCCAGAGCACGCGGGTATCCTCATGTTCCAGATACCGTGCCAGCCGCCGCGCCGCGTCCCTATCCGGCGAAAGCCGCCGCCCGGCAAGCGTGCCGCCTTCGCGCAACAGCCTATGCAGGCTGTCCCGCTCCTCGCGCAGATGCCGCAACAGCGTCAGAAAAAAGGTGGGACTCCACAGGAAAAGGAAGGACAAGTCCTCAGCGCGCACGAGATGATACAAGGTCGCCAGCCGCCAGCAGGCGGGGTCCTCCAGCTCCGTCACCCACGCCGGGACAACGGAAAGCGACACAATGGGGCCGACGGCCTCCGCCCCGAGATAGGCGCCGTCGGCAACACCCACGGGAATGCCGCCGCGCGTGGCGCAGGGGCGGCGCATGGCCGGACTGACGCACCAGTATGCCCGCCCGGCCGGAGCGTACTGCCGGATCACGGAGGCCAGCCAGGGCAGCATGGCCTGCCGGAAATCGTCCAGGCTCTCACGGCTGTAGGGAACAAGTTTGGCGGTCTGCGCCGCGGCATCGCCGTGCAGACCCGAGCTGCCCGCGGTCAGCTCGAAGGCCGCGGCCCTGCCGGAAAAGAGCACATCCTCCTCCCCGTCGGCCATGCGCTCAATCCGCGTGGCGAGCGCCGCGTAATCGCAGGGAGGGACGGCACGCTGAAAGGCGGCCGCCGAACGCAATGAGGCAAAGCCGAAACAACGTCCTGTCTCGGTCGAGGCATTGCGCTCCAGCATGTTCAGGAGCCACTGTTCGGATGAGGGCGCGGGCGGCAGAGCGTCGGCAAGCTGCGTCAGCTTCGCCCAGCAGGCGGCGGGGGAGTTCATATCCGCTTCCCGGCAAAGAAGCGCCGGGCCAGCGGTTGCAGATTGTCGGCATGCAGACGGCACAGACAGACAAGCTCATCCCCCCGCCGGTATGAAGGATTGCGCCGCAGAAAGTCCTGCACGGCAGGCTTGCGGCATTCCGCCGCGGTAGGCTCGGCAATGTCGGCGGCCAGACAGCCGTGTCCGGGAGGAAAGATCAGCAGCCCCCGCTCTGCGTCGTAACAGTCGCCGAAGCGCTGCCGGGCCAGAGCCGCGGCCAGGGGGGCCAGTTCGACGTCGCCGTTCTCCTTGCCGGGAAAATAGCTGCGGGCAAAGACATCCAGATAGCGGAAGGTGCGATGCCCCTTGACGATAAGAAACCAGTAAAGCGGCGTCTCCGGCTGTCGGCGCAGCCTTTCCCCCATGTGGGCCAGCCAGTCGGCCGCCAGACGCTGCTGCCCCCAGTGCTCGCGGCTGACCACCGTATCGCCGGAAAAGACGATCTGCCGCCGTTGCCCCTGCCAGTCAAAGAAATAATGCAGAAGTGTGCTGAAGCCGACCAGGCTGCCGTCGGCATGGAGGAGCTGGACTTCGTTCTTTTCCCGCAAGTCCTTCCGGAACGTGGCGGCGTCCGTTTCCGCATAGTGACGCAAAAAGATTTCCAGCATCGCCTCGCGGGTCGCCGCATCCAGATCGTCTATCGGCACAAAGAGCGATGAGTAGACAGGCATGACGGTCCTTTCAGCATCCCTCCGATGAGCCGGACTCACCGGAATCTTACTTGTTATCGCCCCCGACCACAAAGGCATGAGGATACAGCCGCTTGAGCAGTTCCTGCATCACCTTGGCCTTGGCGGTATCCGGCCACGGCCCCACCTGCACGTTCCAGAGGTTATTGCTGCCGTAAATGAGCCGTCCCGCATAGCCCGCCGACGTCAGCTTGCTGATGAGCCCCTGGGCATTCTCCTTGACGCCGAAGGCCCCCACCTGAACATAATAATCACCGACCATGTCGCCATCCTCCTTGATCTGGGGGATGCCGCTCAGGCTCTGGATGCGGACGCGGGCCGTACCCGAACCGATGACGCCCAGTCGCTGGGCGCAGGCCTTGGAAAGGTCGATGACGCGGTCGTCCACAAAGGGGCCGCGGTCATTGATGCGCACGATGAGGGAACGCCCGTTGCCCAGATTGGTGACCCGAACCTTGGTATCCAGCGGCAGAATCTTGTGGGCCGCCGTCAGGGCATACTGATTGAAGCGCTCGCCGCTGGCCGTGGTCTTGCCGTGGAAGCCGGGCCCGTACCAGGAGGCCACGCCCTCTTCCACAAAGCCGTGGGCGGATTTGAGCGGATAGTAGGTCTTGCCGCGCACCGTATAGGGCTTTGACCCGGGCACGCCGCCCTTGCGCCAGGAGGAGGAGCCGCAGGCGCAGAGCTGGCACACGCAAACAAGAGCAAGAAAAAGGCCGATGCCGTGCAGGACACGCCTCATGACGCCGCGCTCTCCAGTCCGGCTTCCGCCGCGTCGAGGGTATGCAGCAGCGAAATGCCTTCCTCATCCAGCCTGTGCTGCGACTGTGCATGCAGCAGCAGCCGTCTGGCCTGCGCCGGACGCCCCGCATCCAGCAGGTTTTCCGCCGCCAGACGGAACAGACGGTGAGGGCGGTCGTCGTACAGAGCGTGCAGCAACGCGGGATACCATTCCCCGAAAGCCCGCCGGACAAGGACCTCCTCCTCCTCGGCAAGCCAGCGGGCCAGATGCCGGTTGCCGCCCTGCCCCTCCAGATAGCGCGTGAGCAGAAACAGCCCATGCCGCAACACATACAGAATGCGCTGCAGTTCGCGGGCCGAACTCTCATGCGTCTGGGCGGCCAGTTCGCGCAGGGGATTGTACAGATCGTCCGTGACCGAGGGCGTCCGGGCGAGCTGCGCCAGTCGGCTGGAATAGTGCTGCCGCTGAAAGGCGTCTTCCCGCAGCTTGGCGCATTCATGAAAGGCATAGCCGATGCACCAGTCCAGCAGCGCCTCCACCGGCGTCTGCACAGTCACGCCGCTGGGCGCGGCGCTGCCCGCATACTGCCAGAGCAGAATGGCGTCTTCAGCAGGTTGTTCCGCAATCTGACGAAAGAGATGGTGCGCCGTGTCCTTGAGACGCCAGAAGACGCCCTTGCGGTTGACTTCGCCCAGCAGGTCCCGCAAGGCCGCGTAGGAGACGAGCCCGTCTCGCGTAAACAGACGGTTCTGCTCCTCGATGCCCAGATAGACCGTGCAAAAGTCCCGCACGAGGTCCCGCACAAAGTAGGCCCGGCGGGCCAGCAGCCAGCGCTCGCTCACCGGCCGTCCTCTTGCAGCAGGGCTTCGGCCACCTTGATGTCGTAGAGGCGGAGCGGGGCGGCGTCGGGATTGCGCTCCTCGCGGTAAAGGCGGGCTGCGCTCTCCAGAACGGCATACGGCACCCAGCCGTGACGCTCCCAGGCTTCGGGCAGGTCCTGCCGCCAGAGACGGAAGGCCACGCTGCCGTCCGGCTCGCGCCGCACATAGACGCGCACGCCGGGATTGCCGGCCTGCGGATGATAGTAGAGGCCCAGTGTATCCTTCATGCGTTGTTCCTCTGCTTGCTTGGGGCGTTTGTGCCGCAGGGCTGCCGCGACAGGCCATGTATAGCCTCAAAGACCGGAGCTTGCCAAGTGCACCCCGCGCCGGGCCGGAAAATTTTGTGAAAAAAGTCGTACGCTGTCAGCGGTTGTGTTCCTCGAAAAAATACGTTATAGGCGGCAGAGAAAGAGTTGCCCTGAATGCCGCGTGCAATCGGCATTCCCGTTTCTCCGGCACAGGCTGCGGGATGGAGAACTCCCGAGTTTCTCCGCGGGCAATTCCGGCGTGAAAAAAATGGCAATCGGCATCCGCAGGACTCCGCAGCCATTTTGGAGCACACGTTCCGCACACGCATGAAGGCACATCACGCAACGCCGTGATACACAAAAACCACGTGGAGGTATGGCAATGGCGAAACATGCAACCC
>CALVGJ010000205.1 GCA_944327045.1 uncultured Desulfovibrio sp.
CCCGTGGTGAAGAGAAGCATTTCCGCCAGCGAGGTTTTGCCGCACCCGCCGGTGCCGACGAGAGCGAACGTGCGTTGAGCATCTACCGGGTTGGACATAGAAAACTCCCTTAGTAATCAGTGTGGCATGGAGCCGGAAGGACCTCAGCCGAGCGGGGCATGGCGCGTCTCCGGCTGCATGCCCGGCAGCGTGGGCCGATGGATGTTCCGCGCCGTCGGGCGGGCGGAGACAGGGCAGAACGGTTCGGCGCATGGGCCGCGACCGCGGAAAAGGCGTTGTGTCGTGTCGCGGATGCCCGTAACCTTGCCGGCAAATCGACCCAGCATGGTTTTTCTCCTTTTTTAACCATACCGCGTCAGTCGAAAAAAGGGAAGTCCCCCCTCGAACAGGGGCATCTTGACAGAGGCAGAATGAAAGATAACTATATGAAGATAGGATACCCGTCCGGGAGGCAAGGATGATTGTTCTGGCTGCTGGGGCCTTTATTGCGCTCGTGGGCCTGATTTTCAGTTTTCGTATCATGCGGCGCGGCATCGGCTCGCTGGAGCGCAGCAGCGAACGCATGCGGGAGCGCATCGCGGGCGAGGAGCGCAAGATCGCCGAAGACATGCGCAACATGAGCAGCGAGGAACACATGGACGTCACTACGGCCGCCGTGCGGGATTTGCTGCGTTTGACGCCGGGGCGCGAAGACTGTTCCGTGGAGGTGGAAGGCCGCCGTCTGGTGCTGCATCTGCCGGAAGGGGAGCTCAGTCTGGCGCTGGCCATACAGGAGACGTCCCTGCGTTCCCTGCACAAGCGTATCCAGGGGCATGCGGTCTGGCAGGTGCGCGGCTGTCGGCGTGATGCGGATTTTCATGACGTGGCCTCGGCCATGCGGCATCTGGATCGCATCCTGCGCGGGCAGGAGGAGGAGACGGCGGAATTGCCGCAGTTTGCCCGCCGCTTTGAGCGCCCGCGCGGAACGTCCCTGCCGCCGCATCGGCACGCGCCCGCCGCGGTCGCCCGTCTGGCGCAGGGCAGGCCCGCCGCGGGGGGGAGCCTGCCGAGGTGATCGCTTATGACGTGGCCGTGCGGTCTCCGGCGGGAAGGTAAAACAGCTCCCTGAACCAGTCCGGCACGGCCGTCGGCCGTCCCTCCCGGTTGACCAGCGCGTGCTGCGTGCTGCCGGTGGCCAGCAGGACGGACTTGTCCTCATTCCACATCTCATATACAAAGACGAGCGACGCGCGCCCCCATTCGCTGATGCCCGCATGCACCCGCACAAGATCATCGTAGCGGGCCGGGGCCCGGTAACGGCAGCGGGCTTCGCGTACCGGCAGCAGAATGCCGCGCGCCTCGACCTCGCTGTAGCTCATGCCCCGGCAGCGTATGTATTCGCTGCGGGCCCGTTCAAAGATGTGGAGATACTCCGCATAGTACAAAACACCCATGGTGTCGGTTTCCCCGTAAGAGATGCGGTGCGACAGCCAGACATCGGAAGCAGGAAAGTCGGTATGCACGCCATTGCTCCTTCGCAGGCAAAGCCCCTGCGAGCGTCGTTGTTTGCGCTTGTGCGCTGTGGTCTTCTGCTGGCGCTGACGCTGCTGTGCGCCTGCGCCGGAAAATCGTCGGACGTCAGGGTGGAAGCGCCCCGCTGGCGGCCCCTCGGCCCGGCCGTGGCCGCGGAAGCGCCGCAGGAGTTCGTCCGCTGGCTGGATCCGCGCAATCAGGACCTCACGTCGTGGCGCGAGATGGCGCCTACGGTGCGGAAGTCCTTGCGTTATGTCAAGAGCAAGCCGCAGGGGGCGCTGGCCGTCAACCGGCCCGGGCTCAAGCTGACCTGGGGCGAGATGCGGCGCACGCTGGAACGTCTGGAGGAGCTGCTGCCGCGTCTGGACGCCGAACCGGGGCTTTTTCTGGCCAATTTCACCTGGAAGGCCGTGCCCAACGGCATAGATTATTCCGGCTATTATGAGCCGTATGTGCGGGCCAGCCGGACGCCCAAGCCCGGCTACCCGCAGGCCATCTACAAGCTGCCGCCGGACCTGGCCGCCGTGAAGCGGCGCAACCGGGGCCGGTATTACGACCGCCGCACCATCGAGGAAAAGCAGGTGCTGGCCGGCAAGGGGCTGGAACTGGCCTGGGCGGCCGATCCCGTGGACGTCTTCTTTCTGGAAATTCAGGGCTCGGGGCGGCTCATCTTTGACGATGGCACGCAGGCCTTTGTGAACTATGCCGGGCAGAACGGGCACAAGTACAAGAGTTCCGGCCGCATCATGCGGGAAAAGGGGCTTTTGAAGGAAGGGCATATTTTCGAGCAGCGCGAATGGTTCAGGAACAATCCGCAGCGCGTGGACGAAATCCTGCACGAGAATCCCAGTTACGTCTTTTTCCGCTTCGGCAACCGCGGCCCCACGGGCGCTATGGGGCAGGTGGTGGACGACTGGCTTTCCCTGGCCACGGATCGCAAGTACATCCCGCTGGGCGCGGTGGTGGCCTACGGCGTCAACGCGCCCGACCCGGATTTCGGCACCATCCCGCTGCGCGGCATAGGCTTTGCGCAGGACGTGGGCGGGGCCATCAAGCGTAACCGTATCGACATCTTCTGCGGCGGCGGCGAGCGGGCCAACTATGTGGCCAGCCATCTGGACGCGCACGGCCCGGCCTGGGTGCTGGTGGCGCGGTAGAGCATTCCCCTCCGGGCGGAGACGGCAAGCGCCTGCGGCGTGCCGCGCGGCAGGCGGGAGAGGAGAGAGCTGTATGGCCATTCTGATTTGCGGCGGCGCCGGATATATCGGCTCGCATGCGGTGCGCGCCCTGCGTGCGCAGGGGCGTGAGGTGGTGGTGCTGGACAATCTGCGGACCGGGCATCGTCAGTCCCTGCCAGCGGACGTACCCTTTGTGGAAGGCGACATGCGTGACCCTGCCCTGCTGGACGCCGTTTTCGGGCAGCATGCGGTGGACGGGGTGCTGCACTTTGCCGCCAGTTCGCTGGTGGGCGAGAGCATGCAGCTTCCGCTGCTGTATTTCGGCAACAACGTGCACGGCATGCAGGTGCTGCTGGAGGCCATGGTGCGCCACCATGTCCGGCGCATCGTCTTTTCCTCCACGGCCGCGGTCTACGGCGAACCGGACAGCGTGCCCATCACCGAGGAGGCTCCGCTGCGTCCCGGCAATCCCTACGGCGAGAGCAAGCGCATCATGGAAAGCATGATGCGCTGGGCAGCCGCCGCCCATGACCTGCGCTACGTTTCCCTGCGCTATTTCAACGTGGGCGGCGCGGCGGCGGACGGCTCCATCGGCGAGGATCACCGGCCGGAAAGTCACCTTATCCCGCTCATTCTTCAGGTGCCGCTGGGGCGGCGGCCGCACATCACCGTTTTCGGAGACGATTACGATACGCCGGACGGCACCTGCATTCGCGATTATGTGGGCGTGGAGGATTTGATCGAGGCCCATGTGCTGGCGCTGCGTCACCTTGAGGACGGCGGAGAGAGCGCCGTATTCAACCTGGGCAGCGAGCGGGGCTTTTCCGTTCGCGAAATGATCGAGGCGGCCCGGCGCGTGACCGGACACCCCCTGCCGGTGGTCGTGGGGGCGCGTCGTCCGGGCGATCCGGCCCGGCTGGTGGCCTCGTCCCGCAAGGTGGGCGAGGTGCTCGGCTGGCAGCCCCGGCAGGGCGTGGAAGAAATCATTGCCTCGGCCTGGCGCTGGCACAGCTCCCACCCTGATGGCTACAAAAATTAGGAATTTTTCCTGTTAAGGTCTTGCCAAGAGGCAAGGCCTTTTTTATGATGAGAAAAACATAGGAGATTAGTATGAAATTACCTCCTTTTCTCAAGGACGTTCCCCTGCTGGTGGTGACAGTGTTTGCGCTGCTGCTCATCGGCTTTTCCCTTACCAGAACGCGCAATGCGGAGGCGCTCATGCAAAGCACGGCCATGCCGCCCCTGAGCAGGCAGGAAGCGGCGGTAATTCTGAACAAGGCGACGGAACCGCCCTTCAGCGGCAAGTATACCCATCAGGGCGAACCGGGCACCTATATCTGCCGTCAGTGCGGCATGCCGCTCTACAGCAGCGAGGACAAGTTCGATTCCGGCTGCGGCTGGCCGAGCTTCGACGCCGAGCTGCCCGGCGCGGTCAGGCGGCTGCCCGATGCCGACGGGCAGCGCACGGAGATCGTCTGTGCCCATTGCAACGGCCATCTTGGTCATGTGTTCGAGGGCGAGGGCTTTACCGAAAAGAACACCCGGCATTGTGTCAATTCCGTGAGTATGGCCTTTGCGGAAAAGGGCAGTGAAGCGGAAAAGGAAGCCTTTGCCCGGCGGCAGGCGGCAGGAATCACCGCAACGGCCATTGTGGCGGGCGGCTGTTTCTGGGGCGTGGAGGACGCCTTTGAGAAGCTGCCCGGCGTGGTGGAGGCCGTGTCCGGCTACACGGGCGGTTCCGTACCGTCGCCCAGCTGCGAGCAGGTCAGCACCGGACGGACCGGGCATGCGGAAGCTGTGCTCATCCGCTATGATCCGTCGAAGATCAGCTATGAACAGATTCTGCGCCGCTTCTTTGAAATCCACGACCCCACGCAACTGAACCGGCAGGGGCCGGACGTGGGCACACAGTACCGCTCGGCCGTTTTCTATGCTTCCGGCAGCGAAAAGTACATTGCCGAGCATCTCATCGACGAGCTGAAGAAGCTGGGCTACAAGGTGGTGACCACGCTGGAAAAGGCGGGCCCGTTCTATGAGGCCGAAGCCTATCACCAGAACTTTACCGCCCGCACAGGCCGCGGCGGCTGTCACCTGCCGGTCAAGCGCTTCGAGCAGCGGGCGGACTAGAGCGGATTTGCAGGGAAATTGTGTCCAATTTCCCTGCCGACAGAAATTTTACAAATAATTTCAATATATAAAACAAATAAGCTGTACACGCTCCGCTTGCTTTTGAGGGCGTGATTGCCTCGTGTCCCTGACTCTTCCCCGGTAAAAGCGCGCTGGGGAAGGGATGGGGGCCTGGGGGGAAGGGAGCGACCGAATGGCGGCCCGCAGGGCCATGCCCGTTAGGCGACGCAGGAGCCTTACGGGCATCGACAGCAGAGCGCGACCCGACGGGCGGCCCGCAGGGCCGTGCCCGTTAGGCGACGCAGGAGCCTTACGGGCATCGACAGCAGAGCGAGGTTCCCTTCCCTCCAACAGGCAGCGAATAGTGTTAACAGGCCCTGAAACGCGAAAAGCCCGGTCAGCCGGGCTTTTCGCATGAACGAAGGGGAAAGGCGTCTACGCGGGGAGAGGGACGTCCGTCTGGAAGCCGGTGGCCATGCAGCGGGCAATGAGCTGCCCGTCGGCGTCGCGGACTTCCACAGTATAACTCTGGATGTGCGCTCCCTTGCGGACGAGATGCGCTTCGGCCTTGAGAGGACTTGCCAGGCCGGGCCGCAGAAATTCAATGGTGGAGTTGAGGCTGACCACGCCGTTGACCTGACCGGCATTGGCCGCGGCCCCGAAGGCCACGTCGGCCAGCGCAAAGATGGCGCCGCCGTGGGCAAGGCCCATGCCGTTCTTGTTGTTTTCCGTAATGGGCATGCTGACGCGGGCATATTCGCGGGAGGCTTCCTCGATGGTCATGCCGAGATGGCGCACAAGTTTGTCGTGCTTGGCTACATAGTTGTTCATGCGTATCCTCGAAAGATGACGAAGTGACGTTGGGAAAGGGCGGCGTGCGGAGCGCTCCGCCATGAAAAAGGCAGGCCGCCGCGGCGGCCTGCCGAAAGAAGGGTGCGGAAGAAGACTAGGCGGTAACCTGCTGGATGCCGTCCAGCTTCCAGGTGCCGCCGGCACGTTCGCGCACGAAATGCCAGATTTCCCGCGCATTGCTCGGGGTCTGCTGCTGGGGGTCCTCACGCAGCAGCACGTCGAAGTAGACCTGGGCGCGCTCGTCCGCGCCGTCTTCGCTCACTTCCAGCAACTGCGCGTTGACCAGAATGATTTCCGTGTGGCTGGGGGTGGGCTCCTGAGCAAGCTGCTCCTTCAGGGCATCCATCACGGCAGGGGTGGCAAACTGGGCGATGTCGTTCAGATCACGCTTGTCCCAGGAGGCCTGCAGACGATTGTAGGCCAGCTTGGCGCCCTGAAGAAATTCTTCGGCATCAAAACCGGCGGGAATACGCGGCCCCTGCTCCTGCGAGGCCGTACCACCGCTCAGGCCGCCCCAGGACTGGGCCGCACCGGCGGAAGCCGACGTATCGGCATACTGGCTCGAAAGGCCTTTCTGGAGGAACGGCGTCTGCACCATGCCGCCATTGGCCCCGGCAGCCGCGGCGGGAGCCGGAGACGGCGCGGAAGAGGAGGCACGACGGCGAACGAGAAAACGGTAGCCGAGGTAAATCAGCACGCCGAGAATGAGAAGGTCCATGAAGCCGCCGCCGGAAAAACCGCCGCCGGACAGCAGGGAACCGAGGAGCGTACCGGCCAGCAGACCGCCGACGATGCCGCCCATTCCGCCCAGAAATCCGCGGTTGGGCTGACCAACGGCATTCTGGCGCTGCGCCGCATTGGTCTGGGCCTGCCGCTGCATGGTGGCGGGCGGCGCGGCCGGGCTGCGCATGGCGGGACGGCTGCCGAAGGAACGTCCGCCGCCCATGCGGGCGGCTTCCGCCGTGTCGGGCATGACGACGGCACAGGAGGCAAAGAGCAGGAAAAAGGCTGTGACAAGAGCTTTGAAGGACATGGTTGGACTCCCTGAAGTGGGGGTTGGACAACGCACGGGGGCGTCATGTGAAACTGTCATTCTTCCTTATATAGTCATGACGGGCGATCTGGCAAGGGGGCGGTACGCGGTCGGATGGCCGTCCCGGGGCACGAGGCGTGCAATTTCGCAAAATAGGCTGAAAATAAAGCCTTTTGAAGAAATTTTTCCAGAGTAACAGAAAGTAACGGCACATGACGGCCGTCGGAAGCGCCGTGCGACCGGCGCGCATCCACCGCAGCGTCCCTGCCGAGCGGGACAGGCGCAGCCGGGCCGGACGGCGCCGCATGCCCCGGAAAGGCGCGTTGAAAGGGGGAAGGGGAGGGGAGGCGGCAAGCTCCCCGCACCGGGCAAGAAGGGCCGGGCATCGGCGCAATTTGCCATGCATGCCGCCACATCATCTGTAAATGAATAAATGTATCATATTATGTCTTGACAAGCGCATGGATAGGGGTAGAAGGGAATTAGGTAGTTCAAAGAATCACAATGTCAGCGCGAAAGGCGGAAGGCGGCCGTCCGGCAGGCCGGAAGCGCAGCCGCAAGCCGACCTTGCCGCAAAAAGCAGTAGGGGGTAGCCAGACATTTGGTGTATTGCTGCTGACGCGTGTGGAGTTATCCGCCCTCGGGCGGAGTGGTGTCAATTCAATTGGAGGAGATGGCTATGACAACGAAAGCAACCTTCAATGAAGATAAGGTGGCCCTCTTACTGGGTTCCCTTATCTTCATCCTTGCCCTGGGCAAGTTCGTCGGTCTCGACGTGCTTGGCTGGGCGCTCAAGATGGGCATGTGGGTGGACAGCCCGCTCAAGTGCTGGAGCTCCGCCAGCAAGATCATCCCCGGCGTGGGTGCGCTCTTTGCCACCTTTGCCTTTGTGGCGGCGCTGCTCGGTTTCGGCGTGAAACTGATGAACGGCAACGTGGGCCGCTTCCTCGGTTCCTTCACGGTGATCTTCTTCATCGCCGTGATCTGCTATACCGTGGGCGCCAACGCCTATATCGCGGCCAACCCGACACAGCTTGAAAAG
>CALVGJ010000206.1 GCA_944327045.1 uncultured Desulfovibrio sp.
GAGGCGACCAAACCTGAATACCGGGCAACAGCCGCAAGCCAGCGGAAGAAGAAAAGAAAAAGAAGGAGGCGACCAAACCTGAATGCCGGGCAACAGCCGCAAGCCAGCGAAAGAAGAAAAAAAGAAAAAAGCCCCCCGTTCCCCCCTTACCCCCCTTCCCCCCAGATACTCCGATGCCCGCAACGTCGAGGACGTTACGGGCATCAGTATCGGCAGCAGCGGCGGCGGCACCGGCGGCGGGGGTTATCGTTCCGCGCCGGCCAGCAGGAGTTGCTCGACGATTTCGGCGGAGCCGTTTTCTGTGGCGTAGTGGAGTGCGCTGTGCCGCATATTGTCCACGAGGTTGGCGTCCGCGCCGTTTTCGAGCAGCAGGGCGGTCATGTCGTTGTGTCCTTCGCGGGCCGCGAGGATCAGGGGAGTTTCACCGCCCTGATTGCGGATATTGGTGTCCGCGCCGCCAAGGAGCAGGGCCCGGGCGATGGCGTCGTTCCCTTCGGACGCCGCGTAGTGCAGCGGGGAGAAGCCGTTCAGCAGTTTGCGGTTGGGATCGGCTCCCGCCTTGAGCAGGATTTCCACCAGATAGACGTTCTGGTTTTGGCAGGCCAGCAGCAGGGGCGTTTCTCCGTCGTCGTTGGGGGCATCCAGCTCCGCCCGGCCCGTGCGGATGAGGGCCGCGACCACTTCGCTCTGGTTCTGGCGGCAGGCCAGATGCAAAGCCGTGTTCCCTTCGTGGTCGGACTGTCTCCGTTCGTCCTCCAGCAGGGCGACGACATCGCGCATGCCGTTGGCGACGGCGTAGTCGAAGGCATTGTGGCCGTCCTCATCGGTCAGGGTCTTGTCCGCTCCCAGTTCCAGCAAAAAGCGGCACGCCTCGCTTTTTCCGTATTTGGCGGCATAGATGAGCGGGGTATTGCCTTGCTGGTCCGTTCCGTCCAGTTCCGCTCCCTTGTCGCGCAACAGGCGGATGATATCCCTGTTTCCCGCCTGGCAGGCCAGATGCAGGGCCGTGCGGCTCTGGTTGTCGGTGATGGAGGCGTCCGCTCCCGCGTCCAGCAGGAGTTTCACGATATCCCGCGAGCCTTTGGCGCTGGCGTAGTGCAAGGGCGTGGAGCCTTGTCCGTCGCGCTTGTCGAGCTGGAAGCCGCCCTTTTTCAGGAACGCCTGTACGATGGCCTTTTGCCCGTTCTTGCAGGCGGTCAGCAGCATATTATCGAGATTGGCCGACATGGTGAGCCTCCTGTTTCAAACTGAAAATGCTCTATTTGGTATGCCGCAGCAGCAGCTTGACCAGAGGGGCGTTATCCTTCTCCACCGCATAATCGAGGGCCGTTTTTATGAATATATCGACCATGCCGGCGTCCGGCCTGCCGAGGTCGAACAGCAGCTCCGTCATGGCCACCGCGGCCGTGGGGGAGGGGTTGTGGGCCGCGTAGTGCAGGGCCGTGCTCCCTTCCACATCCCGCAGCGTCACGTCCGCCCCGGCTTCAAGGAGTGCCGTCTGTACCGCCTCCATCGTGCGGAAATCTCCCGTACAGGACAGCATCAGCGGCGTCTGGCCCGCGTCGTTTTTCCGGTTCACGTCCGCCCCGAGGTGGATGGCTTCCTCCACCACCATGACGATCACGCTGTCCCGGCCGGAGCCTCTGCCGTTGGACGAGGCGCACGCGAGCCCCAGAAGGCAGTCACCCCCATCGGTCAGGCTGCTGTTCAGGTCAAAGCCGTGCCGCACCAGAAGCTCCACCAGCCGCGCCGCCAGCCTGTCCTTGTAGAGGTTTTTCGGCGGATGCAGCATGATTTGCGAACTGAAGAGGGCCACAATGGGCTGTTCCCCCTCGCCGTTTCTGAGGGTGGGGTCCGCGCCCAGCTCCAGCAGCAGGGTAGCCATAGGGATGTCGCACGTCTGACAGGCCACCGCCAGCGGGGAAAGCCCCTCGAATGAGTGCTGCTCGCTGATGGCGTTGACGTCCTCGCCCATCTTCACCAGCGCGCGCACCGCCTCCTCGTCGCTCCGGCGCACCGCCTGATGAAGCGTCATGCCGCCCGCCGCGATCCTTTCCCGGCCTTCGGCGGTATCCTCGTCCTCCGGCGACAGGCTGCCGTCCAGCAGGGCCGCGATCTTTTTGGCGCCCCTGCGTACCGCCAGCGTATGGGCCGTCTCCAGCATGCTGTTTTCCGCTTCCGGGTCCACCCCGGCCTCGATGAAAATGACGGCGCAACGGAACAGCTCCTCCAGTTTTTCCTCGACAGCCTGTTTGCGCTGTTCCAGCTCTTTCATGGAGATCGGGCTGCGCATCTTGGGCGGCAGGGAATCCTCGTTGCGTTTCTCCTCGATTTCCTGATTGACGCGCTCCAGGTCTTCCAGAGGATTGCGGCAGGCTTCCGCAATCAGGTGGAGGGCGGTATTTCCGTTCTCGTCGGTTCGTGTCAGCCGCACGTCACGCTCCGCCAGCGCGCGCAGAAACTCCACGTTGCCCGCCTCCGCGGCGACGTGGTAGCAGAGTTTTCCGTCGGAATTCCGGAGCGTCGTTTTGGCCCCGGCGTCAAGAAGAATACGGGCTGTCCGGTAGATGTCGCCCTCCCTCGGGGGGTAGTTGCAGGAAAAGCCCTTGCGTGCCAGAAGAAAAAGCGGAATATCGCCATAGGTGGAGGATTCGTTGGGGTTCAGCCCCTGCTCCAGCAGCCAGGCGACCGCCTCGGGATGGGCATTCTGGCTGGCGATGTGCAGCAGCGTGACGTCTCCGTATCCCTTCGCCTTTGCGCTGAGTTCGCATTGCTGGTACATGGGGAAGATGTTTTCGGGATTCGCGTCTTTGTGATACGCGGCCCAGACCTGCATGATATCCATGTCTATCCTTCCTTTTCCGCTGTATGCATCAGGGCTTTCTCCACATTGTCAAAACGGCGGCCCGGCAGGGATGCCGCCAGACTCCTGACGCGCGCACCGTCATTCCGCCGCGCGCAAAGATCAATCAGCAGCCGGAGGATGCGCTCCCGCGCATAGTCGGGCAGGCAGGCGGCCTCCTCCGCACGCATGGGAAAGCGGTACTCCGCCTGCCCGCACTGCCGTTCGTACAGGATTCGCAGGGCTTCCTCATCGCCGGTGGGGAGGCGTTCCCTTTTTCCGCCGCTGAGGCAGGAGAGGGCCTTTTCAAGGCAGGAGACGGCCTGTTCGCCCTGTCCGGCCTCTTCCAGACAAAGCGCCATGTTGTACAGCAGCGGGGCCGTGCGCTTTCCTGACGCGGACAGGCGCCGCAGCAGACGAAAACTTTCCGCCCGGGCGCCCCGTTCGTACAAGGTGCAGGCAAGCGCCATTACGGTTTCTTCTTCCATCCGGGATGTCGGAGCCGTTCCCGTCAGCATGCCGGTAATTTCTCCTTCCTTTCATATCTTTCACCGGCAACGCGCACCGGTGATTGTGAAAATCTACCGAAACGCCACCAGCAAGACAAGACGCAGCCGTTTTTCATTTTTATTTTTCTTTCGTTGGCTGGCGGCTGCGGCCCGGTATTGTGGCTTGGTTCCTTTTTTTCTTTTCCGGCGCTGGATTGCGGCTGCGGCCCGGCATCCGGGTTTGGTCGCCTCCCGGCGGGGGGCAGGGGGGAAGGGGGGATGTTCTTTTTTCTTTTCTTCTCGCGCTGGATTGCGGCTTCGGCCCGGTATCCGGGCTTGGTCGCCTCCCGGCGGGGGGCAGGGGATGAGAGGGGCAAGCCCCTCTACACCCCCTACGACCCCCTACACCCCTTGTCCGCGTGGTGGAGGGCGTCACTATCGCATGTCGTGTACCCTGTCCGCCGCTCGCCGCTGGGGGCAGTCGGCGCGCATCTTCCCGCGTTGCGGGTGATATGCGCGCCTGCTGCGGCGCTCCCGCTGCGCGGGGATCGCCTCCGCGCCCCGGCTCGCTGGGCTG
>CALVGJ010000207.1 GCA_944327045.1 uncultured Desulfovibrio sp.
TCCACATGGGAGCCGGGCAGGAAGGCTTCCACACCGCCGATGTCCACGGTGTAGCCGCCCTTGATGCGGCGCACGATGTGACCCTTGATGACCTGATTGGTCTCCTGCACGTCCTCAAGCTTGTCGAAGACCTGCATGCGCTTGGCTTTTTCAAAGGAGAGCGTGATGGTGCCTTCGCCCTCGTTCTTGCGAACGACGTACACGTCCACCGTATCGCCCACCTTCACGGTCATGTTGCCGGCGGAATCGCGGAATTCGCTCGCCGGAATCTGACCTTCGGACTTGAAGTTCACGTCCACCAGCACATTGTCGTCGTCAACGCGAACGATCTCGCCCTTGACGATGGAGCCTTCTTCGAGTTCGCCGAAGTCGGTGTTGAGGTAGTTTTCAAGGGCGCTTTCGAAATTCATTTCGTTTTCGTGCCCGGTTTCCTTGTCAGCCATCTGCCATGCCTCCAAACAAATATTTCCCCCATGTTTTTGAGGGTGAGCGACAATAGCAGAAATGCGAAGGGAAGACAAGGGGCGGTCGGCGTCCGCCCCGTGTCCGGCGTATTTTCCCGGGCGGCGTGCCGCCCGCCGCATCACTTGCGGCTGTCCCGCTGCTGGGCCCGCAGATGGGCCCTGGCGTCGGGGTCGCCGTTCTTGGCGGCCAGCTCGTACCAGCGCTGCGCCTCGCTGAGGTTGGCCTGCACGCCCGTGCCCTGATCGTACATGAGTCCCATGCTATACATGGCGGCCGCTTCGCCGTTGTCCGCGGCCTTGCGGTACCATTCCACGGCCCTGGCATAATCCTGCGGCACGCCGCGCCCCTGTTCGTACATAAAGCCCAGATTGTACTGCGCCTCGGCATAGCCCGCCTCGGCGGCACGGGTGTACCACTCCACGGCGCGAGCGTTGTCCTGCGCGAAGCCGCGTCCCTCGGCGTACATGAAGGCCAGATTGTTCATGGCCTTGACGTGATCCTGCTGCGCGGCCCGTTCAAACCAGTGTGCGGCCTTGGTGTCGCTCTGATTGCTGCCCTTGGCGTTGAGGTAGGTCCAGCCGAGGGTATACTGCGCTTCGGCCAGTCCCTGATTGGCGGCCCGGCTGTACCAGTCGATGGCGTCGTTTTCCCGCTTGGGGACGCCGCGTCCGTGCGCATAGAGATAGCCCAGCGCGAACTGCGCTTCGGCCAGTCCCTGTTCGGCGGCCTTGCGGTACCAGCGTGCGGCCTCCTTGAAGTTGCGCTTGACGCCGTTGCCGGTGCAGAGCGCCGTGGCAAAGGCGTTCTGGGCCCGCACCTCGCCCTTGTCGGCCGCCTTTTTCAGCAGAATGGCTCCCTGCCGCACATTGCGCTTGACGCCCTTGCCCTGCATGGTCAGCTCGCCCAGCACATAGAGGGCTTCGGGGTTGTCGGCCTCGGCCAGCGGCGTCACGATGTCGGCGGCCTGCGAATAGTTTCCGGCGTCCAGCGCCTTTTGCGCGTCCTGCAGGGCCTTGCCCTGTTCGGCCGTCTGTTTTTGCGTCTCGGGTGAAGGGGCGGCGGGGGCGTCGGCCTTGTCCTGCGCCTCCGTGGCGGCGGCCGGAGCGGCGGACGTCTTGGCCGGAGCGGCGCACCGTGCGGTTGCGGGGGACAGCAGGGCAAGCGACAGACTCAGGGCAAAACAACGCGCAAGCCGCGCGGAAAATGACAGCGTAGTCTTCATAATCAGCTCCAATGAGGCCGTGCCGTCATGAACAAGGGGGCGGCCGCACGGCCGGGGCCGACCCCTGCCGACCCTAGCCGCTTCACCGTCAAAAGGGAAGGGCCGCCCGCCGCGCCTCAGCGGCCGGGCCGGAAGGGCGGGCGCAAGCATTGACTCCGGCAAGCGCCTGCGGCTAGGTTCAGGGCGCACAAGCCTGTCGTCCGCAACGGATTTTTTGCGGCCCGTGCCGGGAAAGGGTGGGCGACGCCGTACCGAACGGCCGCAAGGCCGATGTGCCCGGCAAAAGGCCATGTGGGAAAAAAGATGTCGCGCAGACGGGAAGGGGGTGCATCATGCGGGAAACGGCGGCCGGATACGGCATGGCGCTGCTGGCGACCATCATCTGGTCGGGCAATTTTGTGGTGGCGCGTGCGGTGGCGGACATGATTCCGCCCTGGCAATGCAATTTCTGGCGCTGGGCCACGGCCTTTGTCGTGTGTCTGCCCTTTGCCTGGCGGCATCTGCGGCAGGACTTCCCCCTCCTGCGGCGGCACTGGCGCTATGTATCGTTCATGGCGCTGCTGGGCGTCTCGCTCATGAATACCTTTTTCTACAAGGCCGGACAGACCACGCCCAGCCTGAACATGGCCCTCATCGCGCCGACGGCGCCGGTCATCATCCTGCTGCTTTCCCGCATCATTTACGGCGAGCCCATCAGTCCGCGCCGTCTGGGCGGCATGTGCGTGGTCATGCTGGGCATCGTGGTGCTGGTCAGCCGGGGGGACTGGCAGCGGCTGGCCTCCCTGAGTTTTGCCGGGGGCGACCTGTGGTCGCTGGGCGGGGCGCTGAGTTTCGGGCTGTATTCGCTCTTCATGCGCTCGCGCCCGGCCGGACTGTCCACGCTGGGATTCAGCGCCGCCACCTTCGGCCTGGGGAGCCTGTTCTGCCTGCCGATGGTCGCCGGGGAGATGTGGCTGCTGCCGCCCGTTGTCTGGAGCGGCGAGGTGCTCACCGGCGTGCTTTATGCCGGTATCGGCTGCTCCTTTGTGTCCTTCAGTCTCTGGACGCGGGCCATTGCCTGCATCGGCCCGGTGCGGGCGGGCATCGTGTATTATTCCCTGCCGCTCTACGCGGCGCTGGCCGCCTGGCTGGTGCTGGGCGAGGCGGTGATTCCGGCACAGGTGGTGGGCGGCCTGCTCATTGTGGGCGGTATCGTGACGGCCACCCTGCAGACGCACAGGACGCCGTCCTGATTTCGGAGGAGAACAGCATGACGAGATGTGAACAGGTGGTGCTTGCCACCGGCAATGCCGGCAAGGTCCGGGAACTGGCCGAACCGCTGGCCGGCCTTGGGGTGGAGGTGCTCGGTCTGGATAAATTCCCCGACGTGGGCGACATCGTGGAGGACGGCGACAGCTTTGAGGCCAATGCCCTTATCAAGGCGCGGGCCGTGGCCGCCCACACCGGCCTGGTGAGCGTTGCCGACGATTCCGGGCTGGAGGTGGACGCGCTGCACGGCGCGCCGGGCATTCATTCGGCCCGCTATGCCGATGACTGGGAATTTCTTGCCGGAGAAAGCCGTGATGCCCGCAACATCCGCAAGCTGCTGCATGTGCTGCGTGATGTGCCCGAAGCGGAGCGGGGCTGTCGCTTCGTCTGCTGCATGGCCGTGGTCTTTCCGCCGTCCCTGGGCGGGCGGGAATGGACCGTGCGCGGCGCCTGGGAAGGGCGGCTCCTCACGGCTCCCCGCGGAGAGAACGGTTTCGGCTATGATCCCGTATTTTGGGATGCCGAACTGGGACGCAGCGCGGCGGAACTCTCCCGCACGGAAAAGATGGGCCGCAGCCACCGGGGCAGGGCGCTGCGGGCGCTGCTGGACGGCTGGCCGGGCAAGCCCTAAATTTTTGGCGAATTGTGCCGTTAAACCCTGAAAGACGTCCTCGTCGCGAGACGCTGTCAGGTTCGTACTGTGTTTGTGCTTGGCGTGTATCTTGCATGAAATCCTTGTCGGGAAAGTCTTTCCCCAGAGATTGTGTAACGTCATATATTCACATCAAGCGAGGTTGCCATGGCCAACTCCATTGCCGGCTCCATATATTATTCCGGGTTGAGCGGTTCGGGTACCGACTGGACTCAGACACTGGAACAGCTCAAGAAAATTGAGTCCATTCAGCTCAATCGTCTGCAGGCGTGGCAGGACGACTGGAATCTGCGCTACCAGGCCTTCGGCAAGATCATTGAGGCCGCCCAGAGCACCAAGGGCCAGATTTCGAGTCTCAAGAACCGCAACAACTTCGTCAGCAAGCTGGTGACCAGCTCCGATGAAGGTGTGGTGACGGGCACGGCCAATTCCAATGCCCAGAACATGCAGCACACCATCAATGTGAAGCAGGTGGCCAGCAACTCCGTCTGGGCGAACAAGCATGTCTTCTCCTCCAAGAACGACATCATCAACAAGACCGACAATGCGGTGGACTTCAAGTTCACCTACGGCGGCAAGACGGTCTCCATTTCCGTTCCGCCCAATACCACGCTGGACTCCTTCGTGAGTCTGGTGAACAACTCCAAGGACAATCCGGGCATTACGGTCAGCACGGTGAAGACGAGCGGCGGCTATCTCTTCCAGGTGGCCGGCAAGGATACCGGGGAGGAAAACAATCTCGTCATTTACGACTGCGCCCTTGAGGGCATGTCCGCGGCGGGGACGAGTTCCTCCTGGTCCACCAGCAAGGAAGTGGACCTCGGCGAAGTGCTCACCGACCCCAGCGACTTTGTCTTCGACCTTGTTTACGACAACGGCACGAAGAAGAGTATCACCATCAAGGGGAACTCCTCGCTGAATGACCTTGTGGATGCCATCAACTCCCAGACGGGGCGAAACATCGCCAGTCTGGACCCCTCCGGCAACCTGAAGCTGGACGGCGTGCAGTCCATCAAGCGTCGCGAAAGCTCTGAAGATGCCGACGTGCCTCCCAGCGTCAAGGTCTATGCCGGGACGCAGGAGGACATGTCCAAGCCGCTGGTCGAGGGCGGCACCGGGCAGGGCCTGACCTTCAACGTGGTGGTGGACAAGGGGCTCGGCTACAAGAGCACCATTGCCATCACGGTCAAGGATACGGCGACGCGTGAGGAATTTCTCGTTGCGCTGGCTCAGGCCACGGGCAATACGACCAATATGGCCATGTCGGATGACGGTCGCTGGTATATGCCCCTTGCCGGCGTGGAGAGCATCACGCCCGCTTCGGGCGGCATGCCCAGCGGCATTTCCGTGGAGCAGGTGGCGGCGACGGGGAATTCTGAAGATTTTGCAGGGGGAGTAACCACTACCTTCAGTACGACCCTGACCTTTACCAAGGACAAGTTGGCTGAAAAGCTGAGCGATGCCGATCCGCCGAAGGAGCTGATTTATACCTTCACCATGAAGGACGGTACTACCAAGACCGTCAAGATCAACAGCAACAGCACCAATGAAGACCTGTTGAATGCCATTCAGGCAGAGATGGGCGGTAATATTGTTGACGAAAGCAACGGCGATAAGACGCTCAAGCTTGACGATGTGCGCGGCATGAGCCTGACACAGGGCTATGTGGATCATCAGGGCTACAGTGCCACGGTCAAGGCGGAAATGACGGTTGATGCCGGTAGTATTGCCCAGCCTGCCACATCCGGCAACGGCAGCGGCCTGCTGGAGTCTCCGCCGGCCCTCGAATACACCGTGGTGAAGAATGACGGCACGGAAGTGAAGTTCACGCTGCCCAGCGGTTCTACCATGCAGCAGGTGGTGGACGAGCTGAAGAATCAGGGGCTGGATGCGTCCATCGTCGACAACAAGCTGGTCGTCAAGGACATCGTGTCCCTGAAGGGGCCCGGCGTTACCGGCCAGATCACGGACTCGGACAACTGGAACATCAAGCAGTCCGCCAATGCCATCTATACGGTGGACAACTGGCCCATGGAGCTGGAAAGCGCCTCCAACTCGATTTCGGACGTCATCGAAGGGGTGACAATCAATATTCAGGGCGTCGGTGAGGCCACCATCAACGTCAACACGGACGTGGAGGCTTTGCAGGAAAGCGTGCAGACCTTCCTGGATGCCGTGAACAGCCTGCTGCTGACGGTGCAGACCTTCACCAAGTTTGATGAAAACGCGGAAACGACCTCCACGGACCCGGAGGACGACAACTACAGTATGTCCCAGTTGACGTCCCAGAAGGGCGGTCTGCTGCAGGGCAACTACGGCGTGCAGTTGTTCAACTCCCGCTTCAAGTCCATGCTTTCCGGCACTCCGGCCGGTTATCAGGCGCGCACCTCGGCGGATGACATCCTCTCCGGCGACCTGCTGTCCAATCTGGCCAATATGGGCATCAAGACTGATACCAGCGAAACCAGTGAGACGTATGGTCTGCTGGTCATCGCGCCTTCTTCCGCCATTGAGTCGCTCTCGGACCTGGACCAGGAAAATTACAACAAGATGATGTCCGAGAACATGGAAGCCGTGGTGGACTTCTTCTGCGGACCGAGTACGGCGGGCACCACCACCACCAACGCCTTCCGTTATGCCAGTAGCGTCCAGGGCATCACGCAGGCCGGCATTTATGACGTCAGCTATGAAGTGGACTCCGCGGGCAACATCCTTGATGTCTACATCAACGGCGTCAAGGCCAGCAACGACCCCAGCATGGGCAGCAACTACTTTTCCTGCTCGTCCGGGGATGCCCGCGGTCTGTCCATCATCATCGACGACCTTTCTCCCGGCAAGCACGACGGTCAGGTGCGCATCAAGTACGGTCTGCTGGACACCGTGGACAACTTCCTCAAGGAAGAGCTGACATGGCAGGATACCGGCACGACGGTTGACGAAGATTCCCTGGCCGTCAAGTCGAAGAACGGCGCCCTGATGATCTTGCAGGACAACTACAAGACCATCATGGAAAATATCCAGACCAAGATCGACCGCGAAAAGGATCGTATCGCGCTCTGGGAAGAGCGGCAAAAGGCGGCCTTTGCCCGTCTGGAAACCCTGCTCGCCAATTACAACAAGATGCAGACTTCCCTTGAAAGTCAAATCAAGCAGTTAAGCGGCGGTTAGTATGGAACTTTTTAAGGAACAAAACAGATGAATACTCGCGCCACACAGGCCTACATGCAGACCAACGTCGGCACCGCCGATCAGGGGCGTCTTTTGCTGATGCTCTATGACGGTGCGCTGAAATTCCTGCAGCAGGCCCGCGAAAAGATGCTGGAAAAGGATTACGCCGCCAAGGGTATCCTCATTTCCAAGGTCATCGACATCGTCAATGAACTCTCCTCCTCGCTCAACATGGAGCGGGGAGGGGACTTGGCGGTCAACCTCAGCAATCTGTATTTTCTGTGCACGGCACGTTTGCTTGAGGCCAATCTCAAGATGAGCGTCGAACGTCTGGACAGCGTTGTCCAGATTCTGTCGGGATTGCGCAGCGCCTATGCCCAGATTATCGACAAGCCGGAAGCCAAGCAGGCGGTCGCCGAGATTTCCGCCCGCATGAAACCGGCTACCTCCCTGCAACAGCGAAAGGCCGTACCGCAGGCCATGCCCGGCCTCTCTTCCACGGGGCACATGCCCAGGGCCATGGCACAGGCTGCCTACGGGCGCAACGCCATGCGGCTTGAGCCTGCCGCTGAGGCCGCCCCTGCGGCTGCGCCGACTCCGGCGGCCCCTGATGCGGAGCCGGTGGCCACGCAGCCCCTTGCGGCCCAGCAGATGGCCCGCCCCATGGCCACACCTGCTGAGGCTCCTGCCGCTCCTGCAGGAGCTCCCGAGGCGACGGCTGCGCCGCGCCTCAGCGGCTTGCCGCCCCGGCGCATACCCAGCGCCTACAGCAAGCAGTAAGGGCCGGCAAGGCGGGGCAGTGAGCCTTTTCGGTAATTCCGCGGCCTGACCGGACAACCGGCCCGCCCGGCAGCGGTCTGAGACCCTCACACCGCAAAAATATACGTCGGCATCACACGAACAGCCGGTCTGCTGTAATCAGCAGGCCGGCTGTTCGACGTGGAAAAGATCGGAAACGCCGTCTGTCATACAGGTTTCACGGAAACGGCGGCGGGATGTCACACACCATCCCTGGTAGTGTCCAGAATTTTTCGCAGATTTTTTGAGGCAGTCCAACAAGTCAAGCAGGATTTCCCGGCACGGTCCTTGCGAGCGACACCTTCACATATGTCGCGGC
>CALVGJ010000208.1 GCA_944327045.1 uncultured Desulfovibrio sp.
GGTTCGGGGGGTCGTCAAGCGGCGGCCGGGCAGTGAGTCGTTCCGCCTTGAGCTGGAGGCGTTGGACGTGATGCGTGGGGACAGGCTGGCGTTGGTCGGGCCATCGGGGTGCGGCAAGAGTACGGCGTTGGACTTGCTGGCCGGGGTATTGCGTCCTGATGGGGGTGAGCGTTTTTTGTTTGCGCCGCGGGCCGGGGAGGCGGCGCTGGACATGCTGGAGGTATGGCGTCGGGGTGGGGAGGCGAAGCTGGCGGCGGTGCGTTTGCGACATGTGGGGTATGTGTTGCAGGTGGGGGGGCTGTTGCCGTTTTTGAGTGCGGGGGAGAATATCCTGTTGCCGTGCCGGGCGTTGGGGGAATTGGCGGCGCGTCGGGAGAGTGTGCGGGAGTTGTGCGAGCGTCTGCATATCGAGCGGTTGCTGGGGCAGATGCCGTCGCGGCTTTCGGTGGGTGAGCGGCAGCGGGTGGCCATTGCGCGGGCGCTGGCGCACGGCCCGTCCATTTTGCTGGCGGACGAGCCGACGGCGGCTCTTGATCCGCAGCATGCGCGGCTGGTGCTGGGTCTGCTGGCGGAGCTGGCCGGGGAGCGGGGGACGACGGTCATCATGGTGACGCATGCGCCGGAGATGGCGGAGGAGGCGGGGTTCCGTCTGGTGCGGGTCTCGACGCTGCGGGAGGGGGACGGCGGGGCGCTTTCGCGCATTCGTCACAGCGGGGAGGAGGCAGCCTGATGCGCCTTGCGTTGCAAAGTCTGCGGCTTGCCGTGGCGGATTACTGCCATGAGCGGCTGCTTTCGCTGTGTGCCGTGCTGACGCTGGCGGCGGTGCTGACGCCGCTGCTCATTTTGTACGGGGTCAAGTTCGGCGTGGTGCAGACGCTGACCGATCGTTTGCGGAATGAGCCGCGCACGCTGGAGATCAGCCCTGTGGGGAGCGGGCACTTTGATGCGGACTATCTGGAGCGCTTGCGGGAGCATCCCTCGGTGGCGTTTGTGCTGCCGCGCACGCGGGCCATTGCGGCGACCATTGATTTGCTGGCCGGGGACGGGGCGCGGCTGACGGCCTCGCTGGAGCCGAGCGCGGCGGGGGATCCGCTGCTGGTGCGGTACGGGGCGTCCGTCCCGACGCTGATGCTGGACAGCGGCCTGCACGGCGCGGCTCCCGACACGCCGCGTCGCATTCTCTGGAGCGGCGTCGTCCTTTCGGCTCCGGCGGCGGAAAAGCTGGGCCTGCGCGTGGGGGACGAGCTGGAGGGGCGATTCGAGCGGCGTTATCAGGGGGTCGTGCAGCGGGCGAGGCTGCCCCTGCGGGTCACGGGCATCTTGCCGCTGGCGGCGGAGCAGAAGAGTCTGGTTTTTGCGCCGCTGGAGGTGGTGGAGGCGGCGGAGGACTTCCGCGACGGGCGGGCGGTGCCGCTTTTCGGGGCGGAGCGCGGCTGGACGGGCGAGCCGCGGCCGGAGGGGCCGCGGGTGTATGCGGGCTTCCGGCTGCATGCGCGCAGTCTGGAGGATGTGCTGGCCCTGCGGCAGGCCTTTGCGGCGCGGGGGCTTGAGGTGTACACGCAGGCCGAGGCCATCGCGCAGGTGCGGCAGCTTTCCGCCTCCCTGAATCTGATCTTTTCCCTTATCGGCGCGGCGGCGGGCGTGGGCTTTCTCACGTCCACGGCGAGCAGCATGCTGGCCGCCGTGGCCCGCAAGGAGCGCCTGCTCGGCCTGCTGCGGCTCATGGGCTTCAGCACGGGGGCGCTGCTGCTCTTTCCGCTGGCCCAGAGCCTGCTGACCGCCCTGCTGGGCACGGCGCTGGCCGGGGGCATCTTTCTGCTGGCCGCGCAGGCGGTCAACCATCTTTTTGCCGGGTCGCTCAGCGGACTGGAAAGCGTCTGCCGCCTGCTGCCCGAACATTTCGCGGCTGCCCTGCTCATTGTGGCCGGGCTTTCCCTGCTGGCGGCCCTCGGCCCCGCCCTGCGGGCCGGACGCATTGAACCTTCGGAGGTCATTCGTGAAGTCTGATGCCTCATCCCGTTACGGCTTTCTTTTCCGGCTCTGCCTTTTTGCCGCCCTGCTCGCGCTGGCGGGGCTGTGTCCTCCGGGCCTCGTGACCGAGGCGGACGCCGCCCTGCGGGCGAAGGAGAGCGTTTCCGTGGAGGCGGCCACCAATCCCCGGCCCGCCGCGGACGACATTCTCCTGCCCATGCCGGGCGGCTTGCGGATGGCCTTCCGGCTGGTGGCCGTGCCCGCCCGGGGACTGCTCTGGGACATGCCCCTGCGTCCGGGTCGCGACGATGCGGCCAACAACGAGCGGGCCTTTTACGATCGCCGCTATGCCGCCGCGCTGGCCGCGCCCTTCCGTCTGGAGGACCTGCCCGCCGACTGGCGCAAGGCGGCCCCGGAGGGATCGCATTATTTCTATCTGGTGGCCAAATATGAGGTGAGCCGCCTGCAATATGCGGCCGTCATGCGGGACACGCCGCCCGACACCGCCGCCCTTGCGCCGGACGCGGCCCGGCCCGTCACGGATATAAGCTGGTACGACGCCGTGGAGTTTACGCGGCGCTATACGCAATGGCTGCTGCAAAACGCGCCGGACAGTCTGCCGCGCTTCGCGGGGGACAGCCGCAACGTGGGCTTTGTGCGTCTGCCCACCGAAACCGAATGGGAATACGCGGCCCGGGGCGGCCAGTTTGCGGGCACGCAGCAGCTCATGCAGGAAGATTTTTTCGTCATGGCCGAGGGCACGGACATTGCCGATTACGCCGTCTACCGTCCCGAGGGGGCCGGTCGCATCGAGGAGGACGTCAACCGTATCGGATCGCGCAGGCCCAATCCGCTGGGCGTGTACGATACGGCGGGCAATGCCGCGGAGATGACGCTTGATCCCTTCCGTTTTTCGGTGGCCGGACGCCTGCACGGTTCGGCCGGGGGCATGGTGCGCAAGGGGGGATCGTTTTTGTCGGGAGAGGCCGAGATCATGCCCGGCCGCCGCGAGGAGACGCCCTTCTTTTTGCAGGACGGCCCGGCCCATGCGCGTGACCTCGGGTTCCGGCCGGTCATTTCCGGCATCAACACGCCCGGCGGCGACCGCCCGGAAACGCTCGTGGCCGAGTGGAACAGGGCCGGGGAATCGACCGCGCCCCTCGCCGACCAGGACCAGCGGGCCGGACGCAATCCGCTGGAGGAGCTGGACCGCCTGCTGGCCTCCGCGCCCAATGAGGGCGTCAGGAAAAACCTGCTGGCCCTGCGGACGACCCTCAAGGAAAACAACATCATGCAGGAGCGGCAAAGGCAGCTTGAGGCCCAGTCCCTGCTGCGCACCGGTCTCTACCTCATCGAGACCATCCGCAATTACGCCAGCCGTCAGCAGTCGCTGGACAGCCAGCTTGTCCTGATGAAGAAGGATGTAAAAATTGCAAAGGGCGAAGTAAAACAGCGCCTGCAAAAGCTCATTACCCAGTCCACCGAGGCCCGCAAGCAGTACGGCACGGGCATCGAGCGTACCCTGTCCTTCTATCTCGGCAAGCTTGAGGAAGCGGGCAGGCTGGATGCCGCCCTCTTTGCGGACAGCATGGCGCAGCTCGGCAAGGATTTTCCGGGCAGCGACGTCTTCAACGCCAACATGCGCCGCAACATGGACATATTCACCCGGCAGACGCAGGAGGCCCGGCGCGGCAAGGCCCTTGACCGCCGCCGCATCCTGCAGCAGATTCTTGCCAAGTAGGCCGCCCCGTCCCGGACGGGGCATCCGTCCCTGACTGCAACAAAGGAGCGTCGTTATGAGCACTACCTTGCGTGTCGGCTGGATCGGCACCGGCGTCATGGGTCTTTCCATGGCCGGACACATCCTCAAGGCCGGTTTTCCGCTGACGGTCTACAGCCGAACCCGTTCCAAATCTCAGCCCCTGCTGGACAAGGGCGCGCACTGGGCCGACAGCCCGGCCGACGTGGCCCGGAACAGCGACGTGGTCTTTTCCATCGTGGGCTTTCCCGCCGACGTGGAGGCCGTCATGCTCGGCCCGGACGGGGCGCTGTCCGGTCTGGCGCAGGGGGGCATCCTCTGCGATATGACCACCTCCAGCCCCGCCCTTGCCGCCCGCATCGCGCGGGAGGCCGCCGCCCGCGGCTGCGCCGCGCTGGATGCGCCGGTGACCGGCGGCGACATCGGCGCGCGCGAGGCCCGTCTTTCCATCTTTGTGGGCGGGGACGCCGCGGCCTGCGAGCGCATCCGCCCCTGCCTCGAGGTCATGGGCACGTCCATCATGCACTGCGGCGCGGCGGGCAGCGGCCAGCAGGCCAAGCTGGCCAATCAGATCTCCGTGGCGGGCGTCATGTTCAGCGTCTGCGAATCCCTGCTCTATGCGCAGGAGGCCGGGCTGGACGTGGACAAGTGGCTGGAGCTGGTGGTGCCCGGCGCGGGCGGCAGCACGGCCATGAACACGCTGGGCCGCCGCATCCTCAAGGGGGACTTTGCGCCCGGCTTCTTTGTGGAGCACTTTGTGAAGGACCTCGGCCTCTGCCTTGAGGAATGCCGCCGCATGGGCCTTGTCCTGCCCGGCACGGAACGCGCCGAGGAATGCTACCGCATGGTGCAGGCCCTGGGCGGCGGCAAGGACGGCACGCAGAGCCTCGTCCTCACCCTGGCGCAGGCCTGCGGCAAGCAGTGGAAACGGTAGAGGCGGGACAAGCCTCCTTCCGGCTCCCCCGCTTTCGGGCGGGGGGGGCATTTTTTTCTCCCGCCCGCACGGGGCGTTGCCGCACGAAAAACCGCGTTTTTTCCGCGAAACGACAGGCCGTATGGTGTGAAACGCACAGCATTTCACACGGGAAAAGCTCCAGAGCAGGACATTTGCCTGCGGCACACATCACAAGGGGGGCACATCGCCCCCTTTTTTGCTGTCTGGTCGTTGCGGGTCTTGCCCCTCAGCGCTTTTCCGCCCGGTCCAGCGCCCGCCGCACCTGTCGGCACATGCCCATGAGGGCGTCGTATTCGTGTCGCCGCAGCCGGGCGCGGCCGAACAGGCGTCGCCACGGCATGAGGAAGTA
>CALVGJ010000209.1 GCA_944327045.1 uncultured Desulfovibrio sp.
TTCACTTCGGGCACCACCAGCGGGCAGCGGTCGTCCATGCGCCACTGCGAGGAATTGTCCACCACCACGCAGCCCGCATGGGCCGCATGGGGAGCAAAGGTCTCGGACGTGCCGCCGCCGGCGGAAAAGATGGCGATGTCGATCCCCTCGAACACATCCTCCTTCAGCTCCTGCACGGTCAGTTCCGTGTCGCCGAAGGGAACCTTGCTGCCCGCCGAACGCGCCGAGGCGAACGCGCGCACTTCCGTGGCCGGGAACTGACGGTCATGCAGGGTCTTCAGCATTTCACGACCCACGGCGCCGGTAGCGCCCACAACAGCCACGGTCAATTTTCTGCTCATGATGTTTCTCCTCACCGAGCGAATATAGGGGCGGCGCACAGCGCGCCTGCCGGAACGGAGCATCATATCCGGCAACGTCGCAAAAGGGAAGAGGCTCCGGCAGCCTCCCGCCCGCCGCCGCGCGACACGATTCCCCGCAGGCGGCATCCGCCTTCCGGGCAGTTGACCGGGAGCGGGCATCTTTTTTATACTGCCTTCCATGTCACAGCAAAGCTCCTGCCTTTTGACGGTGCTTGACCTTGTGCCCTTCGGGCAGACCGGTCAGGACAGCCGCTTCTTTGCCCTGCGCCTCACCCGTCCGGACTGGGACGGCTGGCGTCCGGGGCAGTTCATTATGGTGCGCCCGGTATCCTTCGGCCTGGAAATTCCGTGGGCGCGTCCCTTCGGCATCTGTCACATGACGGCGCGTCATCTTATCTGCTTCTTTCAGGTGCAGGGCAAGGGGACGCAGCGCATGGCCGCCCTGCGCGAAGGGGACAAGGTGCGCGTCTGGGGGCCGCTGGGCAACGGCTTTGCCGTGGAGCCCGAAACGCCCACCCTGCTGCTGGCCGGGGGCATGGGCATCGCGCCCTTTGTGGGCTACGTCAACCAGCACCCCAAACCCTGGAACGTGGCCATGCTCTTCGGGCACCGCGAACCGCTGAGTTGCTATCCCGTGGACAGCATCAACGAGCATGTGCCGCTGGACAGCCTGCGCGAAACCGAACCCGGCGATCTGGACAATCTCATTTTTACCCTTCAGGAGCGCATCCGGGATAATGCCGAGCAGAAGGGGCTGGTGCTGGCCTGCGGGCCGCTGCCCTTCCTGAAGACCGTGCGGCGCTTCGCGCTGGAATACGGCGCGCGCTGCCAGCTTTCGCTGGAATACCGCATGGCCTGCGGCGTAGGGGCCTGCCTCGGCTGCGTGACCCGTACCACGGAGACCTGGCCCGTGCCCGCCAGGCGCGGCGGCCTTGTGCAGACCTGCAATCACGGCCCCATTTTCTGGGCCGATCAGATTGAACTTTAGACGTCGCCCGACGTCGCCCATCTTCTTCCGGGGGGCAGCATGGAACTTTCCGTTACGCTTCGTGGGCGCAGGCATGAGCTGCGCCTGAAAAATCCCGTCATGACCGCCTCCGGCACCTTCGGCTACGGTACGGAGTTTGCGCCCTACGGCGATCTGTCCCGGCTGGGCGGCATGGTGGTCAAGGGGCTTTCCCTGCAGCCGCGCGACGGCAACCCCTGTCCGCGCATCGTGGAAACCACGGCAGGCATGCTCAACGCCGTGGGCCTGCAAAATGACGGCGTGGAAAGCTTTTTGCGGGACAAGCTGCCGCGCCTGCCCTGGGAACAGACGCCCGTGGTGGCCAATCTCTACGCCACCTCCGCCGCCGAATTCGCGGAACTGGCCGCCCGGCTGGACGAAGCCGAGGGCGTGGCCGCGCTGGAGGTCAACATTTCCTGCCCCAACGTGAAACAGGGCGGCATCCTCTTCGGACAGGACCCGGTGCAGGCCGCCGCCGTCACCCGCGCCGTGGTGGACGCCGCACCGCACAAGCCGGTCATCGTCAAGCTCTCGCCCAACGTGACCGACATCACCGTCATGGCCCGCGCCGTGGCCGACGCCGGGGCGGACATGCTCTCCTGCATCAACACCCTTTCCGGCATGGCCGTGGATGTGGCCCGCCGCGCGCCGCGTCTGGCCAACGTCATCGGCGGCCTCTCCGGCCCTGCCATCAAGCCCGTGGCCCTGCGCTGCGTCTGGCAGGTGGCACGGGCCGTGGACATCCCGGTCATCGGCATCGGCGGCATCACCACGGCCGAGGACATTCTGGAATTCATCCTCGTGGGAGCCTCCGCCGTGCAGATCGGCACGGCCAGCTTCATGCGGCCCGACGCGGCCTTTGCGCTGGCGGAAGAACTGCCGGAAGCCTGCCGCCGCCTGAACGTCGAGAGTCTGGACGACCTGCGCGGCGCGCTGGTCACGGGGTAAGCCCATATCTGCAAGCAGCTCCCCCAGAGATACCCCATCTATCAGTTTTGACTTGTCTGCTTTTGCTGGATGTTTGTCACAAATCCCCGCCCTCCCCGGTAAAAGCGCGCTAGGGAAGGGATGGGGGGCTAGGGGGGAAGGGAGCGACCGAATGGCGGCCCGTAGGGCCGTGCCTGTTAGGCGACGCAGGAGCCTTACAGGCATCGACAGCAGAGCTACCCGCTCCCGCGCTGGCAGCGACCCGACGGGCAGCCCGCAGGGCCGTGCCCGTTAGGCGACGCAGACGCCTTACGGGCATCGACAGCAGAGCGAGGGGGAGCCCTTCCCCCCAAAACAGGCAACCAGCTCCAGGAGGAACCCGGCATGGCCGTTCCCGTCATTGAACGTGTGACCGATGAAGCCGCCCTGCGGCGTTTTGTCGAGCTTCCGGCAAGCCTGTACCCGGAGGACTCGCTCTGGTCGCCGGGACTTTTCCGAGACGACAAAAAGCTGCTCACCCCCGGCGCGCACCCCTTCTGGGACACCGCCCGGCGCGAGCTCTTTCTTGCCCGGCGGGACGGGGAGTATGTGGGGCGCATAGCGGCCATCGTAGACGAAAAATACAATGCCTACGCGCAGACACGCTGCGGCGCCTTCGGATTCTTTGAATGCCGCAACGATCGCAAGGCCGCACACGCCCTGCTGGCCGCCGCGCGCGACTGGCTGGTCGAGCAGGGCATGACCTTCATGCGCGGCCCGCTCAATCCTTCCACCAACTATACCTGCGGTCTGCTGGTGGACGGCTTTGACGAGCCGCCCGCGCTCATGATGCCCTGGAACCCGCCCTACTACGCCGAGCTGCTGGAGAGCTGGCATTTGCGGAAAGAGCAGGACCTTTTTGCCTACCGCATCGATCGCGAGAATCTGCGGCTGCCGGACTGGCTCACCACGGAGCTTGACCGCCTGAAGACGGAAAATCGCTTCAGCTGGCGCACGGCCCGGCGCGGGACGCTTGCCGCCGACATCCGTTCCATGCTGGACATCTATCGCGAGTCCTGGGCCGAGAACTTTGCCTTCAGCCCCCTTTCTCCGCGTGAGGCCGATGTGGTCGTCAAGGAGCTGAAACAGATTCTTGATCCGGAGTATTTCGTCATCTTTTTCCATGAGGAGCAGCCCGTGGCCGGTATGGTGGCCCTGCCCGATCTTGCTCCGCTGCTGCGGCGGCTGCGCGGCAGACTGGGGCTTTCCGCGCCCTTGCACTGGTGGCGGAGCCGGGCGGAAATCCGCGGCAATTACCGGCTCATGCTCTTCGGCATCCTGCCCGCCTACCGCCTGCTGGGACTGCCCCTGCTTCTGCTGGACTGCCTGCTGGAAAAGGCCCGCCTCCACCCTGAATTCCGCAGCCTAGAAGGTTCATGGGTGCTGGAGGACAACACGGCCATCAATGACCTTATCGAGGATTTTTCCGGGCGCATCACCAAGCGTTACCGCCTCTACCGACGGGAGATTGACGCATGATTTCTGAAACGCCGCCCCTGCCGGACAGGCAGGCTCCAGCGCATCTGCGCGGCAGAAAGGTCGCCGTTACCGGCGGCACGGGCTTTCTGGGCCGTCATCTGCTGCCGCGCCTTGTGGACGCGGGGGCTGACGTGACCTGTCTTGTGCGGGCCACTTCCCGACGCGACGGCCTGCCGGACGGCATACGGACGGCACAGGTGGACCTTTCGCACGGGGACGGCCTTGTGGAGGCCCTGCGCGGGCAGGATATCCTCATCCACATGGCGGCCCTGCTCTTCGGGCTGGGCTGGCAGGACTATCTGCGCGCCAACAGCACAGCGGCCCGGCAGCTTGCCGACGCGCTCACCCGCCTGCGGACGGAAGGGCAGCCCCTGCCGCGTGTGGTGCTGGTGTCCAGTCTGGCGGCGAGCGGCCCCTGCGCCGTGGCCCCGGGGCGGGGCGACGACAGCCCCGGCGCGCCCGTTTCCGCCTACGGCTGGTCCAAGCTGCTGGTGGAGCAGATTCTCGGCCGGGCCGTGGGCGACAGGCTCGTCATTCTGCGTCCGCCCATCATCTACGGCTCCGGGGATCGCGGGCTTCTGCCGGTCTTTCAGGGCCTCAAGCGCGGACTGGCCGCCCTGCCCGGCTGGAAGCGGGAATTTCCCGTCTCCGTCGTCCATGCCCGTGATGCCGCACAGGCCCTGCTCCTGCTCTGCCGGGAGGACGCCCGCGGCGTCTACCATGTCAACGACGGCGGCATCCACAGCATGCGCTCCTTTTACGAGGGCATGGCCCGCGCGCTGGGCCGCCGGGCGCATCTCATCCCCGTGCCCGTGCCCGTGCTCGGCCTGACCGCCTGCGCGGCCGGACTCTGGGGCATGGCCTGCCGCCTTGTGCGTCCCGGCGGACGGGCCCCCAACTGGAATCTGGACAAATTCCGCGAAGCCCGCCATGAGGGCTGGCTCTGCGATGGCACACGCATACAACAGGAACTTGGCTACGTCCCCGCCGTCACGCTGGCGGAAGGACTGGCCGAGACCGTGGCCGGGTATCAGGCCGAAGGACTTCTGTGAAAATCACTATTCAGGACCTGTCCAAATCCTTTGGCGGACGGGATATCTTCAGCAATTTCTCACTGGAAGTGGATTCCGGCGTGCGGCTGTGCGTCTGCGGGCCCAACGGTACCGGCAAATCCACCCTGCTCAAGCTGCTGGCCGGTGTGGAACCCGCCGACGGCGGGCGCGTCATCCTGCCGCGCGGCTGCCGTCTGGGCTATGTGGAACAGGAACTCTCCGAACAGGCGCTGGACACTCCTCTGCTGACCTATGTGCTGGACGTGCTGCACGACTGGAGCGACTTCTGGGGCCAGTGGGAGGATGCCGCCGCCGCGGGCGACGAAGCCCGCCTCAACGAACTCATGCACCGGCAGGCCGAACTGGAGGCCGTTCACGGCTATAATCCCGAACAGCGCGCCAAGACCGTGCTCTCCGGTCTGGGCTTTGCCGAGCACAAATGGCACCGCACCCTGCGCGAGCTTTCCGGCGGCTGGCGCGAACGCGCCAAGCTGGCCCGCGTGCTCACCGCCGGGGCCGACGTGCTCCTGCTGGACGAACCCACCAACCACCTTGACGTGGAAGCCG
>CALVGJ010000210.1 GCA_944327045.1 uncultured Desulfovibrio sp.
CGTGTCGACTCGTCCGTCTTCATCAACCTCGGCTGCCGTATCCCCGCCCCCATCCTCAGTCTAAAAAACTAGTCGGCTTTCTTGCCGGATCAATGCGTTGTGGGGGGAAGGGAACCCCGCGCCTCGCGCGGGCGGTGTTCCCTTCCCCCCACGCCCCCCATCCCTCCCCCGCGCGCTTCAGAGGATTTTGCCTTTGAAAAAAGGCAAAACGCGAGGCGGCGGCACAGCGCCGCCCGGCCGAAAGTAAGCGGAAAAACCGCGTTTTTTCCGCGAAACGCCAGGCCGTATGGTTTGAAATGCACAGCGTTTCAAACGGAAAATGCTCTAATGTTTTCGAGGCGAGGGGGCGCGGGGGAAGGGAACCTTTGCAAAGGTTCTCCTCTCCCGCAAGAACTCCGCCCCGCAAAAAAGGGACAATCCATGTATTTTACCTATGACGAGCGGGCGGTAGCCTATCTGAGCGGGCGGGACAAGCGGCTCGGGGCGGTGATGGCTCGGCTTGGGCCATTGCAAAGGGAGGTCATCCCTGATTTGTTTGCCGCATTGGTTCATGCCATTGTGGGGCAGCAGGTGTCCATGACGGTACAGCGCACGCTCTGGCAGCGGCTGTGCGCCATGCTGGATGAGGTTACGCCGTCAGCCGTGCTGGCGGTTGCGCCGGAGGGCTTGCGCAGCCTTGGCCTTTCCGGGCGCAAGGTGGAATATATCCGCGAGGCGGCGCAGGCGGTGATGGACGGCCGTCTGGACGTGGCGGCCCTGCGGGAGCAGGACGATGCCGCCGTGTGCGCCGCGCTGGTGGGGTTGCGGGGCGTGGGAGTGTGGACGGCGGAGATGCTGCTGCTCTTTTCGCTGCAACGGCAGGACGTGTTCAGTTTCGATGATCTGGCTATCCGGCGTGGCCTGCGTATGCTCTACCGGCACAGGGACATTGACCGGGAGCGTTTCGAGCGTTACCGGCGTCGCTTTTCGCCGTATGGGAGCGTGGCTTCGCTGTACTTGTGGGCCGTGGCGGGCGGAGCGTTGCCCGAATTGCGGGACCCGGCCGAACCGGTGCGCACGACGGGGCGCAAACAGCGCACCTAAGCGAGGAAGAGGCCATAAAAAAGCCCGTCCCGTCTGAGACGGAACGGGCCGGAAGGCTGAGAGAAAGAGGCTTACTTCAGGGCCGCCGCACCGGCCTTGGCCACATTGGTGTCCTCGGCCACACTGCCGCCGCTGACACCGATGGCGCCCACGATAACATTGTTGCGGATGAGCAGCTCGCCGCCGCCGAAGATGACCAGACCGCCGTTGGTGGCTTCGATGCCGAAAAGCTCCTTGCCGGGCTGGGCGGCAGCGCCAAGGTCGGCGGTGGACATGTTGAAATAACGGGCGGTAATGGCCTTTTTGGTGGAAACGTCGATGCTGCCGATGAAGGCGCCGTCCTGGCGCACAAAGGCCTTGAGATTGCCGCCGGCGTCAACTACGGCGATGTTCATGGGCACGCCCTGCGCACGGGCCTTGACCAGTGCGGCGTCAAGGACGGTTCGTGCCTCGTCCAGCGTCAGATCGCCGGGCAGATGTTTTTGTACATCCTTGGCAAAGGCCGTGGACGTGAGCAGCAGAAGACCGAGGGCCAGCAACAGTACGCGTTTCATAATGTTTGCTCCTTGCGTGCCTCGCGGCGGAATTGCCGGAGAGGAACTGCCGTAAGCATAGCACCGGCGGCGGTGTGGAGCAAGCGGAGGGGCGGCGGCTCAAAAGCCGGAGAATTTGTTGCAGGCGGTGCAGGCAAGCAGCAGCAGGAAGAGCAGCGGGCGGACAAGGCGTTTCATGTGCGGACTCCGTGCGGCAGTCGGGCAATGGCGGGAAATGCCCGGAGGTGCGACGACTTGCCGTGGTTAAAAGGCCTCGAGGATGAAAAATTCATAGAGCCGGGTGCAGAAAAGCAGCCCCAGCGATACCGTAAGAAAGCGACGCACGGCCTGCGGCCCCACGCGTACGGCGGTACGGCTGCCGAGCCAGTTGCCGGTGATGGAGGCGGCCGCCATGGGCAGCGCCAGCAGCCAGAGCACCTTGCCGGCCAGAAGAAAGCTGACGGCGGCGGCGATGTTGGAGCCGAGATTGATGACCTTGGATGTTGCCGAGGCCTGAATAAGGCCCACGCGGACAATGAAATGCAGGGCAAGGATGATGAAACTGCCCGTACCCGGCCCGTAAAAACCGTCGTAGACGCCGATGCACAGGCAGACCAGCGGCGTCAGCAGCCAGAGGCGCGGGCCGCTGTCCACATTGAGGTCGTGTGCCATATCCTTCTTGGGCAGGAGGGTGGCGGCCATGCCGAAGGGCAGCAGACAGACAAGAATCTTGCCCAGCACGGCATTGTCGAACAGCAGGGAAATCTGGGAGCCGACGGCCGAGCCCAGCAGGGCCGAGACGACGCCCACAAGGGCCACGCGCCACTGGATAAGGTGGCTGCGGGCAAAGGTGCCCACGGCGGTAGCCGTGCCCAGAGCGGCGCTGATCTTGTTGCAGGCAAGGGCGTTGTGGGCGGGCACGTTGGCCAGCAGCAGCGCGGGCAGGGTGATGAGGCCGCCGCCGCCGGCGATGGCGTCGATGAATCCGGCTACGAGGGCCGCCCCGGAGCAGATGAGAACGACGCTCAGCGAGACCACGGCGGCGCTACCATTCCTTGAAAATGACCCAGCAGGCCAGCACGATGAGGGCAAAACCCACGATGTGGTTCCAGCGCAGGGATTCGTGCAGGTAGAAGACCGAGAAGAGCGTGAAGACGCTGAGGGAGATGAGCTCCTGAATGGTCTTCAGCTCCGCGGCGGAAAAGTAGCCGTGACCGATGCGGTTGGCGGGAACCTGCAGCATGTACTCGAACAGCGCGATGCCCCAGCTCGTCAGAATGACGATGGGCAGGGCCATTCCCTTGTAGCGCAGGTGTCCGTACCAGGCGAACGTCATGAATACGTTGGAAAGGGTCAGCAGGCCAATGGTCATTACAGGTATGGGCAGATTCATACGTTCACCGGACATAAAAAAACGCCTATGCGAGATAGGCGTTTGTTTTTTTGTGGAGCCCTTGACCAGGATTGAACTGGTGACCTCATCCTTACCAAGGATGCACTCTACCGACTGAGCTACAAGGGCGTCGCTGACGAAGATGATTTCTACGCGAAAGCCTTGCCGGGGTCAAGCATTTTTTTCAAACTTTTTTATTTTTTTCTGACACAGGTTCGGCGGAGGTGGAAATGCCCTGCATCAGCAGGCGGAACAGTTCCCGACGTGCGTGAGGTGCGCCCTGTTCGGCCCGGGCACGGGGAACAAGCGCAAGCAGGCGATCCCGCAGGTTCGGTTCGGCCTCGGAAAGGGTATCGGACAGGGCGGCAAGCAGGGCGGGCAGCGTCTCGGCAGGTTCCCGCAGGAGGCGATCCCGCCATTGCTCGGCCCGGTGAAAGCGGGCGGTGTCCGCCTGATGTCCGGCGGAACGGGCGGCAAGGGCCTCCCGGATGGCGTCGGCATCTTCCTCCCGCATGAGGCGTCCGATGAACTGCATCTGGCGGCGTCTGCCCTCCCTGTCCGTTATGCGGGCGAGCAGGGCGAGGGCTTCGCGCATATCCGGGCTGAGGGGCATGTCGTTCTGCGCGGCGGGCGGCAGGGCCGCCAGTTCCTCTCCCAGCGTCTGGAGGGCGGCGCTGCGCCGTTTTTTTTCCGAGCGGCTGGGACTGTCGTCCGCTTCCTGCAGAGAGCCGTCCTGCCACTGGTAGCGTTTGCGCGGGGCCATCAGAACACCAGCCCCAGAATGATGCCCAGCAGGACAAGAGGGGCGACGATGCCGTTGAGCGTGAAAAAGGCCATGTTGACGCGCGAAAGGTCCCGCGTGAGCATGATGCGGTGTTCCACCAGCAGCAGGATCGAGATGCCCAGCCAGAAGGCATACCAGATCAGCGAAAGCTGCGCGGCCAGACCGAACAGAAGCAGAAAAACCGAAGTCAGCACATGCGAGAATCCGGCAATGGTGAGCGCGGCTTCCGGGCCCTTGTCCGCGGGCAGGGAGTGCAGGCCGAAGGCCGTGTCGAAATCCAGGTCCTGAAAGGCGTAATAGATGTCGAATGCCCCCACCCAGAGCGTCACCGCGCAGAAGAGCAGCAGCGGCGCAATGCCGAGGCTTGTGGGGGTGACGCTCAGCCAGCCGGCCAGCGGGGCAAGGCCGAGGCTGGCTCCGAGCCAGTAGTGGCAGTAGGGCGTCAGCCGCTTGAGCAGGCTGTAGACGGCGGTAACGATCAGTGCTGGCAGGGCCAGCGACAGACAGAGCGTATTGAGGCAGGCACAGGCGGCGATAAAGACCAGCGCCGACACCCCGCAGAAGAGCCAGGCCTGCGGCAGGGTGATTTCTCCGGTGACGAGCGCACGGTCTGAGGTGCGGGGATTTTCCCGGTCAAAGGGGAGGTCGGCAATGCGGTTGATGCCCATGGCGAAGGAACGGACGCCGACCATGGCCACGGTGAGCATGACGAGGGGCAGCAGGGGCGGCATGCCTCCGGACGCCAACACAGCGCCCGCCCAGGCCCAGGGCAGGGCAAAGATGGAGTGTTCAATCTTGATCATGCGGCAGAACGTGGCTGCCGTCTTGCGGCTGGGAAGCATCGTTAACCTCCACAATCGGCGGTATCGCCGTGCAGTTTGTCAAGGGCGTGGGCGAGGGCGGGCAGGACGGCGGCCAGATTTTCCCGTACGGCCTTGAGGCTGCCGGGCAGATTGATGATCAGGCTCTGTCCCAGGACGCCCGCCGTGGCGCGGGAAATGACGGCGCGCGGCGTGACGGCCAGACTGGCCGCCAGCATGGCCGCGGCAAAGCCGGGCAGCTCGTAGTCCAGCAGGGCCTGTGTGACCTGCGGAGAGATATCCCGCGGGCTGATGCCCGTGCCGCCGCTGGTCAGAATGAGATCATACTGCTGCCCAAGGGCCAGTTCCGTCAGCAGGGCGCGCAGTTCGGACGGCTCGTCGGGCAGGATGAATCCCTGACTGTGGCAGAGGGGCAGGACGTCGGCCACCATTTCCGCCATCGCCGGGCCGCTGGTGTCCTCCCGCAGGCCGAGGGACCCCTTGTCCGAAAGGGTGATCCAGGCAAGGCTGCGGCCGCTCTTGCGCGGTTCGAGACGGATGTCTCCCACAGGCAGGTCCGTCAGGGCGGTGAGCAGGGGACAGCGCAGGGCGTGGCCGTCGTCGCAGGCAGGCAGCCAGACATGGCCCGTGACGCGGGCAAAGGGACTCTCTTCCGCATACAGGGTCGTCCCCACGGGCAGAAAGGGAACGTCCCGCAAGGGTGGGTCCTGCAAAAGATGGGCGGGCAGCCCGAGGGGGCCGCCGCTTTGCGCCGGGGCAAGCGGCAGGCAGTCTTCCGCCGAGCAGGCCCGCAGGGAAACTTTCCAGATCATGTACGCCTCCAGACGGTTGCGGAGCGGGCCTTCCCGGCTGCGGGGAAGTGCCGGCGGGCGTGCCGCCGCAAGCGGGCGGCATCCGCTCCGGGAGGAACTATTGTAGCGGCAAGCACATTACGTTACAAGTCTGGCCGCGGGGCTGTCCCGAAATCTTTCCGCAAGGAGCCTTCATGTCACAGGAACCGACCCATAGCCAGGATCAGACGGCACACCTCCATGCCCTCGGCACGGGCAAGCTGCCCACGCCCCAGGGCGGGCCCAGCGTTGCCCTGCTGGAAGCCTTCCCCAACCGCTTTCCGCACAGGCCCTATGTCATCAGCATCAGTTTTCCGGAATTCACGTCCCTCTGTCCCGTGACCGGCCAGCCGGACATGGGCACCATCAGCGTGGAATACATTCCCGATGAGCTGTGCGTGGAATCCAAGAGCTTCAAGCTCTACATGTTCGCTTTCCGCAACCATCAGTCGTTCATGGAAACAATCACCAATACGGTGCTGGATGACCTGAACAGCCTGCTGTCCCCCTGCTGGATTCGCGTCAAGGGACTTTTTGCGCCGCGCGGGGCGACGCGCATCCACGTTTTTGCCGAGCATTTCAAGCAGCTGCCCGAGCCGCGTGCCGCCGGCGTGCGCGAGCTCGTGCGCGACTGGAAGGCCGAGCCCGACCCGCACCGGCCGTAGCTCCGGCTCTTCCCGAGCGGAGAGGGCGCGGCCATGAGGAGGAATGATGTCGGCACGGCGGAGCGGGCGGTGACGGGGCGGCCGGACGGGAGGCGACGCCGAGGCGGACGGGACGCGGGCGGCATGCTGTCCCCGGCCGTGGTGCTGGGCGGCTGTACGGTGCTGTCCCGTCTGCTGGGCCTCGCGCGGGATGCAGTAACGGCCTGGCTGCTGGGGGCCGGGCCCGTGGCGGACGCCCTGACGGCCGCCATGCGCCTGCCGCACATCCTGCGGCGCATGCTGGCCGAAGGTTCTCTTTCCATGAGTCTTACGGCCCTGCTGGCCGGGTGCGAGAACAGGGAAAGGACGGCGGCCGTCGTCCGGGCGCTGGCCTGGCGACTGGGATTGACGCTGCTTGTCGTCTGCATCGTAGCGGCCCTGCTGGCGCAGCCCTTCATGCGGCTGCTCGCGCCGGGGCTGGATGCGGTATCGGCGGAGCTGGCCGGGCAGCTTTTGTGCGCCTGTCTGCCCTATGTTCCGGCGGCGGGCATGGCCGCGCTCTGCATGGCGGTGCTGCATGCCCGAGAGCGATTTTTCATCCCGGCATTCTCACCCATTCTCTTCAATCTGTGCGTGCTGACGGCTGGCCTGCTGGCCGTCCGGTGCGGAGCGGACAAGATGCAGACAGCCTTGGCGCTGGCGCTGGGCATGAGCTGCGGCGGCTATGCCCAGTGGCTGTTGCAGCAGGGCGCGGCGGTGCGCCTTTTGCGGCGAGTCCGCCCCCGTCCGTCATCCGCCCGGCCGCCTGTACGGGACTCCCTGCCGCCACTCGAGGCCTGGCGGCTTCTGTGCCGTCTTCCGGCCGGCGCTCTGGCGGCATCAGCGCCGCAACTGGCCATGCTGGCGGCCATGTGGCCCGCCTCGCTGGCCGGTGAGGGCAACATGGCCGCCCTTTACTACGCCGAACGCCTGCTGGAGCTGCCGCTCGGCCTGGTGGGGGCCTGTCTGGGCATGGCGGCGCTGCCGCGTCTGAGCCGACTGGCTCGCGCGGGACGCTGGAGGGAATTTGCCCTGCTGCGGAATGCGTCCCTGCGCTGGGCCGTACGGCTTTCCCTGCCCGCGGCAACCGGTCTGGCGGCGGTCTCGGGGCCGCTGGTGGCCTGCCTGCTGGGGCATGGCGCTTTTGACGCAAATGCGGTACGATTGACGACGTGGGCCGTTCTCGCCTATGTGCCCTGTTTGCCGGCCTGTGCGGTAAGCCGTTGTCTGCTGGCAGGCTGCCACGCCGTGGGATGCCGTCGTCGGACGGCGCTGACGGGACTGCTGGCGCCGCTGCTGACCCTGACGGCGGGCCTGCTGCTTGTTCGGGAGCTGGATGCGCCCGTACGCGGCGCGGGCGTCGCGGCGGCGGCAAGCTTTGCTCTCTGGGTACAGACGGGGCTGCTGTGGCGCATGGGACATCGTGGGGTGTCGTCCAGCGGCAATCGGCGGCCTGCGCTGCGGTTTTGCTGCCTTCAGGTTCTGGTGGCCGCGCTGGTGGGGCTGGCTGCGGGGGCGACATGCCTGCTGACGGAGGCGCTGCCTGCCTGGGGACGTCTCGGATTGTCCGTGGCCGCGGGGCTGCTGGTCTGGCCCCCGGCGCTTCTGCTTGTGCGCGACAGGGATATATGTCGTCTGGGGCGGCGGCTCCTGCGGCGGCAATGACGATTCAAGAGCTTCATTATGAGTGAACGAAGAAAATGGCGTCGTCTGGCGGCTCTCGGCATCTGGGGGCTGGGCGTTCTGCTGCTGGTGCTGCAGGTTGTCTGGGGCGTGTCCGCCGTGCGGCGGGATGTGGAAAGCCGCCTGATCAGCGAGGCCGGGCGAGCGGCCGCGCAGGTGGCGGGGCTGCTGAGTCAGCCCGCCTGGGAAATGGACGATCTGGGCGTGCGCACGGTGATCATGAGCATCATGGAGGACACGCGCATTTACGGCATCATGGTGCAGACCCGACAGGGATTTTTTGACGGCATGCGCCGCAACTACCAGTGGGAGCCTGTGCCGTGGGATGACGAGATCACCGAACATGCGGTGCAGGGCATGAGTCAGCTCAGCATGGAAGGGCAGTTCATCGGCAAGGTGGAGGTCTATCTTTCCCGCCGCGAGGCGGCTGCCGAAATCCGGGCCGGGCGCGACCGGGAACTCTGGCAGGGGGCGCTCTGGCTGGTCTATCTGACGGCAGCCCTGCTGACCCTGTACTGGTACTGGGGCGATCTTGCCCATGCCCGGCGCTGGGTCTGCGCCAGCTGGCAGCTTCTGCGCGGCAACGAGTCCGCCCCGCAGGCGGAGGGTGCCGCCGCTGTTTCCCGTACGCCGTCCATCCGGCTGGGGCTGAGTCCGGTGGAGGACGACGCGTCAGCGGCGGCGGAAGGCGGCAGCGAGACTGCCCCGCAGCCGGTGGAGGAAGGGCCGGTGGTCATCAGCGCCGAGCTGGGCCGGAACTATCAGCGCACCCATCCGGAAAGCTGGCGCGTGACGGCCGGTCTGTTCCGGCAGACCTTTGAGCGCGGCCCGCGGGTGCTGACCCGGCTGTATGAGGAAAACGAGCTGGCCGGGCTCTGCCGTCTGGGGCAGACGCTGGAAAAGGCCGCGCCCTGTCTGGGGGCGGAGCGGCTGTCGGAGACGGCGCGCGCCATGCAGACGGCGCTCAATGATCCCCAGTGTGAAACACAGGCCACGGCCGTGGAAAAGTGTTCCGTGGCTCTGCGCGAGGTGCTGACGGCACTTGCCGCGCCGCAAAAGACGAAGTGAGGCTGCGTATGGGTTTTTTCTCTGCGGTGAAGAAATTGTTCGGCGGTGGAGCCGCCGCCCCGGAAAAGGAGACGGCCGACGTTGATGCCGCGCGGCAGGCGTCGGACGCGGCGCTCTCTGCCGAAGACGGCGGGGAGCGGACTCCGGCGGATGCCGTACCGGGCGGCGAGCCCATTGCGGAAGCGCCCGCTGCCGCGGCTTCCGCGCTCGACGCGGAAACGCAGGCCCTCACCCTGCGTCTGCGGCAGGCCGAGCCGCGCCTGTCCGTCTGGCTGGATATCGTTCTGGACGGCGTGGAGACGGCCGACGACCTGCTGTGGCAGCGTCTGCGCTTCCTGCTGTCGGCGCTGGAAACGCCCGCTGCGGAAGCGTCCTCCTTTGTGGAGGACTTCCGGCAGTGGACGCGGCGCATGGAGTACCGCTATGTGGACGATTTCCGTTCCGAGCTGCAATACCGGCTGGCGCTGGCGCTGGACATGGAGGATGAAGAGGACGAGCGCAGCCGTCTCTTCCTCAAGATCAGCGAGGGGCTGAGCCGGACGAGGGAGCAGTTCTCCCGTGGCCTCAACGCCCTGTTTGCCTCGCACGGCGAGCTGGACGAGGCCTTCTGGGAAGAGCTGGAGGAACTCTTCATCATGGCCGACCTCGGCTATGAACCCGCTCTGGCGCTGGTGGAGCGCCTGCGTGAGCGGGCCCGCAAGGAAGGGGTGACCAGCGCCGGGGACGTGCGCGGTCTGCTCATGAGCGAACTGGCGGACATCTTCCAGGCGCCGCGCCGCATTGCGGCCGTCAATCCGCCTGAGGTCGTCCTCTTTATCGGCGTCAACGGTGTGGGCAAGACCACCACCATCGCCAAATTGGCCCACCGCGCCCGCATGCAGGGCAAGACGGTCATGATTGCGGCGGCCGACACCTTCCGTGCGGCGGCCATCGAACAGCTCCAGGTCTGGGCCGAACGGGTGGGCGCGCTCTTTCATGCCCGCGCCGCGGGTTCCGACCCGGCCTCGGTGGCCTACGAGGCCATGGATCGCGCGCTGAAGGAAAAGGTGGACATCCTGTTCGTGGATACGGCGGGGCGCTTGCAGACCAAGGTCAACCTCATGGAAGAGCTGACCAAGATTCGTCAGGTCATCGGCAAGAAGCATCCCGGCGCGCCGCACCGCACGGTGCTGGTCATTGACGCCACCACCGGACAGAATGCCCTGTCCCAGGCCAGGCTTTTCAAGGAAGCGGCGGGTGTGGACGAACTCATCCTCACCAAGCTGGACGGTACCGCCAAGGGCGGCGTGGCCATTGCCGTGGCCATGCAGGAGCATCTGCCCATTTCCTATGTGGGGCTGGGCGAGAAGCTGGAGGACCTGCGCCCCTTCAACGGCGAGGATTACGCCCGGGCGCTGCTCGGCGAAAGCGAACCGGCAGGCGGGCGCTCGCGTGACGCATAGAGCTGCCTGCCTGTGCGGCATTGCCCGGGATGAAGCCGCGGCGGACGTGCGGGAGTGGGTCTGCTACCATCTGGGACTCGGCTTTACGCATATCGCCCTCTACGATAACGGCAGTCGCGAGCCGCTGCGGGAAATCCTCGCGCCCCTCGTTGCGCGCGGAGTGGTCAGCGTCACGGATTTTCCGTTGCGTGACGCGCCGCAGCTCTCCGCCTATTTCCATGCCCTCCGGGCCTGGCGCGAGAAGGTGTTCTGGCTGGCCTTCCTCGACATCGACGAATTTTTCGTGCCGCTGGGGGGGAGCGCATCCGATGCCTCCGGGCCGGTGCTGAGCCGTCTGCTCCGTCCCTATGAACGCTTCGGCGGCGTCGTCCTGCACTGGATGATGATGGGCAGCGGCGGGCATCTGCGACGGCCGCCGGGCGGCACGCTGGCCAACTATGACGAAGCCCTCGGTCTGGACAGCCACGTCAAGAGCATCGTCCGGCCGGAGCTGGTCGCCCGTCCGCTGTCGCCGCACCATTTCGGCTATCGGGAGGGGGCGTTTGCGGTCAACGAAGACGGTTTTCCCGTGGCCGGGCCCTGTTCCTATCCTACGGCCCGCCATCTGCGGATCAACCACTATTACTATAAATCGCAGCAGGATTTTGAGGCCAAGATAGCGCGCGGACTGGCGACGCCGGTGCCGGGCGGCTTCCGGACGCTGGATATCTTCTATGCGGGCAGTCGTCGGCCTGCCGTAAGGGATACGGCGGCATTGCGCTGGCTGGAAGGCGGAGCGGCATGGGCCGCTCAGGCAGGCTGGGACTATCCGTCCCTGTCCCTGCCGGAAGAGGGCGCTTCCGCCGGTTCGCCCGTCCGTCTGGGCCATTGCCGGGAGATGCAGGCCCTGCGTCAGTTGTGGCAGCAGATAGACGAACTTTGCCGTCGGGGCGTGCCGGAAGAGAGCGTGTTTCCGCTCCGGCAGCGTCTGTGGCAGCAACTGTGCCGGCTGTACACGGCGCGGGGGGTAGAGGGGGCGGCCCACGCCGCGGCCGCCTACTGGCACGAGCTGACCGCTCCCTGAGCAGGTATTCCGCCTCCAGACCGCCGCGCGGGAGAGCCTCCGAAAGTACAGACCGTTACATTCGCTGATGCGTCCCGGCACAGGGCTGAAGGCGGCCCGGAAAACATGCGCTTTTTACGCGGCGGAGCGGGAGAAAAGGCTTGACCTTTTCCGCGGATGAAGCTAAGTAAAACCCCTGCCCCGACAGATGGGGCAAATCCCTGGACGGCAGGGAAGGGCAGATTGAGTCTGTCCTGCTGTATCTCCCCGCAAGGGGAGACTTTGACATGTGCAGGCGTTACCAGATGCCGGACAATGTCGAGCCGTTCCAGCCCGATGACGGATCCCGCCACCTTCATGTGGCGACCCGGGGCTGTAAAGGTAGGGGTGGATAACCCCATTTGGTGACCCTGCGGGACCTCCTCGCTGCTCTCTCATGGAGCGGCAGGCATGGGCGACGCCGGGGAGCATCACACGGATGATGCGGCGCGCTCATGCGTCCAGATTCTTCCGAATTCCGGGAAACCGGTTCTGTGATGTGCGCTGAACAAGCGCGCTCCCTAGTTGAAAGCCCTACAACGCCCGCCGGGTAGGCGGCCCATCGGGCCATGGGTATGGCTCGTTGCAAGTTGTGAAGGAACCTGCGTTGCACCCAACCGGCGCGGGATGTTTTTTCAAACGGAGTAGGCAACATGACGACAGTTGGCAGCGATCGCATTCGGATCAAGCTCAAGGCCTACGACTTCCGCAT
>CALVGJ010000211.1 GCA_944327045.1 uncultured Desulfovibrio sp.
CGACCTCTGGGCGTAAGTTTGGCATTCTTATGGCTGTTCACCCTTTCCCTCGCTCGCTTGTTGGTTTGTCTGGTAACTTCCAACTTACCGAATGAGGAAAGGGTGAACAACCTATCGGAACACAACATCTAGCGTTCCACGGCCTTGCCGGTCAGCGGCTTGCCCTGAAATTCACCGGTAAGCGTCCGCAGGAAGGCCACAATGAGCTTTCTGTCGGCATCCGAAACCGGAATGCCGGAGAGATACTTGCCCATGATGGTCACGCTTTCATCAAGCGTGGTCACCGTGCCGTCGTGCATGTACGGATGGGTCAGCTCCACATTGCGGAGGTTGGGCACCTTGAAGCGGTGCAGGTCCTCTTCCTTGTTGGTGGCGCCGATGCGGCCCTTGTCCGAACCCAGCGGATTGCCGCGGTCGGCAAAGTAGTCCGCCTTGAGGTCCATGTATTCAAAGGACTGACCGCCCAGCCCCTTGCCCACATGGCAGCTCGCGCAGCGATAGAGCTTGAAGAGCTCGTACCCCTTCACCTCATCCTTGCTCAGCGCGCCTTCATCCCCCATGAGCCACTTGTCAAAGCGGCTGTTGGGCGTCAGCAGGGTCTTTTCATATTCGGCAATGGCGTCGGTGATGTTCTTTCCGTTCCAGCCATCGGCATAGACGGCACGGAACTCGGCAGTGAACGCCTCGTCCTTTTCCAGCTTGGCGATGATTTCTTCCCAGTTCTTGGAGCCCATTTCAATGGGATTCATGGGCGGACCGCCGGCCTGTTCCTGCAGATCAGCGGCGCGGCCGTCCCAGAACTGCCAACGGTTGAAGGCGGCATTGAAGACGGTCGGCGCGTTGATGTCGCCGAACTGCTTGCGAATGCCCTCGGAAAAACGGGAATTGTCCGTACCGGCCTTGTCAAAGACATGGCAGCCGGAGCAGGCAAGCGTATCGTCGGCCGAGAGGCGCTTGTCGTTGAACAGCTTTTCGCCCAGCGCCACCTTGGCGGCGTTGACCGGCAGGGACTGCGGAATGGGCTGCACGGGCTCATTGGCATGACGCGGCGCGGCCGTCCCGGTGGCGTAGAATTCGGCGCGGGTCGTGCGCACCCAGTCGCGGATCAGCTTCTTTTCCTCTTCGGTCAGGCGGCTGCTCCAGTGCACGACGGTAAATTTGGCCGGCGGCATGGTATTGTTGTTGATGACCCACTCCATTTTCGCCAGGGTCGTTTCCCCCACGGGCTTGCTCGCATCGGCCTCCACCAGCTCGGCGTTCAGGTCCATGGCCCGCAGGCCGTCACGGTAATCCTGCTCGATGATCTGCCTAATGCCCGGAATCTTGGCATAGAACGGCAAATCATAGTTACGGCTGTGACAGGCCATGCATTTTTCCATAACCACATCAGAAACCATACTGAACTTGGCCATGGGCGGTTTGATGTCCGCAGCGGACACCTGCTGCGCAACAGCGGCGGTCAACGCCGCGGCTGCCGTCACGGAGCACAGGAACATGCGCTTCCAATCCTTCATCCCAACCTCCATTTCTGGGCAGGCGAGTGCGTTCTCTCGCGAGCCCGCTACCGTTTTGCCGGCAAAGCCTTTCTGCCGACAGGAACGCGAACGGTTATTTGCCTTGTGCGAAGATGGTGTCAGCGGCAACTTGGCCTTTTCCTAATAAGAAAGCATACCATTAGCAAGCTCTTTGTGAACAAAAAAACAAATTTTCCCCCCCAGGACCCCTCAGTGAACCATACTTGCCTCATCGGCCGGTTATGGAGTAGAAAGATAGTTGAACCAGCTCAAGGGGGGGACGGATGTTCTGGGCAAACCTTTCCATCAACAAGAAACTGGCGCTGGGCTTTACCGGTTCGCTGATCGCCATGCTGCTGTTCTCGGCAGTGGCCTGGTACTCTTCCGAAAACATCATGCATCTGGCCGATGCGGCCATCGACAAGCAAAAATTTGCGCTGACCCTGACGCTTCGGGAAGTCGATCACCTCAAATGGACGGAGCGGCTGCACAAGCTGGTGCTGGACGGCCCCAATGCCGACATGTCGTCCATCCAGACCGATGGGCGCAAATGCGTGTTCGGCGAGTGGTTCTATTCCCAGGAGCGAAAAACGCTGGAAAAGCTGCTGCCCGAGGTGACGCAGCATTTTGCGGAGCTGGAAAAACCGCACCTCGCATTGCACGCGAGCGCCATATACATTCAGGAGCTCGTGCGTACAGGCAAGCTCAAAGAAGCCGAAGACTATTTTCGGGATGTCACCGAACGGGCTTCGGCGGAGGTGCTTGCCCACCTCGAGATTATACGCAACCTCGTGCTGGCCGCCTCTCGGCAGGACGCGCAAAGGTATCTGGATGTAGGCCACTCCACGCAGCTGCTCTTTGTGGTGATGCAGTGCATTGCCATGTTGATGCTCGCCGTGGCAAGCGTCCTCTTTGCCCGCTCCATAAGCCGTCCGCTGGGACAGCTTGTCGCCCGCTCGCGTGAAGTGGTGAACGGCAATCTGGAAGTGGACTTGCGCCTGCCGCGCAAGGATGAAGCCGGGCAGCTTTCCCAGGCTCTCGGTTCCCTGCTGGACAGTCTCAAGCAGAAGCTGGCCGAAAATGAAAAAACCTCTCGCGAAGCCCTTGCCCATGCCGAACGCGCCGAACAGGCCCTGCGCGCGGCCGAGGAAAAGGAAGGGCGTATAAGCGGCCTGCTCAAGGAGATGACAGCCATTGCGGCCAAGGCTGACGACATTGCCGTGAACCTTGCCAAAAGCACACAAAGCCTGGCCGAGCAGGTCGAGTCCGTCAATATCGGCAGCGTCGATCAGAACCGCCAGATGAAATGCAATATGGACAATGTGGAACAACTGGCCGCCGCTGCCGGCAATATTGTTCAGAATGCCGCCCTTACCGCCGAGGATGCCGGAAAATCCCGCCTGAGCGCCACCAGAGGCATGGAGGTCGTGCAGGGCTGTGAGGCATCCATGAACCGGTTGCTGGTCATGGCCGAACAGCAGGACAAGGACCTCCGCCAGCTGGACGAGACCGCAAGCAGCATCGGCGACATCATGAGCGTCATTGTGGACATTGCCGACCAGACCAACCTGCTTGCGCTCAATGCGGCCATTGAAGCGGCTCGTGCCGGCGAGGCCGGGCGAGGCTTTGCTGTGGTGGCGGATGAAGTGCGCAAACTGGCGGAAAAGACCGTTGTGGCCACCTCATCTGTGGGCGACAAGATCGGGGAGATTCAGTCGGCCATCCATTCCTGCGTGAGCTTCATGCAGGACGCCCGTTCGGCCGTGGAAGAGGCGGACGACCTGGCCCGCCGTTCCGGAACCGCCCTGCAGGAAATCGTGGAGGCCGCCAGCCACAACGAAAGCAGTGCCTCGCAGATATCGGCGGCAGCCCAGCAGCAGCACGGCATTGTGGTGACGGTATCCGACGGCATGCGCGAAGTACGCAATATTGCCGACAGAAACTTTGCCGCCATGGAAACGGCGGGCGAGCAGGTCAGAGCCCTTGTGGGTATGGCCTCCTCGCTCAAGGAACTCATTGATCACCTCAAGAGATAGGCTCGCGGCATGCAGGACTTCCACAAATTCATTGACGGATTCAAGAATTTCCGCCGCTACTATTACGATGCGGAAGTGGATTACTACGCCGCTCTGCGCGATGGTCAGCATCCCAAGGCGCTGGTCATCGCCTGCAGCGACTCGCGGGCTGACCCGGCCCTGCTCATGGGCTGCGACCCCGGCGACATCTTTGTGGTGCGCAATGTAGCCAATCTGGTGCCTCACGCCGCAGAAGCGGGGCGCGGCGACGCGGTGCTTGCCGTGCTGGAATACGGCGTGCGCCACCTCAAGGTGGAACATGTCATCGTGCTGGGGCATTCCTGCTGCGGTGGCATCCATGCGCTCATGCACCCGGAATCCACGCCGCCCGACAGTCATGTGGCCCACTGGGTTTCCATCGCCCGCCCCGCACTGGACAGGATGAACGACAGCGAGCACCTGGATGACGCCGGCAACCGCCGGAACTGCGAGGAAGCCGCCGTCCTGCTTTCCGTGGAGAATCTGCTCTCCTATCCCTGGATACAGCGACGGGTCGCCGAGCACAGGCTTTCCCTGCACGCTTGGTACTTTGACATGGAAATCGGCGATCTGCTGGCCTACTTTCCCGATGCCGAACGCTTCGAGTCCCTGCACGATCATGGACTGCACCGGGACCTTTCCGGTCTCGGCCCCCATTTGCGTCGTCTGGTGGAAGGCGATTAACGCATTTTCCGCTTGAGACGCTCCGCGCTTCACATCATACGGCTGTCGTTTCGCGGAAAAAATACGGTTTTTCCACTCTCTTTGGGACGGCCAGCGTGTGCTGCCGCCCCGCACCTTGCCTTTCCAAGGGCAAAACGCCCTAAAGGCCGTCCGTCGTTCCCTCCGGCAGCCAGAGCCTGCCCTCGGCCACCAGTCGGACGGGCCCTTCCACCGTTGCCCGCATGTCCCCGTCCTGCCTGTCCACCGTCACTGTCAGGGGCTCGCCTCCCGGCTGCAGGATGGTAAAGACCCGGCGCGCTCCGGCCGGGCACAGCCGCAGCCCCAGTGCCAGCGCTCCGGAACCGCAGGCATTTTCCAGACAGGTCGTGCCCGCATCCCGTACATGCACTACCGGGAACATCTCCAGCTGATGCTGCACCTGACGCCACCAGACAACGCCTGAAGCAGGCAGCGCCTCCAGGCGATACTCACGGCGCAGGAGCGCCGATGCCGCCAGAAAATCTTCGGGAAAGACATGACGCTCATCGAGCAGCAGATGAGCAATGCCGGGCAGGCGCACCAGCGTCACGCCGGGGGCCGGCTGCTGCACCGGACAGGCAGGTAACGCCAAATCCGCCGCCACATGCCACTCCGGCAGACTTCCCCGCACACGCACCCCGACCGGCCCCTGCCAGCCGGAAACCTGTACCGCAAAGGCATATTCCTGCGGGGCATCCCGGTACGTCCCCTCCTGCCGGGCGGCACGTGCCGCCTCCAGCGCCAGCAGCGCCCCGAAGGCACGCGTGGCGTTCACGCAAAATTCTCCCCCGGCCATGCGCAGACGCCGTTCCCGCAGATGACAGAAACCGGCCTGCTCTCCCCCCAGCAAATGCGGCATCAGCGCCTGCGACGCCGTGGCGGCCTGCAACGCTCCGGCAACGGACTCGGCGGGAAAAAGCAGCGTGGTGTTGCCGCTGGGGCTCCACTTGGTAAAAGACAGTGCACTCATTGCTGTACCCTCTGTTATGCATCCAGTAGTAGCCAGCAGCGGGAAACTTGTCCAGACGCCTGTCCGCGCCTGCAGCATCAACCGATATTCGCTTGCGAATCCTTTCCAGACAGTGTATAGCAAAGGAAGCCATTCCCCTAACGGTGTGCGGGAGGGCGTTATGGCGGGCAAAATTTCCTGAGTTCAGGAGAAAACCTAAGGGAGGCTTTATGAAGTCCATTCGTCTGCTGGTGCTGGCTGCGGCCCTTGTGCTCAGCTATGCTGTTGCCGCCGCCGCGGCTCCTGTGTGCAACAAGAAGGTCGATAGCTTTGACTTTGTCGTGGACTACTCCGGTTCCATGATGATGAACAACAAGGATCTCAAGCAGCCCAAGATGGAAGCGGCCAAAACCGCTCTCAAGCGCGTCAATGCCGCCATCCCGGCGCTGGATTACTACGGTGGTCTGCACACTATCAGCCCCAACGGCGACATCATCGAACAGGGCCCGTGGAACCGTGCCGCCATGGACGCCGGCATCAGCCAGCTGAAGTCCGACTTCACCATCTTCGGCCGCATGACCAGCATGGGTGACGGTCTCCAGGTCTACACCCCGGCCTTCAACGCCATGAAGAAGCCCGGCGCCATCATCCTCGTGACCGACGGCGACAACAACCGCGGCGTGGACTTCGTGGAAATCGCCCGCCAGCTGTATGCCAGCCAGCGCGGCGTGACCCTGCACATCATCTCCTTTGCCGATACTCCCAACGGTGAAGCCAACATCAAGGCCATCGCCGCCCTGAATCCCTCCACCGTGGTGGTGCGCGGCGAAGACCTCGTGACCAGCGACGCCGCTGTGGAACGTTTCGTGCTGGCCGTCTTCTGCCAGGAAGAAACCGTCATCGTCCTGCGTGGCGTGAACTTCGCATTTG
>CALVGJ010000212.1 GCA_944327045.1 uncultured Desulfovibrio sp.
GTCCTCCATCCCTGCCGGAAACGTACAACGGCGCTTTCCCACCTGGGGAAGCGCCGTTTTTCCTGCCATGACGCCGGAGGACAGCATCCAGAGGATATCCGCCGCCTTACGCTTTCCCTTTTTCAAAGACAAAAGGCTCCAGCAGGAGGAAGGAGGGGGCAGACTAGGCCCTTGCCGGTGTGTTGCCAGGAGACCTGCGGTCGCGGGAGAGCCTGCCGGGAAAATGCTCCCGTGTCGTCCTCCCCGATAAACGTTTTTGCGGGAGGAAAGGGGGGCGCGGGAGGAAAGGAGGGGCTTTTTCCAAAAATCCTCCTCCTTTCCCCCCGCAAAAAAACGCCTCGCCTGTTCCGTAGAGCTGGCGGAGCGACGTGATCTACTGCTTTTCACACTCCTGCCAGCGGCGCACGACTTCGCGGCGGAGGCCTTCGGCCATGCCTTCCTTGTTGATTTTCATCGCTGCGAAGGCAGCCCAGGGAAGATTGCGGCACTGGGCGGAGGCGGCGTGCACCACGTCGGCCAGGGTGCCGTTGCGGCGGTCGGTATCGCTCATGGCCAGAGCCGCCGCGCAGGCGGCATCGTAGCGATGCTGGTTCAGGGCCTCGCGGGAGAGGTTGGCCCGGCGCTCATCCTTGTGCGCGGGCATATCCCGGGTAAGGACGATGGCCGCCAGCGTCTGGGCCAGCGGGTCGCCGCCGGGTTCTTCCTGAAGGCGGTCAACGGCATCCTCCAGGGCAAGCGCGCTTTTTTCCAGAGGTTCGGGGATGACGTCGCTGTCGGAGCAGGCGGAGAGGCCGAGGGTCAGGCCAGCGGCAAGGGCCGCGGCGGTCAGCAGGCGTTTTTTCATGCGGGAAAGGCATCCTGTTGAGGGTGAGGAAAGGGGGGCGTGCCCCCTGAAAGGCCGTTATGCGCGGTCGGCAAGCCACTGGCGGAGCTGGTCGAGCTGGCGGGCGACGGATTTGGGGCCGGTCCCGGCCGGGGTTTCGCGGCGGCGGACGGCGGCATCGTAATCCAGCACGGCGTAGACATCATCGTCGATGCGGTCGTCCAGCGTGCGGAGCTGTTCGAGGGTGAGGTCTTCGAGGCCCTTGCCTTCCTTTTCGGCCAGGGCCACGGCGTGTCCGGTGACGTGGTGGGCCTCGCGGAAGGGCAGGCCCTTGCCCACGAGGTAGTCGGCCAGCTCGGTGGCGTTGAGGAAGCCGCGGGCGCATGCGGCGCGCATGCGATCGGTGCGGAAGGTGGTTTCGTCGAGCATACCGGCCATGAGGGTGAGGGAGGCCGTCACGGTGCGGTCGGTATCGAGGAAGCCTTCCTTGTCCTCCTGAAGGTCGCGGTTGTAGGTGAGCGGCAGGCCTTTCACCGTGGTGAGCAGGCCCATGAGCGCGCCGTAGACGCGGCCCGTCTTGCCGCGCATGAGTTCGGCCACGTCGGGATTTTTCTTCTGGGGCATGATGGAGGAGCCGGTGGAGTAGCCGTCGGAGAGGCTCACGAAGCCGAAGGCCGGATTGGCCCAGAGGATGATTTCCTCACAGAGGCGCGAGAGGTGGGCCATGATGCAGGAGGCGGCGAAGAGGGCTTCCAGCACGAAATCCCGGTCGGAGACGCCGTCCATGGAATTGCCGTAGATGCGCTCGAAGCCCACTTCCCGCGCCACGCTTTCGGGATCGAGCTGGTAGGTGGTGCCGGCAAGGGCGGCGCAGCCCAGCGGGGAGACGCGCACCCGTTTGCGCACGTCGTCCAGCCGATCCACATCGCGGGCGAACATCCAGGCATAAGCCAGCAGGTGGTGGGCGAGGCTGACGGGCTGGGCGGGCTGCAGATGGGTGCAGCCGGGCAGGATGTAGGCCTGATGGCCGTCGGCCAGGCGCACGAGGGTGCCGACGAGCTGCTTTGCGGCCTGCTGCCAGTCGGCCAGCCGGTCATTGACGAAGAGGCGGAAGGTGAGGCCCACCTGATCGTTGCGGCTGCGTCCGGTATGGAGTTTCTTGCCCGTATCGCCCACCAGTTCGGTGAGGCGGGCTTCGATATTCATGTGGACGTCTTCCAGCGCCGGTTTCCAGACGAAGGAGCCGTCCTCTATTTCCTTCTTGACGGCATTGAGCCCGCAGACGAGGGTTTCCGCCTCCTGCGGGGTGATGATGCCCTGACGGCCCAGCATGCGGGCATGGGCCTGCGAGGCGCGGATATCCTGCGCGTAGAGGGCGCGGTCATAGGTTTGGGAATCGGTGTAGGCGGCGACGGCTTCCCGGGGGCCTTCGGCAAAACGCCCCCCCCAGCTCTGATTGGTGCTCATGTATGCTGCTCCCGGCGATGGAAAAAAGACGGAAAAGGCGCGGACACCCTGCGGCCGTCCGCGCCTGTCGTGACGAGGGAAAGGGGACTACTTGCCCATCTTGGCCTTGATGGCCGCGTACATGCCGAGCCGCAGGCCGTTGAGGCGGATGAAGCCCGCCGCGTCCTTGTGGTCGTAGTCGCCGCCTTCAAAGGTGGCAAGGTCTTCTGAGAAGAGCGAGTAGGGGGAGGTGCGGCACAGCGGCCAGACGCCGCCCTTGTACAGCTTGGCCCTCACCGTGCCGGTGACGGTCTCCTGCGACTTGTCGAAGAAGGCCTGCATGGCTTCGCGTTCGGGCGAGAACCAGTAGCCGTTGTAGATGGCGTGGGAGTAGGGCACGGCCAGCTGATCGCGGATGGCCAGCAGGTCACGGTCCATGCAGATGCCTTCAAGGTCTCGCTGGAGGGCAAAGAGCAGGGTACCGGCGGGGTTTTCATACACGCCGCGGCACTTCATGCCCACATAGCGGTTTTCCACCATGTCGTCGCGGCCGATGCCGTGCTTTCCGGCCTTTTCGGCCAGCACGCGAATGATGTTGTAGGGCGAGAGCTTTTCGCCGTTGACGGAGACGGGGTTGCCCGCCTCGAAGCCCACTTCGATGATTTCCGGTTCGTTGGGGGCCTGCTCCACGGGCACGCAGCGTTCATGGCAGGATTCGTGCGGGGCGTTGGCCGGGTCTTCCAGTTCGCTGCCTTCAAAGCTCGTGTGCAGCATGTTGGCGTCCATGCTGTAGCGCTTGGCGGCGGAGGAGATGGGGATGCCGTGCTTTTCGGCAAAGGCGTTAAGGGCCGTACGGGACATGAGGTCCCATTCGCGCCAGGGGGCGATGACCTTGATGTCCGGGGCGAGCGCCTTGGCGGAAAATTCAAAGCGCACCTGATCGTTGCCCTTGCCGGTGGCGCCGTGGGAAATGGCGTCGGCCCCTTCCTTGCGGGCGATGTCGATGAGGGCCTTGGTGATGCAGGGGCGCGCGATGGAGGTGCCCAGCATGTAGCGATTTTCGTAGCGGGCCGCGCCGCGCATCATGGGAAAGACGAAATCGCGGGCCATCTCTTCGCGCAGGTCCACCACATAGGCCTTGGACGCGCCGGTCTTGTAGGCCTTGGCTTCGACGCCGCTCAGGTCTTCCGGCTGGCCGAGGTCGGCCGTGCAGGTGATGACTTCGCAATGATAGGTTTCGATCAGCCATTTAAGGATGACGGAAGTATCCAGCCCGCCGGAGTAGGCAAGCACCACTTTTTTGATTTTGTTGCTCATGGCAGCCTCGCTAGAAAATGTTGGCGTCAAGTATCGCCGCAAACGCCCGCTTTGGCAAGTCCCGCGCGGGAGGCTGGATTGTCCGGCCCGGAGGGGACGTTTTTTCTTTCGGCGGGTGGGAAAAGGTGGGGGATTTTCCTGCCCGGGGGACGACGGGAAGGTGCGGAAAGGTCGCGCGGGGCGGGCGTTTCGGGGGAGGGAGGGGGTGGGAAAGCGTGGGAGCCTGCGGCAAGGGGGCGTTCTAAAATATTCAATTATTTCAACTGATTGTTTGCTCAATCCAGTCAGTGACCTTGCTTGACAGGGGGTAGGGCTTGGGGCATAAGTGGGAAAAAGTGGTAAAACATGGTAA
>CALVGJ010000213.1 GCA_944327045.1 uncultured Desulfovibrio sp.
TTTCGGGCCGGAGTTCGCGCCGTCGGAACCGGGCTGGAAGATGAATCCGGCCGCCCTTGCCCGCATGACCGCCTATGTGCGGATAGTGGACGCTGCCGCCACCTGCACGGAAGCGGCCGAGGCGGATGCTGCCTCAAGCGAAGCGGAAGGTACGAAAGCGGACGACGCCGCCGCCCGCGAACAAAAATCTTCCCTAACCTTTACGCCGCCGGAATCGCTGACGGAGGCCATGCAGTGCAACGTTTCCCAGATCAAGGAATACAAGAACAGCGTTTTCATCAGATTTTCTTTGGGAAAGTATGCTGTCTATGACAAGGGAACAGCAACAAAAATAACGAATCAGATACAGTTCTGTCGAAGCCTTGCCGCTTCCGATCCGCTGTTTCGCAACGTGGAGCTTCCGGAAGACTACAATACCTATCAATGCATCAGCGCGCTCATGGCGGTTCTCCACGACCGGCGGCCATGAAGATCATCACGGTTACGGAATTTGCCCGCCTGACCACGGAGGCGGTGGATGTGCCCCGGCTGGACAGGGCCTCCCTGTCTGTGGAGGATTTTCAGGCGCTCTGTCGGCTCAATGAGCAGCGACAGGCAGGGGAGGCGCCGCTTGTGCGGATGCAGAGCCGGACGACGCTCAGTCTGTGCAACTATGTGGGCCTGCTCCAGACCTCGCGGGGAACGTGCATCGAAATCTTGCCGAAAACGGCCGATGGCGTGGAAAGCGCGGAGCAACAGCGCGGCCTGCTCCTGAAGATGCTGCGGGCCGTGTACCGCCTCCCCTGCCGGGAAAGCGGGCCTGCCGCGCTCCGCACGGTGTCCGGCCCGCTCCGGGAATGGCTGATCCGGCATTTTCTGGAAGAATTGCACGATCTGCTCAGGAAAGGACTCTGCTTCAGCTACAACCGCACGGCGGAGGAGAGGCCCTTTCTGCGCGGCAGGCTGGATGTGCCCAAACATATTGTCCAGCCGCCCCAGCGGCGGCATCTTCTGCCCATCCGGCATCATGTCTTTTCCGTGGAAAGCCCGGAACACAGACTTTTGCGCAGTGCGCTTGACCGCTGCGTATCGGTCTCGCGAGACGTGGAAAACAGCCGCCGTGCCATGCCGCTGCGCGCCGCGTTTGCGGAGGTACGGCCCAGCCGCTGCGTGCCGGATGACTTCCGCCAGTGGCGCACGTCCCGCCTGATGGCCCATTATCAGCGCATACGCCCCTGGTGCGAGCTCATTCTTGCACAGGAAATGCCCCTTGCTCTGGCCGGACAGCGGCACGGCATAAGCATGCTCTTTCCCATGGAAACGCTCTTTGAACGCTATGTCGGGGCCTGCCTGCGCCGACAGCTCGCCCCCGGCACGCGGCTGTGCGAGCAGGACAGGGGACACTGGCTCTGCACATGGGCGGAACGTCCCTTTTTTGCCCTGCGGCCCGACATCCGCATCCACCGCGCGGGGAAGGACTGGCTGCTGGATTGCAAGTGGAAAAAACTTTCCGGCAACATGGGGACGCATTTCGGCATCAGCCAGCAGGATGTCTACCAGCTCTTTGCCTACGGGCAAACATGCTTGCGGGGAAAGGGCGATCTGGCCCTTGTCTATCCGCATCACGCCGCATTCCCGGCGTTGCACGCGCCGTTCTGCTTTTCCGACACGCTCCGGCTCTGGGGCCTCGCCTTTGATCTGCAAGGCGGCAGACTCCTGCTGCCGCCAGACTGTCCCCTCGGTGAAGCTTTCGGCGTGCAATAACCAGAGCCTGTTACCCCTATTTTCACTACTTGTTTGGGGGAAGGGGAACTCCTCGCTCTGCTGTCGATGCCCGTAACTTCCTTCGTCGTAACGGGCACGGCCCTGCGGGCCGCCATTCGGTCGCGCTCTGCTGTCGATGCCCGTAACTTCCTTCGTCGTAACGGGCACAGCCCTTCGGGCCGCCTTTCGGTCGCGGCGACCGTCCTGCTTTCAGGGCAGGGCTTTCAGCCCGGCTTCGGCGATGCGGGTATCCTCGGCGGAATGCGCGCCGCCCACGCCGATGCCGCCGGCGACCTGTCCGGCGATGATGATGGGGATGCCGCCTTCCATGAGGCTCAGGCGGGCGTCAAGGTAGCGGATGTCTTCGGGGATGCGTCCCTCGCGCACACCTTCCGCGATGTCGAGGGTCCGGCGTTTTTGTGAGGCGGCGGTGAAGGCCTTCTTGTAACTGGCTTCAATGGTATGGACACCGGCATCGTGATGGCGCAGCACGGCCAGCGTCTGCCCCGATCTGTCCACGATGGTGATGCAAACGGCATGGCCGCTGCGCTGCGCTTCCGCCGAGGCGGCCAGCAGCATTTTCTGGGCCTGCTCCATGCTCAGCACCGGCCACTGCGTCACGGGCGTGGCTTCTTCCGCCTGAACCTGACTGCCGCCACCGCACAGGATAGCCGTCGCCACGGCCAGTCGTGCCAACATCCGTTTCATCTTCGGTCTCCAAAAAGGCGGATGCGCAGTTACCGCACCTGCGCGTTATCCATGCTGGCCTTGAGAATGCTGCCCAGATGCTTGCGGGCCAGCTCCAGCTCGGCCTTGCTCACTTCCGGCATATCCTTGGGCCGGGCCATGCTGTTGCCGCCTTCCTCCACCATGACGAGGGCCGCGGCCATGCGTCCCATGACGCAGAAAAAGCGGCGGGCATCCCAGCCTTTTTCCTTGACCCACCGGGCGGCCTTCTCGGAGTAAAGGAAGTCGGCCTTGCCCTTGTTCAGGATGGGGTGGGCTTCTTCCTTTTCCGCGCGCGTCCACTGGCGGAACTGCGGCAGCAGATCGAGGAACTGGAACAGCTCCTTTTCCGTGACGTCCGGCTGCTTGTCATAGACGGACGATACGGCGGCGGCCTGCGCCGTCAGCGGAACGGAAAACGGGGTGCAGGCCAGCATGGCGCATAAAAGAAGCATGCCGGAAAGAGAGAGACTTTTCATGAAACTCCTTGCCCGTTGGCGGGCGAATCGGTTGGGAAGGGCGGGCACATGCCGCAAGACGGAAAGACGACGAACGCATATCCGGTACGGTCCCGGTCGTCCCGTCGCAGGAGAGGGGATACGTGCGGGGCGCATGTATGACGCGCGGAACTTCGGCGGCACGGCAAGGCCCGCCGCCGAAGCCCGCACGGCAAGGTGCGCTAATACGGAACCGCGCTGATCTTGGTGAGGCGGTCAAGGTTATGGTAGGACTCCACATAGCGGAGCGTACCGGTTTTGCCGCGCAGCACCAGCGAATGCGTCACGGCATGACGGGCGCTGTAGCGCACGCCGCGCAAAAAGTCCCCGCCGGAAATGCCGGTGGCGGCAAAGAAGCAGTCGTCGCTTTTCACAAGATCATTGACCGTGAGCACTTCACGCAGATCAATACCGGCGTTGGTGATGGCTTCCTTTTCCACATAGGATTGCGGGTCGAGGCGGGCCAGCATCTGCCCGTCCATACCCTTGATGGCGCAGGCCGCCAGCACGCCCTCCGGCGTGCCGCCCGTACCCATCATGATGTCCACCTCGTTGCGCGGGTCCACAGCCATGAGCGCCCCGGCCACGTCGCCGTCCGTATGCAGCTGAATGCGGGCCCCCGCTGCGCGGATGTCGGCAATGAGCTGCTTGTGGCGGGGCTTATCCAGCACAAAGACCACAAGGTCCTGCACCTTCTTGCCCAGAGCCTTGGCCACATTGGCCAGATTGTCCGCCACGGGAGCGTCCAGGTCCACCACGTTGCGGGCCTCGCCGGGAACCACAAGCTTCTGCATGTAGAAGCTGGGGCCGGGATTGAACATGCTGCCGCGCGGGGCCACGGCCACGGTGGAGATGGCGTTGGGACGGCCGAAGGCCAGCAGGCTCGTGCCTTCCACCGGATCGACAGCCACGTCCAGCTGCGGGCCGTCGCCTATCCCCACATGCTCGCCATTGTACAGCATGGGGGCATTGTCCTTTTCCCCTTCGCCGATGACCACAATGCCGTCCACATGCAGGGTGGAGAAACTGTTGCGCATGGCATCAACCGCCGCGCCGTCGCCGTCTTCCTTGGCGCCCCGGCCCAGCCAGCGGGCCGACGCCAGCGCGGCGGCCTCGGTGATGCGTACAATGTCCAGTGCAAGGTTTTTCTCCGGTGCTTCAGCCATGACAACATCCTCCAGATATGAATAGGCCCGCACGTCACGGGCGGAACGATTCTAGCGCAGGCCGCAGGGCGCTTCAAGCGGAAAGAACGGGAACGCTGCCGGGCGTGCGGGCGTTTCGGGCGGGGGGAAGGAAGGGGGCATTAAAGAAAAAAAGCCCCCTTCCTTCCCCCCCGCACCCCCCATCCATCCCGCAAAAAACTTTGTCAGGGAGGATGGCGGGGAGGGGGTTCCCGCCAGGGCGCACCCTGACCGATGGTCCCCCGGTGAGGCGGCGTCTTCTTTTTTTGTGGCGTGGATGGCGGTTGTTGTCCGGCGGGGGGAAGGGGCTTTTTGCAAAAAGCCCCTTCCCCCCGCCGGACAACAACCGCCATCCACGCCACAAAAAAAGAAGACGCCGCCTCACCGGGGGACCATCGGTCAGGGTGCGCCCTGGCGGGAACCCCCTCCCCGCCATCCTCCCTGACAAAGTTTTTTGCGGGATGGATGGGGGGTGCGGGGGGGAAGGAAGGGGGCTTTTTTTCTTTAATGCCCCCTTCCTTCCCCCCGCCCGAAACGCCCGCACGCCCGGCAGCGTTCCCGTTCTTTCCGCTTGAAGCGCCCTGCGGCCTGCGCTAGAATCGTTCCGCCCGTGACGTGCGGGCCTATTCATATCTGGAGGATGTTGTCATGGCTGAAGCACCGGAGAAAAACCTTGCACTGGACATTGTACGCATCACCGAGGCCGCCGCGCTGGCGTCGGCCCGCTGGCTGGGCCGGGGCGCCAAGGAAGACGGCGACGGCGCGGCGGTTGATGCCATGCGCAACAGTTTCTCCACCCTGCATGTGGACGGCATTGTGGTCATCGGCGAAGGGGAAAAGGACAATGCCCCCATGCTGTACAATGGCGAGCATGTGGGGATAGGCGACGGCCCGCAGCTGGACGTGGCTGTCGATCCGGTGGAAGGCACGAGCCTGCTGGCCTTCGGCCGTCCCAACGCCATCTCCACCGTGGCCGTGGCCCCGCGCGGCAGCATGTTCAATCCCGGCCCCAGCTTCTACATGCAGAAGCTTGTGGTTCCCGGCGAGGCCCGCAACGTGGTGGACCTGGACGCTCCCGTGGCGGACAATCTGGCCAATGTGGCCAAGGCTCTGGGCAAGAAGGTGCAGGACCTTGTGGTCTTTGTGCTGGATAAGCCCCGCCACAAGCAGCTCATTGCCGACATCCGCGCAGCGGGGGCCCGCATTCAGCTGCATACGGACGGCGACGTGGCCGGGGCGCTCATGGCTGTGGACCCGCGCAACGAGGTGGACATCATGATGGGTACGGGCGGCACGCCGGAGGGCGTGCTGGCGGCCTGCGCCATCAAGGGTATGGACGGGCAGATGCTGGCCCGCCTCGACCCGCAATCCTATGTGGAAAAGGAAGCCATCACCAACGCCGGTATTGATCTGCGTGAAGTGCTCACGGTCAATGATCTTGTGAAAAGCGACGACTGCTTCTTTGCCGCCACCGGCATTTCCGGCGGGGACTTTTTGCGCGGCGTGCGCTACAGCGCCCGTCATGCCGTGACGCATTCGCTGGTGCTGCGCGGCAAAACCGGTACGCTCCGCTATGTGGAGTCCTACCATAACCTTGACCGCCTCACCAAGATCAGCGCGGTTCCGTATTAGCGCACCTTGCCGTGCGGGCTTCGGCGGCGGGCCTTGCCGTGCCGCCGAAGTTCCGCGCGTCATACATGCGCCCCGCACGTATCCCCTCTCCTGCGACGGGACGACCGGGACCGTACCGGATATGCGTTCGTCGTCTTTCCGTCTTGCGGCATGTGCCCGCCCTTCCCAACCGATTCGCCCGCCAACGGGCAAGGAGTTTCATGAAAAGTCTCTCTCTTTCCGGCATGCTTCTTTTATGCGCCATGCTGGCCTGCACCCCGTTTTCCGTTCCGCTGACGGCGCAGGCCGCCGCCGTATCGTCCGTCTATGACAAGCAGCCGGACGTCACGGAAAAGGAGCTGTTCCAGTTCCTCGATCTGCTGCCGCAGTTCCGCCAGTGGACGCGCGCGGAAAAGGAAGAAGCCCACCCCATCCTGAACAAGGGCAAGGCCGACTTCCTTTACTCCGAGAAGGCCGCCCGGTGGGTCAAGGAAAAAGGCTGGGATGCCCGCCGCTTTTTCTGCGTCATGGGACGCATGGCCGCGGCCCTCGTCATGGTGGAGGAAGGCGGCAACAGCATGGCCCGGCCCAAGGATATGCCGGAAGTGAGCAAGGCCGAGCTGGAGCTGGCCCGCAAGCATCTGGGCAGCATTCTCAAGGCCAGCATGGATAACGCGCAGGTGCGGTAACTGCGCATCCGCCTTTTTGGAGACCGAAGATGAAACGGATGTTGGCACGACTGGCCGTGGCGACGGCTATCCTGTGCGGTGGCGGCAGTCAGGTTCAGGCGGAAGAAGCCACGCCCGTGACGCAGTGGCCGGTGCTGAGCATGGAGCAGGCCCAGAAAATGCTGCTGGCCGCCTCGGCGGAAGCGCAGCGCAGCGGCCATGCCGTTTGCATCACCATCGTGGACAGATCGGGGCAGACGCTGGCCGTGCTGCGCCATCACGATGCCGGTGTCCATACCATTGAAGCCAGTTACAAGAAGGCCTTCACCGCCGCCTCACAAAAACGCCGGACCCTCGACATCGCGGAAGGTGTGCGCGAGGGACGCATCCCCGAAGACATCCGCTACCTTGACGCCCGCCTGAGCCTCATGGAAGGCGGCATCCCCATCATCATCGCCGGACAGGTCGCCGGCGGCATCGGCGTGGGCGGCGCGCATTCCGCCGAGGATACCCGCATCGCCGAAGCCGGGCTGAAAGCCCTGCCCTGAAAGCAGGACGGTCGCCGCGACCGAAAGGCGGCCCGAAGGGCTGTGCCCGTTACGACGAAGGAAGTTACGGGCATCGACAGCAGAGCGCGACCGAATGGCGGCCCGCAGGGCCGTGCCCGTTACGACGAAGGAAGTTACGGGCATCGACAGCAGAGCGAGGAGTTCCCCTTCCCCCAAACAAGTAGTGAAAATAGGGGTAACAGGCTCTGGTTATTGCACGCCGAAAGCTTCACCGAGGGGACAGTCTGGCGGCAGCAGGAGTCTGCCGCCTTGCAGATCAAAGGCGAGGCCCCAGAGCCGGAGCGTGTCGGAAAAGCAGAACGGCGCGTGCAACGCCGGGAATGCGGCGTGATGCGGATAGACAAGGGCCAGATCGCCCTTTCCCCGCAAGCATGTTTGCCCGTAGGCAAAGAGCTGGTAGACATCCTGCTGGCTGATGCCGAAATGCGTCCCCATGTTGCCGGAAAGTTTTTTCCACTTGCAATCCAGCAGCCAGTCCTTCCCCGCGCGGTGGATGCGGATGTCGGGCCGCAGGGCAAAAAAGGGACGTTCCGCCCATGTGCAGAGCCAGTGTCCCCTGTCCTGCTCGCACAGCCGCGTGCCGGGGGCGAGCTGTCGGCGCAGGCAGGCCCCGACATAGCGTTCAAAGAGCGTTTCCATGGGAAAGAGCATGCTTATGCCGTGCCGCTGTCCGGCCAGAGCAAGGGGCATTTCCTGTGCAAGAATGAGCTCGCACCAGGGGCGTATGCGCTGATAATGGGCCATCAGGCGGGACGTGCGCCACTGGCGGAAGTCATCCGGCACGCAGCGGCTGGGCCGTACCTCCGCAAACGCGGCGCGCAGCGGCATGGCACGGCGGCTGTTTTCCACGTCTCGCGAGACCGATACGCAGCGGTCAAGCGCACTGCGCAAAAGTCTGTGTTCCGGGCTTTCCACGGAAAAGACATGATGCCGGATGGGCAGAAGATGCCGCCGCTGGGGCGGCTGGACAATATGTTTGGGCACATCCAGCCTGCCGCGCAGAAAGGGCCTCTCCTCCGCCGTGCGGTTGTAGCTGAAGCAGAGTCCTTTCCTGAGCAGATCGTGCAATTCTTCCAGAAAATGCCGGATCAGCCATTCCCGGAGCGGGCCGGACACCGTGCGGAGCGCGGCAGGCCCGCTTTCCCGGCAGGGGAGGCGGTACACGGCCCGCAGCATCTTCAGGAGCAGGCCGCGCTGTTGCTCCGCGCTTTCCACGCCATCGGCCGTTTTCGGCAAGATTTCGATGCACGTTCCCCGCGAGGTCTGGAGCAGGCCCACATAGTTGCACAGACTGAGCGTCGTCCGGCTCTGCATCCGCACAAGCGGCGCCTCCCCTGCCTGTCGCTGCTCATTGAGCCGACAGAGCGCCTGAAAATCCTCCACAGACAGGGAGGCCCTGTCCAGCCGGGGCACATCCACCGCCTCCGTGGTCAGGCGGGCAAATTCCGTAACCGTGATGATCTTCATGGCCGCCGGTCGTGGAGAACCGCCATGAGCGCGCTGATGCATTGATAGGTATTGTAGTCTTCCGGAAGCTCCACGTTGCGAAACAGCGGATCGGAAGCGGCAAGGCTTCGACAGAACTGTATCTGATTCGTTATTTTTGTTGCTGTTCCCTTGTCATAGACAGCATACTTTCCCAAAGAAAATCTGATGAAAACGCTGTTCTTGTATTCCTTGATCTGGGAAACGTTGCACTGCATGGCCTCCGTCAGCGATTCCGGCGGCGTAAAGGTTAGGGAAGATTTTTGTTCGCGGGCGGCGGCGTCGTCCGCTTTCGTACCTTCCGCTTCGCTTGAGGCAGCATCCGCCTCGGCCGCTTCCGTGCAGGTGGCGGCAGCGTCCACTATCCGCACATAGGCGGTCATGCGGGCAAGGGCGGCCGGATTCATCTTCCAGCCCGGTTCCGACGGCGCGAACTCCGGCCCGAAA
>CALVGJ010000214.1 GCA_944327045.1 uncultured Desulfovibrio sp.
AGCACTTCGAGGCCGGCGAATTCGCGCCCTCCTTCAATTCCAGGGAAGCGCGCGAAGGCTGGTGCCTCTATGAACTGGGCTGCAAGGGGCCGAGCACCTTCAACAACTGCCCCAAGGCCCTGTTCAACGATACCAACTGGCCCGTGCGCGCCGGTCACCCCTGCATCGGCTGCAGCGAACCCAACTTCTGGGACGAACTGTCCCCCTTCTACCAGAACTAGTCAGGGAGAAACCACATGAGCGAAAAAAAGACCCCCCAGAGCAGCTATTCCGGCCCTGTTGTGGTGGACCCCCTGACCCGTATCGAGGGGCACCTCCGCATCGAAGTGGAAGTGGAAAACGGCAAAATCAAGGACGCCCGCAGCTGCGGCACCCTGTATCGCGGTCTGGAAAACATCCTGAAAGGCCGTGACCCGCGCGATGCCCAGCACATCACCCAGCGTACCTGCGGCGTGTGCACCTATACCCACGCCCTCTGCTCCACCCGTGCGCTGGAAGACGCCATCAAGGTCAACATCCCGGCCAACGCCACCTACATCCGCAACCTCGTGCTGGGCGCGCAGTTCCTGCACGACCATCTCGTGCACTTCTATCACCTGCACGCCCTCGACTTCGTGGACGTGACCAGCGCCCTGCAGGCCGATCCGGTCAAGGCGGCCCAGCTGGCCACCTCCATCTCGCCCCGTCCGGCCAAAGCCGAGGACTTCAAGGCCGTGCAGGACAAGCTGAAAGCCTTTGTGGCCTCCGGCCAGCTCGGCCCCTTCACCAACGCCTACTTCCTCGGCGGACATGAGGCCTACTACCTTGAGCCGGAGGAAAACCTCGTGGCCACGGCCCACTATCTGGAGGCCCTGCGCGTGCAGGTCAAGACGGCCCGGGCCATGGCGGCCTTCGGGGCCAAGAACCCGCATCCGCAGTTCCTCGTGGCCGGCGGCGTGACCTGTTACGAGTCCCTGACGGCCGCGCGCATCAAGGAATTCACCGAGCTGTACAAGGAAACCCGCGATTTCGTGGAACAGGTCTACATCCCCGACCTGCTCATGGTGGCCAGAAAGTACAAGGACTGGGCGAAATTCGGCGGCACCGAGAACTTCATGACCTTCGGCGAGTTCCCGGCCCCCGGCGGCGAGCGCCAGCTCGACAGCCGCTGGCTCAAACCCGGCGTCATCTACAAGCGCAATCTGGCGGACATCAAGAAGTTCGAACCGGAAAAGATCGCCGAGCATGTGCGCCACAGCTGGTTCAAGGGAGACAAGGCCCTGCACCCCTATGACGGCGTGACCGATCCCCAGTTCACCAAGATGGGCGATACCGACCGCTATTCCTGGCTCAAGGCCCCGCGCTACAACGGGACCGCCGTGGAAACCGGCCCGCTGGCGCAGGTGCTCGTGAGCTACGCTCAGGGCCATGAAGCCATCAAGCCCCTTGTGGACCATGTGCTCAAGGCGCTGAACGTGAAACCCGATGCGCTGTTCTCCACCCTGGGCCGCACGGCCGCCCGCGGCATCGAGACCCTAGCCATCGCCAAGCAGATCGACGCCTGGCTGAAGGTCTATCAGGAGAACATCGTCAGGGATCAGCAGATCGTGGAAGACCTCGAGATTCCCAAGGAAGCGCGCGGTGTGGGCTTTGTCAACGCGCCCCGCGGCGGCCTCTCGCACTGGCTGCGCATCGAGAACGGCAAGATCGGCAATTTCCAGCTTGTGGTGCCCACCACCTGGAACCTCGGCCCCCGCGACGCCGATAACGTCATGGGCGCCGCCGAACAGGCCCTTATCGGCACGCCTGTGGCCGATCCCAAGCGTCCGGTGGAAATCCTGCGCACCATCCACTCCTTTGACCCGTGCATCGCCTGCGCCGTCCACGTCATCGACGGCGAAAGCAACGAAGTGCACAAGTTCAAGGTCCTGTAATCCCGCAACACGACACGATACGGCGGGGGCTTCGGCCCCCGCTTTTTTCAGGGAGTGCCATGCTTTCCTCCAGCCCGGATATGACGCCGCCCCGCATCCTCATCATGGGTGTCGGCAATGTGCTGCTGTGCGACGAGGGCTTCGGCGTGCGTGCCGTCGCCTACCTCGAGGAACACTATGACTGGCCGGACAATGTGCAGTTTCTGGCCGGCGAGACCGGCGGCATCATGCTCATGCCGGAAATCCAGTCCTGCGATCTGCTGGTGGTGCTGGATGTGGTGCTGGGCGGGGAAGCCCCGGGGACGGTCTATCTGCTGGAAAACGACGATCTGCGCAAGAGCCTGAGCTTCCGGGACTCCATGCACCAGACGGACCTGCTGGACACGCTGGCCACCTGCGAACTGGCCGGACATCGCCCCGAAGCGCTGGCCTTCGGCCTCCAGCCTTTTGACTATCACAGCATGGTCATGCAGCTCAGTCCGCAGGCCGAGGCCATGCTGCCCACCTTCTGCCGCAAGGTCGTGGACGAACTCCAGCGGCGTGGCATCCGCGCCGTTGCCCGCCCCGCGACGGAAGGCGACGCCTGACCGGCCCCACGCCCCCCAGCAAAGAAAACAGCAAAGGAGCGGCTGCCGCTTCCCGGCAAGACCGCTCCTCATGCGCATTTTTCGGTTGAAACGCTTGGCGGTTCACATCATGCGGCCCTGTCGTTTCGCGAAAAAAACGCGGGGTTCCGCTTGCTTCGGGCCGGACGGCGCTGTGTCGCCGTTCCCCCGGCGTACCGCGAAGATGCTCAATCCCTGTTTCCCGCCAATTCCGGGGGCAGCGCCTCCTCACTGTAGAGGGCAAGTCCCGCCTCCCGCAGGCGGCGCGCCCAGATGCCCTCACCTTCACAGGTAGCCCCGGTAAAACTGCCGTCATAGATACGCCCGAAACCGCAGGAAGGCGAACGCGCCTTGAGAATGGCCGCCGTGCAGCCGTGTTTCCGCACGATATGCATGGCCCGTTCGGCGCCGCGTTCAAACGCCTCGGTCACATCCTCCCCTGTCCGCATGATGACCCGGCCGTCCCGCTGCTCGCACGGCGGCCGCGGCACCGGCAGGCCGGACAGGCTCTCGGGGCAGGCCGTGACCGCCCGCCCTTCCTCCACCAGCCTCCGCACTGCCTCACAGGGCTTGCTGCCGCCGTCATAGCGACAGGGCAGCCCGGCAAGACAACCGCTGACCACATACTTCATGCTTTGGCTTCCTTGTCGGCCGTGCCGCTCTTGGCTTCCGGCGCGGCGCTTTCGTCCGTATCCGGCAGAAGGGCCGCCTCCCACATCTCCTGATAGTACATGCAGGTGCCGGGATTCCAGGCTGTGGCCGTGGCGTGGTCGTAGGATTCGGTGATGGGCCAGTTGGTGAACGGGGCAAGGGCCTCGGCAAAGGAGGGGGCCTCGACCGTGGCTTCCTGCGCCAGTCGCAGCGTGTAATTGGGGCCCTTGAGAAAACGGAGATGATAGCGGGGCATGGATGTCGCTCCTTGCAAAAGACCGGGAGGGAAATCCCCTCCCGGTCTCGTTACGTCAGATGGTGACGGGTATGGCCTAATGGACCTTCATCACGAACTTGCTGATGAGGAAGAGCACCACCAGCAGGCCCACGCCGAGGCCCCAGCTCCAGTGGATGAGCTTCATTTCCGTCTCATCAAGGGGCTCATATTCCATATTCTTGATTTCTTCGTG
>CALVGJ010000215.1 GCA_944327045.1 uncultured Desulfovibrio sp.
TACCAAACTGCGCCACGCTCCGTTGCGGTAGCTATAGGCGAAAGCGGCAGGCTTGGCAAGCCGCCGTGCGTCGATCTTGCCACGGACAGGGCTGACAGAACAAACAGGAAGTGCACAACAGAAGTCTGTCCGGCATGTTTTTTTGATACGTGCGTTTTGATGGAATCTGACGGCAGTCCCTTGAAATAAAAAAGAAAAAACGTTTTTGCAAAATACTGCTGCAAACGGAGTGCGTACAGCTCTCTTGCATTATATATTGAAATTATTTGAAAAAATTTACACAAGCAGACCAAGGCGACGCAGGAGCCTTACGGCATCGACAGCAGAGCGCGATTTTCCCCCACAAGGCAGCAATCAGAGCATTTTCAGTGTGAAACGCTTTGCGTTTCAAACCATATGGCCTGTCGTTTCGCGGAAAAAACGCGTTTTTTCCGCTCATTTTAGGCCGGGCGGCGCTGTGCCGCCGCCTCGCGTTTCATCTTTTTCAAAGCTGAAACGCTCTCCCCTCTGCACCGGACGTATCGGCGCCTTCTGCCCTTTTTTTGCATCGGATTCACCAAAGGCAATTTTTCCATGCGCGTTGGCCTTGTTCAGGTACTCCGCTTTCTTGCCGACAAAAAAGGACGCTCACGCGTCCTTTTTTGTCACAAGGGAAGGCGGTCATCAGCGGTCAATGCGCACATCCAGCCGCTTACGATCCTTGGAAAGGATATGCCGAATCTTGCCCGGGCCGGTGAGGTCGATGACCACCCGCGTCCGACCCTCCAGCTTGCCGAGGCGGACATTGGTTACCGCCGGATTCTTCGGCACCCCCGGCGCCTTGACAATCCATTCTCCCATGAGGTCAACGGCAACCCGGGGCGGATTCTCCAGCGGCAGGTACTTGTACTCAATGGGGCTTGAGCCCTCGATGCGCACGGTTGCACCGGTTTCGCGGGCAAACACCACAAAGCGGGTGACCGTGCGGGCCTTGGCCGCCGGAGCGGGCTTTTCAGCCTTTTTTTCTTCCTTCTTTTCCGGCACGGTGCGTTCCGCCTCGCTCTGGACAGGCTGGCTGGGCTCGGCCGGAGCAGGTGCGGCCTGCGATGCCGGAGGTTCAGCCGTCGCGCCAGTGCCCAGCGCGGGCTGCGGCGGCACGTCCAGCGCGGGACGAGGCGTGCCTTCCGCTGCGGGAATTTCCGGCGGCGTATCCTGCGATGCCGCCGATTCCGTATCATTGAAGGCAAAACCGCGCTCAAGCGCTTCGCTGGACGGTGCAGGAGCGGGAGCGGCGGGCGTCGGCGGCAGCCCCCCCGCATCTGTCGCCTCCACCGGAGACGGTGCGGCCGTCTCCCCCGGGATCGGCGGCGTGAGGCTGCTGCCGGAGTGCTGCGGCAGCTCGCCGGGTGCGGACGGTAGCGACTCCATGGCCGAAGCTGCCGGTTCAGGGTCGCTTCTGGACGATTTCCATTCGTTCAGCATAATCAGTGCCATCCCCAGAATGCAGACGGCAATCAGTATGCCGATAAAGGCTTTGTTCATGGCCGAGGCTCCTCTTGCCTATTGGCTGTTCTTGGGAGAACGCCGCTGCTCATTACGGATATACTGCAGCATGCGCGCGTAGACGGGTTCGCTCGCATCCAGCAGCATGGCCCGTTGCAGATGCTTGATGGCGGCCTCGTCCTCGCCGAGGGCGTGGAGAACGCGCGCCATGTTGAAATGGGCATGATCATCATCCGGAGCAAGGTCCAGCACGCGGCGGCTGAAGGCCAGCGCGGCCGTAGGATAGGAGAGCTGCCGCAAGCGTGCCCCGAAATCACGAAACATATGCTTGTGCTGCGGCTGAATGCCTTCGCGCACGGAAGCGAGCTGCTCCAGCGCGGTAAAGGCCGTCTGCCGCTCCTTGGGACGTTTGAGCCGGGCAAGCGCCTTGCGGAAGGTTTCCCGCATGCCGGTTTCCACCAGACGCGCCCTGCGCTGCTGTTCCGCGGATGAGGCTTCACCGAAGATATCTCCCGGCTCGGCCTGCGGCGGAGGGACAAAGCGTCCCACAACCTTGGACATGTCCAGCGACCGCACCGGCATGGCCAGAATGGCGGGTTCCGCCGTGAATCGCTGGCTGAAGATATCCGCTGTCATCCGTTCCGGGTCGGCCACCGGCTGAAAGGCATTGTTGAGCCGCTGCACGACAAAGCTGCCGGTTTCCACTTCCCAGACGAAATACAGGGTCTTGCGCTGTCCGGAGGACTGCGCCGCCGCAACAGAATATACGCCGATGAACTTGGGATTTCTCATGCCCTGACTCTACATTATTTGGGCCGAATGGCAAGATTCCTCTCCATGCCTTTACGCGGCGGGCGCTTTGGGCTAGCATGCCGCCATGCACGAAATGGCCATAGCACAGAACATTCTCGACATCGTCCGGGAAGAAATGGCGGCGCGTCAGTGCACACGCCTGAGCCGCATAGCTCTGGAATGCGGTGCCCTGTCCGGCGTGGAGCCGGAATCTCTGCGCCTCGGCCTTGAGGCCCTGCTTGCCGACGGCCCGTGGGCGGATGCCTGTCTGGAGCTGCATATCATTCCCTTGCGTCTGCGCTGTTTCGGCTGCGGCGCCGTGTTCGGCGGCGAGTCCGGGCAGGATGCCCTCTGGCAGCCCTGTCCGCGCTGCGGGGAACAGTTCGGCCATACGGTGGAACAGGGCAAGGAACTGCGCATTTCCCATTTGGAAGCCTCTTAGGAGGCGTTGACACAAATTTTACAAATAATGTCAATAGAGCATTTTGCCTTTGAAAAAAGGTAGCATGCGAGGCGGCGGCACAGCGCCGCCCGGCCAATAGTGGGTGGAAAAACCGCGTTTTTTCCGCGAAACGCCAGGCTGTATGGTTTGGAACACCAAGCGTTTCAAACGGAAAATGCTCTAAAAAAATGTTCACGCGTATTTGTCTTTGGGGCGGGCTCGACTCGCGTCCCTGACTCTTCTCCCGGTAAAAGCGCGCTGGGGAAGGGATGGGGACTTGGGGAAAAGGCACATCCGCTCCCGCGCCGGCAGCGACCCGAAGGGCGGCCCACAGGGCCGTGCCCGTTAGGCGACGCAGGAGCCTTACGGGCATCGACAGCAGAGCGAGGGGTTCCCCTTCCCCTAAACAAACAGTAGATAGTGTTAACAGGCCCTGGGCCACACAGGAGGAGCCATGCAGATACCCGTTGTTCGCAACGTCCTTGAAGCCAACGAAAAACTTGCCGATCAGGTTCGCTCGCGGCTGGATGC
>CALVGJ010000216.1 GCA_944327045.1 uncultured Desulfovibrio sp.
CGGGGCGCGGAGGCGATCCCCGCGCAGCGGGAGCGCCGCAGCAGGCGCGCATATCACCCGCGAAGCGGGAAGATGCGCGCCGACTTGCCCCCTGCGGCGAGCGGCGGACAGGGTATACGTCATGCGACAGGGACGCCCTCCGCCACGCGGACAGGGGTGTACGGGGGTCGTAGGGGGTGTAGAGGGGCTGGCCCCTCTCACCCCCTGCCCCCCGCCGGGAGGCGACCAAGCCCAGATGCTGGGCAGCATCCCCCAGCCAGCGCCGGAAAGAAGAAAAGGAAGGAAGAAAAAAACAGATCGCCGGGCAACATCCGCCAGCCAGCTAACGAAAAAAAAGAAAAAAAGAAAAGAACGCCTCCGCACGGCCGGGGAGCATTTCCGCTCGACCTCCGGGCGCAAGTCTGGCATGGTTGAAGGGTTCGCGGTAACTGCCGGAGGTATCCGGTTTTTTTTCACGAGGACGACGTATGCAGGAGCAGGATCAGGAGCTGGCGCGGCGTTGCCGGGCGCTGGCGGAGGAGTGCCGCAAGGCGGGCGCGTGGATTGCCGACAATGCGGAACTGGTGGGCAACGAGGGGAGCAGCCTGCAAAAGGACATGCGTCATGCGGCGCGTTTTTTCAGCCGTTGCGAGCATGCCGCCCGGCGCAAGATGTGCGCGGGGGTGTTCGGGCCGAGCCAGTCGGGCAAATCCTACCTCATTTCGGCGCTGGCGCGGGACGCCTCCGGCAGTCTGCTGGCGGATTTTTGCGGCGACCAGCGGGATTTCCTCACGGAGATCAACCCCGAGGGCGGCAAGGAATCCACGGGGCTGGTGACGCGCTTTACCAGCACGCCGCCGGAGGGACTTTCGCCGGAGCATCCCATCCGCCTGCGTCTTCTGACGGAGATGGACGTGGCGCGGGTGCTGGCCAACACCTATTATGCCGACTGCGAGCACAAGGAAGCGCCGGAGATGGAACCGCTGCTGGCCGCGCTGGCCGAGCTGGAAAAGGCGGCGGGCGGCGGAGGTTCCGCGGTCAGCGGCGACGACGTGGAAGAGCTGCGCGACTATGTGAACAAGAATTTCCTTTCCCGGCCGCGCGTGCAGATGCTGCAAAAAGGCTACTGGAACAAGGCGATGGAGCTGGCGCCGCGCCTTGATCTTGAGGGGCGCGCCGCGCTTTTCGGCCTCATCTGGAACGGCGTGCCGGAGTTCCGGCGGCTGTACGTCACGCTGTGCGGCGCGTTGCAGGCGCTCGGCAATCCCGCCGAGGCCGACTGCCCGCTGAACGGACTTATCCCGCGTGAAACCAGCATCATCGACGTGGCCGTGCTGCGGGGCCTGCTGGAAAACGATCAGGCCGACCGCCTCACCATCCGGGGCAGGGACGGCAAAAGCGCCGAGCTGCCCCGCGCGGTGGTGGCCGCGCTCACGGCGGAGATCAGCATCTACATGCGGGAAAAGCCGGACAGCCTTTTCGACCATACCGACCTGCTGGACTTTCCGGGCTACCGTTCGCGCCTCAAGCTGGAGAATCTGCAGGGCGAGCTGGCCCGTCCCGGCACGCTGGAGAACCTGTTCCTGCGCGGCAAGGTGGCCTATCTGTTCGAGCGCTACTGCGAGGAGCGGGAGCTGACCAGCATGCTGCTCTGCATCGGCCCCAGCAATCAGGAAGTGCAGGATTTGCCGCGCGCCGTCTACGAGTGGATATGCTCCACCCACGGCGAGGACCCGCGTTCGCGCGCGGGCAGGCCCACGTCCCTTTTCTTCATCCTCTCCAAGATGGACATGGAATTCGAGAAGAAGGCGGGGACGCCCTCGGTGGAGAAGCGCTGGGACACGCGCCTCCAGTCCTCCCTGCTGGACTTTTTCGGCAAGCAGCACGACTGGCCCGACAAGTGGGACGGCGAACACCCCTTCAACAATATCTATCTGCTCCGCAACCCCAATTTCCGCTGCGACGCCATTTTCAATTTCGATGCCGACGGCAGGGAGATCGCCGTGCGCCCCGAACAGGCGGCCTATGTGGAAGAGGTGCGACAGGCCTTTCTGCATTCGGAGCTGGTGCGGCGGCATGTGGCCCGACCGGAAGCGGTATGGGACGCGGCCATGACCCTCAACGACGGCGGCGTGGCCCTGCTGCGGGAGAGCCTGCGCCCCCTCTGCAATCCCGAACTCAAGCGCCGCCAGATCGAAGGCATCGTCGCCGAAAAGCGCGAGCAGGTCCGCACCCGTCTGGAGCCCTTCCACCAGACGGACGACCGCGAGGAGCTGCGCCGACAGAAGGAGGCGCTTTCCCGCGAGCTGGTCATGCTGGTGACCGGCGTCACCCGGCGTCACCTGTTCGGGGAACTGCTCCGCCGCCTTCAGGTCAGGGATCATGAGCTGTACGACCTCTGGCTGCGGCAGCGGCAGGCCGCCTCTCAGGCGACGGAAAGCGGCGTGACCGTCAGCGTGGACGACAACGTGTCCGCCGAGGACATCTTTTCCGACATCTTCGGCGACGATGCCGCCCGCCCCGCCCCGGCCGCCACGCCGGAGGAGACGCCCCTGCCCCGTGATGCCGCCGGAACGCTCACGGACATGGTGTTCGACTACTGGATCGAACAGCTCCACAATCTGGCGGGCAGCGCCGAGGCCCGCAACTACTTCGGCGGCCTGCCCTCGCGCGGTTTCGAGCAGCTCATCAGCGAGCTTCTGCTTTCGGCCCAGCGCCTCGGCCTGCGTGATGCGCTGGAACAGGACTTGCGCCGCTGCGGCGCGTATGCCGACATGTCCCGCGAGCGCCTCATCTGGCGGCAGGTGAGTCTGGCCGCGGACGCCATCAACGCCTTTGTGGACTGGCTGGGCTTCGACCCGCGCAAAAAGGACGCCGCCGGGCGCACCATCCTTTTCGGCGGCAAGAGTTCGGAGCTTTTCGCCCCGCCCGCCGAGCCCCCGGCGGAGCCGGTCATCGGCGAGCAGGAAGCGCCCTACGATCGCCAGTGGTATACGGACTGGATGCGGGCGCTGGCCTGGAGCGTGGTCGCCAATGTGGACTTTGACGGCCAGCAGGTGCGCGACCCGCAGCAGAATGCCCGCCTGCGCGACATCCTTGCCGCCTTCA
>CALVGJ010000217.1 GCA_944327045.1 uncultured Desulfovibrio sp.
CCTTTTTCAAAGGCAAAACGCTCTACGCCTGTTAACACTATTCACTGACGGGCACGGCCCTGCGGGCCGCCCGTCGGATCGCTGCCGGCGCGGGAGTGGGTTTCCCTTCCCCCCAAGCCCCCATCCCTTCCACAGCGCGCGTTTATCAGGGGAAGAGTCAGAAATATGAGGCAACCCCACCACCAAAGACAAGTGGAGCGCGTACAGCTTTCCTGTCTTATCTATGAAATTATCTGTAAAATTTGTGTTAACAGGCCCTAATTATCGTACCCGTTACGCTGTTCCGCCCGCGCGGATCACTCTCCGTCGCGTGACAGGATATGCGGGATCAGGGCTCGTGCATGGACTCGTCAAGATACTTTATCAGAGGATAGAGCAGGTACTCTATGATCCGTCTTTTTCCGACAATGATTTCGCATGTGATCTCCATGCCGGGGATAATGAAGATTTCCTTTTCCCCGCCATCGGTCAACGACGTTTTATCAATGGAGATTCTTGACATGTAATAGAATTTTTTCGCGGGCTCCATACCGCCGTTTGCATTTTCCATGAACGCATCGCCGGATATGTACCGTACATGTCCATCAATGGTGCCGTATTTTTGAAAAGGAAAGGCGGTTACCTTGATCCGCGCCGTATTGCCGTTCTTTACCTTGCCGATATACTCCGTCGGTATTTTTACCTCTCCCTCAAGCTCCGCGTGCAAGGGCACGAGCGTCACCAGAGATTCCACCTCCCTGACGGCCGAACCTATGGGAACAGGCGCAATGGTGTGCACTATGGCATCCGTCGGCGCGTACAGGGATACATAGGCCTGGAGCTGACGTATTTTTTCCAGTTCCTTTTGCGCGGCAAGCAAATCCTGCTGCACCTGAACAAGCTCCTCCACTATTTTCGTATCCCACTCTTCCATGAACGCATTGCGCTTGGCTTCAAGAGCGAGCTTTTCCTTGGCAAGCGAGCTTATTTCATATTCGATTTGCATCCGCGAAAGCTGGAGCTCCTTTATCTCCTTGAGCGATATGGCTCCCTTTGTCCTGAGATACAACTTTTCCATTTCCTGATACAGCATAAGCTGTTCTTTCTTGTCCGAAAGATTCTGGGAAATTCTGGCGATTTCCTCCTCGTACGATACCATGTTTTCCCGATACAGCTTGCTGCGCGTCAGATACAACGAATATTGCCAGCGCTCTTCATTCTGGGATGTTTGCGGCAGAAATTCCTTCCTTTCCAGTTCGGCGCTCAGGCGGCGGCGCTGTGCCGAATATTTTCTGAGCTCGCTTTCGAGCTTGAGTTCTTCCGCCGTATTGAAGACGGGATCGAACGTCATCAATGCCTGTCCCTGTCGAACGCGATCCCCTACCCGAATCTTGATTTCCTTGATGACGGTGCGCTCAAGAGGGCGGAGCTCGATGGGCGGAGACTGGGAGACGATTCTTCCCTGTGCGGAAATGATGACATCGACCTCCCCCAAAAAGCTCCAGAGCAGGGCCAGCAGAAAAAAGCAGCACAGCCAGAGCAGGCCGGAATTCGCCCACCACGGCAGGGGAGCGTTCCTTATGGCCAGGGCGTCAGGCAGAAATTCATTGATTTCCGCATGCCGGCGATACCGTTCGATAAAGGGCATCCGCATGCCTACCCTCCCATCTGCTGCGCCCAGAAATCGCTGTACACCCCCTTGTGCGCCAGCAGTTCCTCGTGGCTTCCCTGCTCGATCAGACGCCCGTGATCGAGCACGATGACGCGATGCGCCTGCCGCATCAGGGAAAGCCTGTGAGAAATCATGATGACCGTCCTCCCCTGCGCCATGTGGCGAAGATTCTGCGATATCTGCCATTCACTTTCCGGATCGAGGGCTGATGTCGCCTCATCAAAAATAAGGATTCTGGGCGACGTGATCAGTGCCCTGGCTATGGCAAGACGCTGCTTCTGCCCGCCTGAAAGGTTGACGGCATTTTCCTCCAGAATGGTATCGTAGCCGGTATGAAAGCCGCTGATGAATTCATGGGATCCCGCCAGTCTGGCCGCTTCGATGACCTCCTCTGATGAGGCATCCGGCCTTCCCTGCCGGATATTGTCCCGTATCGTCCCGTGAAAAAAATAGTTTTCCTGCAACACCACGCCGATATTTCGGCGCAGGTGCATCTTGTCGAGCTCGCGGATGTCAATGCCGTCCATCCGCAGAAAGCCGTGCTGCGGCGTGTACATGGCCTGTACAAGCTTGGCGATGGTGCTCTTGCCCGATCCGGAGCGCCCGACTATCCCCAGAATTTCCCCCGGCCGGATATGCAGAGTAAAATTGCTTATGACTGGCAAGGTGTCGGGGCGATACTGAAAACCCACATCGTGAAAGGAAATATCCCCCCGCACCTCGCTGCGCAGATTGCCCCCACTCTCCTCCGGCTTGCTGTTCATGACGACTCCCAGCATCCTGACGGAAAGGGAGACCTGCTGATACTCATGCACGAGGGAAACCATCTTTACCAGCGGCGAACTTACTCTGCTTGAGATCATCTGAAAGGCGATCAATGCCCCCATGCTCAGGCGCGCATCAAAGACAAGATGCGCACCATACCAGATAATGACAATATTCATTATCATTTCCAGAGCCTGACTGAATACCTTCGCCGTAATGGAAATCTTGCCGACCCGGAAATAGGAATGTACGGCAAAGGCCGTCATCTCGTTCCATTCTTTTTCCCGCATGGGTTCAAGCGCAAGCGATTTGATGGTCTGAATGCCGCGGATGGATTCAACAAGGGAACTTTGCCGCTTGCCTTCCGCCGTGTAGAGTTCATCCAGTCGCCTTTGAAAGGGTTTGATCAGCGAAACCACGACAAGGGCAATGGCAAAGGAAAAAGCAAAGACAATTGCCGTCAGGGAAACACTGTAAAGCATGAGAAAGGGAATAAATACGACAAGAGAAAAAACATCAAGCAATGTAAAAAAGAGATTTCCGGAAAGGAAGCCGCGAATCTTTTCCGTCTGCTGTATATGCTTGAGAATCACGCCGGCGGGAATGCTTTCAAAAAAACTGAGCGGCAGGCGCATCAAATGGTGAAATGTCCGTATGCCAAGATTGATGTCAATTTTATTCGTGGCAAAGATAAGCAGATAACTTTTCAAAAATTCCAAAAGCGAATTATATAAAATAACGCCTATAATCCCCACAGACAATACATTGAGTGTGGAATAGGTCTTGTGCGGCAGAACCTTGTCGATGACAAGCTGGAAAAAAAGCGGGGTAAGCAGAGAAATTGCCGTGATGACCAGAACGGCAAGCGCTATCTGCACAAAGACGCGCTTGTGCCGCAGAAACTCGGGGAAAAACCATGCCAGGCCAAAGGGTTGATCCGCATCGCTTATGTGATAGCGCCGCTTGAGCAGCAGCATTCTTTCGGCAAAAACCTCCTGAAATGTTGCCTCATCCATGAGGCGCAGCGCCGAATCCGTCGGCCCATTTCCGTGCGCATCGGGAAACAGCGCCTGAATTCGGATTTCTCCGTCATCCTGTTTTTGCACATTGCACAGGATGGCGTACTGTCCGTCCCTTCGCTGCGCCAGCAGAGGAAAGACGTCACGATAGGCAAGGGCCGTCTGCCAGGAAAGAGGGCGAATTCGCCCCCGCATCCCCTTGTCGCGCGCCATTTCCAGAAGGCGCTCCAGCGAAAGGCTGTCGTTGCCCAGCGCGTACTCGTGCGCCAGCTGCTCCTCTGTCACAGCCAGTCCATGATGCCGCCCGATGAGACAAAGACAACTCAGGCCGACGGCCGCCGCGTCGCCCCCGTGCCGCCGTGCCGACGCCGACGCTGGTTTATCCGAGAAAAAGGCAATCCCCGGCCCCTGCCAGCGCGAGAGAAACTGGCTGGTCTTGACCGTTACATATCCTCCCGCCCGCGGATCAAAAAGAGTCAGCGTCCCTTCTGATTGCGAGGAGGCAAAGCGGGAAACGTATACCCATGACCGCTGGTCAATCATGGCCAGCAGCGGGCCGCTATAGTCTTCCTTCAGTTGTGAGGCTTCCGCAATGGCCGAGGCTGCGGCCCCCCATCCGCGCAGCAGGTCGGCAAGACGTCCGGCCATCCCTGAAGGCGTGGTTTCGCTTCCCAGCGCTTCCAGCTCCTCAGCATGAACCGGAAGGGAAGCCTCCCTGCAAAAGGCTTCCACGCAGGGACGGAGAGTCTGCGCGGCAGTCATGCCCCAGCTCCCCTGCCGCAGGAAAGCCGGTTCGCCTTCAGGAAGATTGCTCGACGGCAGGCCTGCCCTCTGTCACAATATTCATGCAATATCGGAATGCCGCCGCATATGCGGTATGAAATGCCGCCGGCATTTGCTGTCGTCCGCCCGGCCTTGTCCCGCGGGCACGGTAATGCGCTGAATCGTTTCATGTGATGGTGCCGCCGCTTCCTCTCCGCCCAGACGCAGCAATTCCGGCGCAGAAACACGCTGATACAGATACATGCCGGAAAATGGAATCATTCTCCGGCAACACACCGCGGCATGCCTGCTGCACATGGCATCGCACGGCGTATCCGCATCCTGTGCTCGCACAGGCGAGCGGCTTTTACGCCACATTCACAGGATGCCCTGAAAGAACAGGATACGAGGGGGTCCCCCTTCCTGGAGCCGCCACATCTGAAATACGCTTGCCGATGGACGGAAAAAACAAAGGGAAGGGACTCATTTGAATAGATACCCAAATGTCCCTTCCCTCCTGTTCGGAAAATATTCCGAAAAAACGCCGTGCCTTTTCCGCAAACAGCGTTCCACAGCTACTGTACGTTTTCCCCTCGGATCAAACTGATCAAAAGGCGCTCCGCCCTGCCCGGAAACGGCAGGGCCGGCATGTTCCGGCCTAGTTTGCCTTTTCCCAGTCGTTGCCGCGCTTATCCTGTGAAGTGACGATGCCATCCTCAATGAGCTTGTCCACAAGCCGCTGCATAGATGAATGAATATTCAGAAACGATTGCAGCGGCACAACAAAACGGGCCTTGACTTCCGGTACAGGATTACCGTTGCTCTCCGCAGGCGGCTGCAGCGTAAAAAAATCCATTCTTACAGTCCCGTTAAGGATATGAATGGATTCCACGCCATCAAAAAAAATTTCTTTCAGCTCGCTCATACAACCTCCTCAAATGTTTTCCGATGCTTTTTATACCTTTTTGCAAGTATTGCGCAAGGCGTATGAAAAATCAACCCAGCGGAAAAATAAACATCTCCGTCCAATCACCCTGCGTACAGCTCATACCGTACCGGAAAAGGTCGACGTTGCTGCCCAGTAACAAGCCGGGGATACCTGCGGCGGACACCAAAAAGGACTCGCGAAAGTTTCCGCAAGTCCTTGTTCTTCCTGGGCAGGATGGTGAATGTTGCCCATGTGCGGCGGGGAGAGCGCTTGCCCTTCCCCGCCCCGCGCCTATGCCTCGCGCCGCAGGAGGTAGACAGCGCGTTGTGGGCGGCTCAGCACAAAGCAGGTGGAGCGGACAAGGTGAAAGCCGCACTGTTCCGCCAGTTCCCGCACCTCCTCGGAGTCAAGTCGCAACGTATATTCCGAGGGGCGGCGCTGCTCTTCGGGCAGTTCCCTGTCCTGGGAATGCCACTGATTGCCCGGCACATGATCGTAATGGCGCGTCACCATGTCGCAGGCAAGATAGCCGCCCGGTTTGAGAGCAGGCCCGTAGAGTCGCAAAAAAGCGCCGAAATCCGCGCCGGGGATGTGGTACAGCCAGTTGACGGAAAGGATGCCGTCCAGCGACTGCGGCAATCGTGTGGGATGCAGGGCGTCGTCATGCCAGACCTCGAGCGGCAGATGCAGGCTGCCTGCCAGCTGTACGCCCAGTTCCAGCGCTTCGGGCGAGATGTCCGAACCGGACAGCCTGCGAAAGCCCTTCTGCCCCAGCCAGAGAAGATTGGCGGCGCTGCCGCAGCCCGGTTCAAAGACGGCTGCGTCACGCGGCAGGACGCCGCAGAGCCAGCGGCAGGCCGTGCAGGCATGACGGCGCCACTGCCGCTGCCGAATGGCGTATTCATGCCAGCGCGGTGCTCTCGTCCTGAGCATGAAGTCCTTCAACATGGCGGGGGAGATGCCCTTCAGGGCATTGCCCAAAGGCAAACGATCCAGCACATAGGATAATAGCGGAATGAGCATAGAGTTTCCCTCATCTCTTTGAGAGCATCACTTGGGCAGGACGTAGTCTTTCGCCTGCCGCGACGCTTCTCTTTCTCTGTGGCCTCATTGACGGAAAAATCAGCCTTCGACGTGCCGATACAGCGGCGCACGCTGCTTTCCCGTCGCCTTGCCTTCCGAAAAGGTGCAGCTTTTCGCGGGCAGCAAACGCATGCGCTCAGGCCCGGGGCATTTCAACACAAATTTTACAAATAATTTCACCATATAAGACAGACAAGCTGTACACACGCCGCTTGCTTTCGGGGGCGGAATTGTCTCCCTGTCTCTTCCCCAGCTAGATGTTGTGTTCCGATAGGTTGTTCACCCTTTCCTCATTCGGTAAGTTGGAAGTTAGCAGACAAACCAACAAGCGAGCGAGGGAAAGGGTGAACAGCCATAAGAATGCCAAACTTACGCCCAGA
>CALVGJ010000218.1 GCA_944327045.1 uncultured Desulfovibrio sp.
GAAGCGCTGGCGGGGAATTGCTACACGGTATGCCAAAAGATGTGCCTCTTTTCTTGCCGCCGTTCAAATCAGATGTATATCGTTGTGGGCAAACATAATTTGACGGCACTATCTAGAGCGTTTTGTCTTTGAACAAGACGAAACCCGAGGCGGAAGCACAGCGCCACCCGGCCCGAAGTGCAAAGCATTTCAATAGGCCTGTTAACACTATTCGTTTCCTGTTTGGGGGAAAGATGGTGAGAACGCCTTTTCTCGTTTCGCTGCGAAAGGCTGGCCCTCCCGCGCAGGCGCGGAACCGAAGGCGGCCGCAGGCCGTGCCCGTAAGGCTCCTGCACTTCAGCCACATTGCCGGGAAAACGCTCTTGCGTCTCCCGCTATCCGCATTGTCGCAGCCTTTGCCTCGCCGCATCCACGCTACCGCCACCAGTTCGGCGTTCCCAATGCGTCAAGCCGCTTCCGGCCTTTCCTGACGACGGCACCTCCGACAACCAGCGAGGCAATGCCCCCCAGAATCATCAGGACGCTTTCCCCACCGCCTCCCAAGCCGAGTATGGCGGAGAGGATGGAGCAGACGATGAATATCAGGGCGGCCACAAGACAAAAGGCCGTCGGCAAGCCCACTACATAATGAAAAAGGCTGATCCTTTTCCTGGCATGTTCCGCGTGGCAGGATGGGCACACGCATGCCCCTCTCCTGACCGTCGTCTGACAATAAGGACACAGGGTGTCTTCCGTCAGGACAACCGGTTGCAGCGAAGTCTCCATATTTCTTCCCTCCCGTCACGACATGATGCTGTATCAACGCGAAACGGCATCCCTTTTTTCGGCAGACAGGGGCTCAGCCTCGCGCACCAGATGCAGCAGGGGATACGGCCTGCCGTCGTTGTCCACCGGCGAGCGACCACATACCCGGAAACCCAGACGGGCATAAAAGGTGCGGGCGCCCGCATTCTGTTCGTTGACGTCCAGTTCCACACGCCGCTTGCCCGTACAGGCATGGCGCAGTAACGCCGTACCGACGCCCTGCCTGAAAAACGGCGGGTCCACAAAAAGCATTTCCACCCGCAGGGCATCTCCGCCCCAGAAACCGGCCGCACGGCCTGCCCGCTCCAGCAGCCAGAGCTCCCGCATGGCAGGCAGATAGGCGCGCAGCATGGCAGCCCCGATGCTCTCAAGGTCGGCGGAATGGAGGAAATCATGTGTAGCCTCCACGCTGCGTCGCCAGAGAGCCGCCAGTTCCGGCCAGTCGCCGGACAGGGCGGGACGGATGACCTCCTGCCGGTTCAGCGGCATTTACCCCTTCCTTCCGCTTCCGACCCGGAAGAGGGCGGCACGGAGACCGTATCCGTGGCTTCCAGCTTGAAAATGACGGGGCGCAACCCGTCGTTGCAGCAGACAATGGCCACGCCCGGCCTGTCTATCCAGTCGCCGTAGTAGAAAAGCCCGCTCTCGGCGCCGTGGGCCAGAGCAAACACGTACTGATAGATGGCCTTCCAGGCCTCGTCGCACAAGCCGTCCGGTTTGGCATAATCCGCAAGGAAAGTCTGTCCGGCCTGATGCATGGGGCAGGGGCCGAGCCCGGGTATGCCGTACTGTCCGGCCAGTTCCTGATCCAGTGTCGTCTTGAGCACCGTAATCTTTACTTGCCGCATGGTGCGGGGGGCTGTCCCGCAGGGAGCTGCCGTCGCCATATCGATCCTCCTTCCGTTTTCAGATGCCGCTCAACAACTGTATCTGCGCAAGATGTTCAAGCTGTTCGGTGAGACCCAGCGCCTCCTCGAGCGTTTCCCCGCAGGCGCACAGGCCGTGTCCGCTCATCCAGACGGCGGGGAACTGCCGCGCCTGCGCGGCCACCCCCTCGGCCAGCGCCCGCGAACCGGGGGCCTGCGGCAGGGCCACGCCCAGACGCGCCCGCCAGACCTCGGATTCGTACAGCGGCAGCCGGAGAAAATCCTCCATGCGGTCGGCCAGCCGTATGCCCAGCGCCAGCAGATGCGGCGGATGGGTATGCAGGATGGCCCGGCAGGCGGGGCGTGCCGCATAGACCGCCAGATGCATGGCCCCTTCCGACGACGCGGGGCCTCCGGCAAGCAGGCGTCCGTCCGGGTGCAGCAGACAGATGTCCGCCGCGTTCATGCGGCCCTTGCAGACGCCGGAACGGGTCATGAGCACACGCGGGCCGTCCGGTCCGTCCCAGAGAAGACTGGCATTGCCGTTGAAGCCCAGCAGACCGCCCGTGCGCCAGGCCTCACGACAGCAGGACAGCAGGGATTCAGACAGCGCGGAAGGAATGTCCGGCAGGGGAGAGGCGCACATGCTCAGTCCTTTTCCGGCGCAAAATGGTCAAAGCCGTGCAGACCGGCGAGGTTTTCGTTATTGCATTCAATGACGGGGATATCGGTCACCACGCCTATGCTGTGGAAATTGGGAATGGCCGTATGCAGCACCGGCAGCATATCCGGCGCGCAGGAGCCGAGCAGACAATAGTCCTCCCCGCCGAGCAGCGCCTCATGGACGGGGTTTTTGCCTTCCTGCAGGGCATGGCGCACCACTTCAGGATGAAGCAGGCCCTGCGGCAGCAGGAGCGAGGCTCCCAGCCCGGCGCCTTCGGTACGGGCCGCCCCCGCCGCGCCGCTTATACCCAGCAGACGCGGCAGATCGCGCATAAGACCGTCGGAAAGGTCCATCAGGGCCGGAGGCCGGGCATTGAGTCCGGCCCGGGCCAACATGAGCCCGGCATCCACCTGCGGCTCCGGCCGCAGATGCGCGGCGCAGGCGGCGGGCCAGTGCTCCAGCGCCGCACGCCCGTGGGCTTCCATTTCCTGCAGGCCCACGCGGGCCAGCCCCGGCAGCCCCACCAGAAAAAGGCAGTCGCCGGGCATGGAACCGCCGCGCAGCAGGAAGGGGGCCCCGTCGCTCAGGGGCTCCCCCCAGACCGTAATGCAGATATGCAGCCGGTCGCTGCGGGAAAGATCGCCCCCGGCCAGCGCCATGCGATGCCGCCCGGCCAGCGCGGCCATACCGCGGAAAAAGATGTCCAGCCAGTCCATATCCGCATATTCCGGCAGGCCCAGCCCCAGCGTGAAGGCCAGCGGACGCCCGCCGCAGGCCGCCACGTCGCTGATGTTGACGGCCAGCGCCTTGTACCCCATATCCTCGGGGGTGAAGTAGGCCCGGCGAAAATGCACATCCTCCAGAAAGAGGTCCGTGCTCACGCACAGGGGCTGCCCGCCCCGCAGCACGGCGCAATCGTCGCCACGGCCCAGCAGCAGGGAAGGATGGGTAGCCGGAAAATGCCGGGCCAGCAGATGCAGGATGGCGTCCTCAGACAATGCGGACGGAACGGATTTGGGCATCTAGTCGTCCTCCATGAGCAGATATTCCGCAAGAATGACCTTGAGACCGAAACCGGGAAAATTGACCTGCACCTTGTCCGGCGGCAGCTGACGAACCACCTTGCCGCGCCCGAAGATGCGATGGCGGCAGTATCCCTGCGGCAGGCGGGGCCCGCCGACGGGAGCCGTCGTTGCGGACGAAGCGGCGACCGGCGGCGCGGGGGCAAGACGTTCCTCCGGCGGCAGCTGGCAGTCCTCCTCACCGGCGGCAGGGGACAGGGGCGCACGCTCCTGCCCCCAAAAGGAACCGGCAGCGGGACGGGGCGGGGCAGGGGGACGGACGCCGGACATGCCCCCCGTTTCCGGAGGCGTGCCCAGACCGCTTTCCCGACGGCGCAAACCGCCGCCGAAGCCCTCCAGCCACTGCTCGGCAAGCTGCGGGCCCATTTCCCGCACAAAGGGACTCTGATTCACATGGGTCATGCCCTGTTCCGCACGACTGAACAGGGTGGCCGGGGCATAAAGGTCGAGCTGCTGCCGGGCACGTGTGCAGGCCACATACATGAGCCGCCGCTCCTCCTCGAAATCTTCCGGCCGGGCAAGGGCATGCCGCGAGGGGAAACGGTCTTCCACCAGATCGATGATGAGCACGGCGTTCCACTCCAGCCCCTTGGCCGAGTGGATGGTGGAAAGGGTAATGCGGTTTTCGCCGTCGCCCGCATCCTCTTCCGGGGATTCCAGCGCCAGATCGGCCAGAAAGAGGTCCAGCTCCGTGTATCCGGCTGCCATTTGCAACAGCTCTTCCAGCGCCTGCTGCCGCCGGGGCCAGTCCTCGGAGTAGTGCTGTTCCAGCAGGGGGCGGTACTGCTCCAGAATGGCGGCAAGGGTCAGGGACGGCGTCTGCGCATGCGCCCGCTGGCTTTCGATGAATTCCATGTCCGCCCGAAAGGCGGCATGCCGGGCAAAGGCCTTGGCCATGCGCGCCGTATCCCCGGACGCGGCGGCCTCATAGAGTTTTTGCGCCGTCCTGGGCCCTATGCCCTCATGCAGGGCCGCCAGACGTTCAAAGGCGGACATGTCCAGCGGATTGAGCAGCAGGCGCGCAAAGGCGATGACGTCCTTGACGTGGGCGGCCTCGGTATAGCGCAGGCCGCCGTACTTGCGGAAGGCAATGCCCGCCTGATTGAGCGCCATTTCCAGCGCAAAGGAATGAAAGCCCGCCCGGAACAGCACGGCAATCTCGTGCGGCAGGTGGGTATGCAGAAGTTCGCGGATGCGCTCCACCACCAGCCGGGCCTGCGATTTGTCGCTGAGAGGCGTCACCAGCCGCACAGGGCTGCCGCCCTCCCGACGGGTAAAGAGCGTCTTGCGGAAGGATTCGGCCGCGTGTTCCAGCAGATTGTTGGCCACAGCCAGAATGGGCTGCGTGGAGCGGTAGTTCTCTTCCAGCCGGATGATGCGCGCGCCGGGAAAGAGTTTGGGGAAATCCAGAATATTGCGGACATTGGCCCCGCGAAAGGCGTAGATGGACTGAGCCTCGTCCCCTACGGCCATGACGTTGCCCGGCGCTTCGCCTTCCGGCCCGGCCAGCAGGCGGACGATGCGGGCCTGTACGAGGTTGGTGTCCTGATATTCATCCACAAGAATGTGGCGATAACGTGCGCGCAGAAGCTCCGCCGCCCGCGCATCCTGCCGCAGGATCGCCTCCAGCTCGAACAGGAGGTCGTCATAATCCATGACGCCCGTTTCCCGCCGGAAGGCATCATAACGACGCCCCAGCTCCGTCAGGCCGTCGGCATAGGGCAACAGGTGGAAGGCTTCCCGCTGGAGAATCTCGGCAAGAGGCAATTCCTTATTGCGGGCCTTGCTCAACAGGCCCACGATGGTCTGCGTCTTGGGGAAGGCCCTATCCCCCTTGCCCAGCCCCAGCGCCTCCTTGCAGTGTTTGACGGCGGCTGTGATGTCCGCGCTGTCCATGACGGTAAAGGGACGATCTCCCAGCCATTCCGGCCGGAAACGCCGCAGGATGCCGTAAGCGAAGGCATGAAAGGTGCCGCCCTGCACCCCGGCCAGCGCGTGCTCGCAAAGCAGGCCCGCCCGGTGCAGCATCTCCTGCGCGGCCTTGCGGGTAAAGGTCAGCAGGAGCATGGATTCCGGGGCCACGCCCTGCTCGGCCAGCCAGGCCAGCCGGTAGGTAATGGTGCGCGTCTTGCCGCTGCCCGCACCGGCCACCACCAGCACCGGGCCGTCTCCGCAGGTGGCGGCTGCGTACTGCGCCTCATTGAGCGCTTTGGCGTAATCAATCATCCATTCAGGCTAGCATAAAGGCAACAAACCTGCCAGAGGCGGCATCCTCCCTCTCCCGCGCGGTTTCCGGCGGGAAAGGCGGCTGGTTCGCTTGACGGCGGCGAAGCCCCCTTCCTACACTGGGCGCACATCATATACAGGAGAGCCGTATGACACAGGAAAAGGATTCCATGCCGGATGCGGCGGAACGCATACTTGAAGCGGTCATGTTTGAAAGCTGGCTGCGCTTTTCCTTTCTGGAGGAACTGCCGGAAGAAGGCCCGGACGCCGAACCGCGACTGCTGATCCGTCTTGATGATGCCGCACGGCAGCGTCTGGCCGCACAGGAGAGCCATCTTCTGCCGCTGGCCAGCCTGATGGACGGACAGGAAGCCAGCTTTGAAAACTCACGTGAAGCCGTCTGCCGCTTTGTGCTGGAAGAGCTGGAAGGGCGGGTCATTGCGCAGGGGACGGCCGCCGCCGTGCTGGACAGTCAGGACTTTCAGTTCCGGCTGCAACTGTTCAACAACTGGCTTCAGGAGCAGGAAAGTATTCTGGAGCGTACCCCGCACGATTTTGCCGACTGGCGCATCAAGTTCGCCCAATGGCGCAGTCGCCCGGACGTCAGGGAGCAAACGCTTGCGGCGGTCAGCCCGACGGCGCATCCCGCCGAAGCCGCGGGGGACGGCGGCGCGCAGGCCCCGCGCCTGCTGGATGCCGCCGATGTGCAGGAGGATGTGCGGTAGAGCATTTTGCCTTTGAAAAAGGCAAAATGCGAGGCGGCGGCACAGCGCCGCCCGCCCCAAAGTGAGCGGAAAAAACGCGTTTTTTTCCGCGAAGAAACAGACCGTATGGTTTGAAGCGCAAAGCGTTTCAAACTGAAAATGCTCTCAAGGAAAACGACCTCCCGGTTCAGGGCCGGCCGGGGACGACGGGACGAGGAAACGCAACAGGCCGCCGGGGGGACGGCGGCCTGCGCGAGAGAGGGAGGATGTTCCAACGGTTAGAGGTTTCTGTTCTAGTGAGGAGGAGTTGTCATTGGTTAGAGGTTACAGAACGACTGTGAGGAGGATGTATGCTTTCCGCCATTGCGGGAAGTTTCACGAAATGCGTGTCTTTGCGCGTTGTTCTCGTAGAGTATCCGGGTTATCCCTGATTGCGGCTTCCGTCTGCCTTGGGGCCGTTACCGGGACGACCGGCCGGTCCGTCGGGGAAGCCCACTTCCTTGGAAATCTTGTCCATCATTTCATCATGCAAATCAGCCATCTGATTGTGCAGCTTGACCAGTTCCTCGGCAGTCTGGCGCACCAGCTTCACGTCGGGATTGCTGGCATTGCGCAGGGCGCGCAGTTCCTGCCGCTTCACGAATATCTGATCACGCAGGGGCTCCATGCGCGGGCTGTATTCATTGATGATCTTGTCAAAGGCAGCCCGCTGTTCGGGCGACATGGCGCGATAGCCGAAACCGTAGCCATGATGTCCCTTGTGCCCCCAACCCATGCCGGGGCAACCGCCGCGGAACTCCGGACCGTCAAAGCCGGGACCGCCGTAGCAGGGACCATTGCCGGGGCCGTAACCGTCGCCGTGACGGGGGCCGCCATGATGCGGACCGGCAAAGCTTTCAGAGGTCATAAGGCTGCCGCCTGCGAGAACTGCCATCAACACGGGAATCATCAGCTTCTTGTTCATTGCTTGCTCCTAAAAATATCGCCTGTCAGCGGAAAAATCGTCGAGTTCAGCATCCGTGACCATCGCCATGATGGCCGCCGTGGCCCCTCCAGCCTGTCTCAAGACCGCCGCCGCTCATGGAGGGATTACCGGGGCAGGAGATCGCTTCCTTGTTACACGCGCCGTTCCCCTGTGCGGCAAAGCTTTCGGATACGAAGAGGCTGCTGCCTGCCAGCATTGCCATGAGAACGGGGATTACCAGCTTTCTGCTCATCATATGCTCCTTGAAAGACGTCCTGTCAGCGACGGTGGCGCGAGCTGCGTTCTTCCTGAGGTTGATATGCCGCCCGTGCGCTGCCGGGAATCAGCATCATCAGAACCGCCGTGGCGAGTATCAGGCTCGTCATTCTGTCTCCTGTATGCGTTTGTCTTCTTTTGGGAGGGCAGCGTGCTTGCCGCCTTCGCCCTCTTTTAAGCAATCGGCATGCCAAAGCAATTTTATTATTTAATTTCAATATATTAAATGATTTTTCTTTCCGCTCCCCCACGCCCTGCCGCACCCGGCCCCCCGAAAGTGCACACAATTTGTACACCCCCCGTCCGACCGTGTTCACTTTTTAAACACCTGTTCAAATTTCGCACGGTCTCCGCCGCGCGGCCTTCCTGCGGCCCGGCGTCCGGCCGAACGCGCATGGAGCCTGTCGACACAGCGGCACGGAAAAATACCGCATAGAGCGTTTTGTCATGGAAAAAGGCAAGATGCGAAGCGGCGGCACAGCGCCGCCCGGCCCGAAGTGCGCGGAAAAACCGCGCTTTTTTCCGCGAAACGCCAGGCCGTATGGTTTGAAACGCAACGCGTTTCAAACTGAAAAAGCTTTAGGCGACGCAGGAGCCTTACGGGCATCGACAGCAGAGCGAGGGGGTTCCCCTCCCCCCAGCAGGCAGCGAATAGTGTTAACAGGCCCTGACAAAAAAACGCCTCCGCTTCAGAAAGGAAGCGGAGGCGGTCAGATACGCCTGTTTCAAAAGGCCGGATGAACACACGGGAGGCGTCCGAAAAACCTCATTGCGGAAAGGCCGGTTTGATCATGCTCCGGCAGCCCCGTCCCCGATTGACGGGAAAGGTTACGCCAGCCTCGACCTGCAGGCGTTCCCGCACCCGCCGGTACTGGGCGCGCAGGCTGTCCCGCAGTTTTTGCAACTCCCAGCCCAGTCGGGGCAGGGTGTCCGAAGGCGTATTGGCATTGTAACTCAGGCGGTCCAGCTCATCCATCTTGGCATGGATGCGTTCCCGCAGCTCCACAATGGCGGGACGCTCCTCATCCAGAATGCTGCGCGCACGCTCCCGCTGGTCCGCGGGAAGTTCGGACAGCCACTCTTCCACATCACGATATTGCCGATGCCCGCCTCCATGTCCGTGTCCGCCGGCCACGACGTCGGCAGGCAGACTCAGACTCAGCAGGAGCAGCAAAAGAATTACCAGAGTGTGCATTAGCGAATCCTTGAACAGAATGCGGCCTCAGTCTTTGCATAACAACAAGCATGCTGCCCGTGCAAGCCCGGCCGGATGAAAATATTTTGCAATAATCACGCCAGAGGGCCGGCTATGGCCTCGCCGCCCCTTGTCGGCAATCAGGCCCGCTAAAATTTTTCCGGCTCGGATGACAGAGCCCCTGTCCGTGCCTATACTTTCCCCATGACACGACCCTCTTTACAGGAATCTCCATCCGCCGCCGCAGCGACGCCGACGGACGACCCGCGGGGAAACGCGCCGCCCATCGGCCTTGTGCTGGGCGGGGCGGCCTTTATCTTTGTTTTTATTGTGGCTCTGCTGGCCGTGGGGTCCATCCACCGCAACGAGGACGCCATGGGCCGCCTGCTGGCGGAAAAGGGCTCCACCCTCGTGGGGACGCTGGAGCGCGTTCTCGGACTGGGTCTGCGCAGTCAGGCGGGGATTCCCCTGCAAAGCCTGCTGGATACGCTGGGCAACAGCCGTGACGTGCGCTTCATTGCCGTGACCATGCCGGACGGCACCATCCTCGCGCACAGCGAACGAAGCCGGAGGGGAGAAATCCTGCTGCTTGACGGCCGCGAGCTGGATGAAGCCCGCATGGCCGAGCTCCACCCTGACGGCAATATGCGCTACGGTTTCATGCACATGGAAAACAAGCCGGTTTTCGTGGTCTACCGTCAGTTCATGCCGCCCCCGCCGGAACTGATGGGACGCTTTCCCACGCCGGTCATCTTTCTGGGCCTTGATCCCTCTCCCTTCGACATTACCCGCCGTCAGGACAGGGACTACATGATCATTCTGGCGGGCGTGTCCCTGCTGGTGGGACTGGCGCTGCTGGTGGCGCTGTATTATGCCGAACGCGCCCGGCAGTCCCGCCGGGGCCTGCGCAAGGCCGAAGGGCAGGTGCGCCGCCTGGAAGAGGAGATGCGCCGCAAGGAAAAGCTGGCCGCCGTGGGGACGCTGGCCGCCGGTGTGGCCCACGAGATACGCAACCCCCTCAGTTCCATCAAGGGGTACGCCACCTATTTCGGCCAGCGTTTCCCCGAAGAGAGCGAGGACCGCAAGGCCGCCGAGGTCATGGTGCGTGAGGTGGACAGACTCAACCGCGTCATCACGGACCTTATCGGTCTTTCCCGGCCCACGGACATCCATCCGCGTCCGGCCCGGCTGGAAGATGTGGTGGGACATGTGCTGCGGCTCATCCGGCAGGATGCCGCCCAGCATCACATCGAGCTGGAAAGCGACGCGGCGGAGGGCCTGCCGCCGGCCAGCATCGACCCCGACCGGCTGGGGCAGGCTCTGCTCAACATCTGCCTTAACGCGCTGGATGCCCTGCAGGGCGGCCCGGACGACCGCCCTCTGGAAGGACAGCCCCGTCTGCGGCTGGACATTGCCCGTGAAGGCCGTATGCTGCGGCTGGACGTGACGGACAACGGCCACGGCATCGCCCCCGAGCATCTGCGCCATATCTTCGATCCCTACTTCACCACCAAGGGGCACGGCACCGGCCTGGGACTGGCCACGGTGCACAAGATCGTGGAGGCCCACGGCGGCAGTGTGGCCGTCCGCTCGCGTCAGGCGGAAAACGGACGGCGTGGTGAAACCGTCGTCAGCCTGCGGCTTCCCGTGGCCGAGGAAAACCGGCACAACGCCAAGGAGAAGGCATGAGTTCCCGTATTCTTGTGGTGGATGACGATGATGCCCATCGCGGCATGCTGCGCATGATGCTGCGCTCCTGGGGCTACGAGGTGGACGAGGCCGACGACGGCGAGGCCGCCGTAGCCGCCGTGCACGCCCAGCCCTACGATGCCGTGCTGACCGACGTCCGCATGGCTCGCATGGACGGCATCAGCGCCCTCAAGGGCATTCTGGCCTACAATCCGGCACTGCCGGTCATCCTCATGACCGCCTATTCCTCGGTGGAAACCGCCGTGGACGCCTTGCGGCTCGGGGCCAGCGACTACCTCATAAAGCCGCTGGACTTCGACGCCCTGCGCCAGTGCCTGAAAAAGGCCATCGAGCAGTCCCGGTGCAGCGTCGAAAACCGCGAATTGCGCCGTCAGCTCACCGAGGCCGCCGCCGGGCCGGAAATCCTCGGCCGCAGTCCGGCGGTGGAGGAACTGCGCTCCATCATCGCCACGGTAGCCCCCACCGAGGCCACCGTGCTCATCAACGGCGAATCCGGTACCGGCAAGGAACTGGTGGCCCGCGCCCTGCACATGGCCAGCGAGCGGGCATCCCGGCCGCTGGTGACGGTCAACTGTGCGGCGCTGGCCGAAAACCTGCTGGAAAGCGAACTCTTCGGCCATGAGCGCGGCGCGTTCACCGGGGCGGACAAGCGCCGGGAGGGACGCTTTGTGCAGGCTGACGGCGGCACGCTCTTTCTGGACGAAATCGGGGAAATGCCCCTCGCCCTTCAGGCCAAGCTCCTGCGCGCCCTGCAGCAGGGAGAGGTCCAGCGCGTGGGATCGGACAAACCGCTGACCGTGGACGTGCGCGTCATTGCCGCCACCAACCGCGACCTGAAAACGGAAGTGGCGGAAAAACGCTTTCGCGAGGACCTCTATTTCCGCCTCAACGTCATCAACATCGAGGTCCCGCCCCTGCGCCGCCGTCCGGAGGACATCCCCCTGCTGGCCGCGCACTTCCTGCAGCGCTATGCCGAGCGGAACCGCAAGGCCATCAAGGGCTTTTCGCCGCAGGCGCTGGACGCCATGCTGCGTTATCCCTGGCCCGGCAATGTCCGGGAGCTGGAAAATGCCGTGGAGCGCGCCGCCATCCTCTGTACGGGAGATTTGATCACGCTGCGCGAACTGCCGCAGGGCGTTTCCGGGGCCCTCAGCACGCCGCTCCCGTCCGAACTGACGGCCGAGCAGGGCGAAGGCTCGCTGGCCGGGCTCAAACTTGATGACGTGGAACGCCGCGCCATCGAGGAGACCCTCCGCCAGACGGGCGACAACAAGAGCGAAGCCGCCCGCCGTCTGGGCATCACGCGCGCCACCCTGCACAACAAGCTGCGCAAGTACGGCATGGAATAAGCCCGACGAGATCACGGATTCACGGAGAGGATATGAGCAACGACAAGACCACGCGGCCCGCGGCCGCTCTGGATACGGAACGGCGCGCCCGGCTGGCCGATCTGTTTCATGAGGCGGGCATGCTGCGGCATACCCCGCGCAGCGGCTATGCCTTTCTCGGTTCCGGCAGGGAAAGCGTGGCCGAGCACAGCTATCGCATGAGCTTCATCGGCCTTGTTCTTGCCCGGCTGGCCGGAGCCGATGCCGGGCGGGTACTGGAACTGTGCCTGTTGCATGACCTGCACGAGGCCCGAACCGGGGACTTCAACTACGTCAACCACCGCTACAATACCTGCCGGGCCCGCGAGGCGCTGGCCGATGCCGCGGATGGAACCGGTCTTGAGGAAGAAATCCTGTCCGCCTATGACGAATTCGAGGCCCGGGAGACGCTGGAGGCCCGGCTGGCTCGCGATGCCGATCAGCTGGACCTGATCTGCAATCTCAGGGCCGAGCAGGAACACGGCAACGCCTTTGCGGCCCAATGGCTGGAAAGCGCGGTGCAGCGCCTGCGCACCCCCTGGGCGCAGGAGCTGGCCGAAGAGCTGCTGACCGCCGACCCCAACCGCTGGTGGTACGGACGTGTGGACAGGCAATGGTGGGTGGAACGGCGTTAACCGGCCTTTTCGCTTGCCATCCGCCCCGTCCATCCCGTACAAGGCGGCATGCCACATCATCCCGACATATCATCATCTCCGCAGGCCATTGTGCTGTTTTCCGGCGGTCTGGACAGCATCCTTGCCGCCAGAGTGCTGGAAGAGCAGGGGCTGCGCGTCCGCTGCCTGCACTGTCATTCCCCCTTCTTCGGCGAACCGTCCGCCGTCCCGCGCTGGCGTCGTCGCCATGCGCTGGACATCGACACGCTGGATGTCGCCGACGACTTCTGCGCCATGCTGCGCGAACGCCCCGCGCATGGTTTCGGCAAGACCCTCAATCCCTGCGTGGACTGCAAGATTCTCCTTCTGCGCCGGGCACGCCTCTACATGGAAGAGGTGGGAGCCGCCTTTCTGGCTACCGGGGAAGTGCTCGGACAACGGCCCATGTCCCAGAGGCGGGATGTGCTCAATGTCATCCGGCGTGAAGCCGGGGTGACCGACATCCTCCTGCGCCCCCTCAGCGCCCGCCTGCTGGAGCCGACGCCCATGGAAACAAGCGGCCTTGTGGACAGAGAGCGACTGCCGGCCATCAGCGGACGCGGTCGCCATGCCCAGCTTGAACTTGCCCGGCACTTCGGCCTGACGGACATCCCCACTCCCGGCGGCGGCTGCAAGCTGACCGAAAAGGAAAACGCCCGCCGCTACTGGCCCGTGCTGGCCCATCTGCCCGCGCCCGACAGCGGGGACTTTACCCTTGCCAATCTGGGACGGCAGTTCTGGCATGAAGAGGAGGGCAAACGCTACTGGCTGGCCATCGGCCGCAACAGCGGCGACAATCAGGCCCTGCAGGCCGCCACGCGGCCCGGAGACGCGCGCATTTTTCTGGCCGACATTCCCGGCCCGCTGGCCGTGGGGCGGCTGGCCGCCCACTGGCCCGAGCATGTTCTTGCCGCCGCTGCCGCCCTCATGGCCTCGTATTCCGGCCGTGCCGTCCGTGAGGCCGAAACCGCGGGCGGCGTAGGCGTCCGGGCGCAGTGGCACTCCCCCGGAGGACAGGCGGGCGGCTGGCAGGGCAGAGTCATGCCCGCCCGGGAGGGCTTCTGGCAGGAACCGCTCTGGGAGCCCGCCCGCGAAGCCATCCGGGCCGAGCAGAAAATCCGCCTGCATGGCGCGCCTTCCATTTCGTCCTCCTGCGATGAGGAGGAAGAGGAAACCGACTGAGTCTCCGGCCCGCACGGCCTGTTTGCCGACGGCGGCTTTACAAAGTATCTTTTACCCTGTAAAAGTCGTCAGTTCTGCTTACCCTGACTAGGGAGGCGACAGGTTGCCTCCCGGGAGGTTTCATGGATCACAAGGATTTGGAATTTTTCCGCAATCTGTTGAACCAGATGCTCGAGGAAGCGCAGCAGAAGGGCGACAGTACGCTGGAAGAGATGACCGACAGCAACGAAGTTTTCGCCGACCCGGCCGACCGGGCCACTGCCGAATCGGACCGTTCCTTCACCCTGCGTATCCGCGACCGGGAACGCCGCCTCATCCGCAAAATCCAGTCCGCACTGCAACGCATTGAAGACGGCAGTTACGGCATTTGCGAGGAATGCGGTGAAGAAATCGGCGTGCCGCGCCTCAAGGCCCGCCCCGTCACCCGACTCTGCATCAACTGCAAAGCCAAGCAGGAAGAAGACGAGACCCTGCGCGGCGATTAACTTTCCGGGCGACTGCCGATGACGGCGGTCGCCCTTTTTTCGACAGACAGGGCCCCCTTCGGCCCTGCACGATTCCGCACCGGCAGCATACCGGTATGAGCAGCATTGCATGGACGCGCACCTTTTTCTCCGCTTCTGCCGCGCGGCTCTTCCCCGTCTGGAAGGGGCCTGGCTGGAAAAGATTCAGGAGCCTCTCCCCGGGCTGGTCTGTTTCAGCCTGACCCTGCCCAACCGCAAGACGGAACGCAAGGTGCAGCTCTGTCTGTGCGCCCGGCGCAAGGACCCCTTTCTCTTTCTCACCAGTCGCCGCCTGACGGCCGGCAAGGCCCCCGCCGCCCCCATCATGCGCCTGCGCAAATACACGCTTGGTCGCCGCGTGGCGGCCTGTGTGCCCCGTTTTGCCGAACGGCAGCTCTGGCTGCTCATGGGCGGGCAATCACAGGCCGCGGCGGATGCCCCGGAGGGCACGAGCATCTGGCTGCTGCTGGACCTGAGGGACGGCCCGGCCCTGCGTTTCTTCCCCCCCGAGGAACAGCCGCAGGAAGACGAACTGCGCTGGCCTGAGCCGCAGCAGCTTGCCGAAGCCTGCGCCCACTGGCAGGACTGGCCCGTGCTGACTCCGGCTCTGCGCCGCACGCTTCCACAGTACGACGACCCTCTGGATCGGCAGGCCCTGCTGGAGGATTTGCGCCTGGGGGACGGCGATCTTTTTCTCTACCGCCGCACCGACACGCCCACAGCCGGAGAGCCTGGCTGCCGCCTCAGCGCCTGGCCGTTGCCTGCGGCGCTGCTGGGACCACAGCCGGACTGCTGGCAGGAGACGTACCGGGAAGATGTACTGGAAGCCGTGGAAGAAGCCGGAAAACTGCTCGTGCTGGATTCGCTCTCCCGGCAGGCCGCACAGACGGCCGCACTTCCCCTGACTCGCCGGGAACGCAAACTGGAACGCCTGCTGGACAAACTCGGGGAAGAAGAAGCCCGTCTGGCGCGCATGTGTGCCGCGCAGCCGGATGCACTGGCGCTGCAGGAGAACTGCTGGCGCTGGCCTGCGGATTTCCGGGCGGAACGGGTGGAGGTTCCCGACGGCGCTCACGGCCCGGCCCGCAGCATTGCGCTGGACGCGCGCTACAGCCTGCGGGACAACATGGCCCGCCTGTTCCATACCGCGCGCCGCGGTCGACGTGGGAAGGAACATCTCGTGGAACGCCGCCGCCAGCTCGAGCAGGAGCTTGCCGCCTTGCGGACTGCTCGTGATGCCGCCCAGCGCGGCGGCATATCGGCAGACGCCGCCGCCGAAAATACCCGCCTTCCGCTGCCGCCCAGCGTGCCCAAAAACGTTCAGCTCTTTGTGAGCGAGGACGGTTTTGTCCTCCTGCGCGGACGTGACGCCAGGGGCAATCTGGCGGCGCGCAAGCTGGCCGCGCCACATGACATCTGGCTGCACGCCGACGGCGGCCCCGGTTCGCACGTCATCATCCGCCGTGCCCATGCCGGACAGCTCGTCCCGGAACGCACACTCGATCAGGCAGGCGGTCTTGCCGCCAACAAAAGCTGGTTGCGGGATGCCGCCCGTGCCCGCATCCTTTATGCGGAAGTACGCCACATCCGCGCCCTGCGCGGCGCAGCTCCCGGCACTGTCCGCATGGACAAGATATGGCTTTCCCGAGAAGTGCCGGTGGACCCGTCACTGGAGCTGCGCCTTCTGCCGGGGGAGAGCGCGCCGTCATCACAGCACGACTGAAGACGACGCCAGCTCAGCCTTCCACAGAATTTTCTCTCTGTCTCGCGACGGGAACAGGAGGAAACTCTGCCCCCATGTTTTCACATGAAACACATTCCGTGTAACGCATCCTGCCATGCGGACGACAGCACATGTTCCACGTCCCGATGCCAACCCCCAACACGGGCAAACAGGCATTCATCCGGTGTATCTGCACATTTTGCGGCGCGCCTGCCACATACCGCAAAACATCGCAAAATGGAGAGGCAGGCAGGGCGGCGGAGTATCCAGACAGAGAGCGTTTTGCCTTTGAAAAAGGTAAAACACGAGGCGGCGGCACAGCGCAGCCCGGCCTAAAGTGAACGGAAAACCGCGCTTTTTCCGCGAAACGCCAGGCCGTATGGTGTGAAACACAAAGCGTTTCAAGTGGAATTGCTCTAAAAAGAGTGGGCATACGCGCGAACGTATGCCCACTCAAAGAAAGGGCAGCCAACCTGCCGATATGGACGCAGCATGACAATTTCGAGCATCCCCGCTCAGGCTTGGCAGAAGGCCTTCAGCCTCATGCCTGAGCGAGGGATGAACACTCCCGCTAGTACAAGATCGGCCAACCGCTCCAGGCAAAGTCCTTGAAAAAATCCTTTCCCGGCTTCACTTGCGGGGAGAGGAGGAGAACGCCGCATTTTCCCGACACCTTATGCACGGCGCAGTAATACGGCATGCTGTCTTTCTCTCCGTTCTTGCGGTAAAAAAACCTTCAATGATATAGGCATCCGACGTTTCCGCCACAACATCGACGACTTCAGCCCGGGGGTTAAGCATATTGGCACCCCGCTGCAGCCGTTTTCTGGCTACTTCCTTGGCCTCATCTTCCGTTAAGGTACGTTTCTCTGCCTTGTCCCCGGGATTTTCCTGTACTGTTCCAGTCTCATTTATCCCCTGGGCAGGCATGGTTTCCGTACCGCCGGCGCGACCCGCCGCAAAGGGCTCAGCCGTCAACAGCAGAAAGGCAACAAGAGCAAGCAGTGTTTTCACCATATCCCCCTTTCATGATTCTGGCTTGCAGGAAGCACCCGGCAGACAACTTGCGGATTTTGTATACCTTTAGAGCGTTTCAGCTTTGAAAAAGATGAAACGCGAGGCAACAGCAGGCAAAAGAGCTGAGCATCCTTCTCCCCTATTCCTCTCCGGGCGCCGTGCACCCGGGGAGGAATGGGGTTGAGAGATTCCACGCGTGATGCGCATCACCTTCTGTAAGGTCACTTCCTTTTCAGGCCGCCGCCCGCGCAAGCCGGGCAAGGGTCTCTTCCTTGCCGAGGAAAGCCATGATCTCGGGCAGATGGGGGCCGCCCATGAAACCCATGAGGGCCGTCCGCAGAGCAGGGGCCACGTCCTTGAATTTGAGGCCGTTGCCTTCAATATAGCCCTGCAGGGCGGATTCCAGCGCTGCCTGCGTAAAGTCGCCGGCAGCAAAGACCTCCCGCAGCGCGGCAAGATGCCCCTTGCCCGCCTCGGTGAGGTTCTTGGCCGCCGCCTTCTCATCAAGGGGCAGATCGGCAGCCGGGGTCAGCAGGGGAGCGAAGCTTTCCGCCAGGGTCTTGAGATTGGCGGCCCGCTCCCGGAACATGCCGCACAGGGCCTCAAGGCGGCTGTCGTCCAGCCCGGACATCTCGTATCCGGCCTGCTCGGCAAAGGGACGCACCAGCGCGGCCAGCTCGGCCGGAGGCAGTTCGCGCATGAAATGGGCGTTGCACCATTCCAGCTTGGCGGGATCGAAGGCGGCGGCAGCGGGATTGAGATTGCTGCCGTCGAAAAATTCGATCAGCTCTTCTCTGGTGAATATTTCCTGATCCCCGTGCGACCAGCCGAGCCGCACCAGATAGTTGACCAGCGCCTGCGGCAGAAGGCCGTCGTTCTGGTATTCGATGACCGCCCGCGCCCCGTGACGCTTGGAAAGCTTCTGCCGATCAGGGCCGAGGATCATGGGCACATGGCCGAAACGCGGTACAGGCAGGCCCAGCGCCTCATAAATAAGAATCTGGCGCGGCGTATTGGAAACGTGGTCATCACCACGGATGACGTGGGTAATACCCATTTCGTGGTCATCGACCACCACGGCCATATTGTAGGTGGGCATGCCGTCGGCGCGCCGGATGACCATATCGTCCAGCTCGTTCACGTCCACGGCGATGGTTCCCTTGACGAGATCGTCAAAAACCACCTTTCCGGCGAGGGGAGCCTTGAGGCGGACGCAGCGCCCTTCGCCGGGGCCGAGGTTGCGCTCACGGCAGCAGCCGTTATAGCGCGGCTTGAGCCCCTGCGCCCGCGCTTTCTCGCGCATGGTCTCCACTTCCTCGGGCGTGCATGAACACCAGTAGGCGTGTCCGCTTTCCAGCAGCTTGTCCACATACTGATTGTACAGCTCGGTGCGCTGCGTCTGATAATTGAGGGGGCCGTCCCAGTCGAGTCCCAGCCAGCGCATGGAAGCCAGAATGGAATCCGTGTATTCCTGTTTGGAACGCAGGAGGTCGGTATCCTCAATGCGCAAATGGAACTGGCCGCCGTAATGACGGGCCAGCAGCCAGCAAAAAATGGCGGTGCGCGCTCCGCCGATATGCAGATGTCCGGTGGGACTGGGCGCAAAACGGGTAACCACGTTCATGGAGAATCCTTGGGCGGACATGCCGCCGGAACCAGGGTCAGGACGCATGGCCATACCACCCGCAACATGCTGTTTTTTCGGGCAGCAGGACGCCGGAAAACAGGGACGAAACGCTCAGGAGGCGGCACACGCCCCGTTATCGCCTCCGGCAGGGCCGCCGCGCGGGAAAGGGCAGCTTTGCGGCAGGCGGTTGCATATGCCCTGACCCCCAGGGTTGCACGAAAACAAGCTGCCGCCGCGACGGTCGAATGCCGCAGAGGCTTGGACTATCCTATTTGTTGCGGCAAGGCAATTGCGCTTGCAGGGCGGCGGCCCCGATGCTACACATTTTTTTGCCGTACCGCAGAGATTGTGCGTTGGCGGACGCTATCGAAAATGACAAGCAAGGGAGGCTCTATGTCGCGCACCGTGGTCATCAAATTCGGCGGACACGCCATGGACAAGGAGGCGCTGTGCGTGGCCTTTGCCGAGGACCTGGCCTTCCTGAGCTCGGAGGGAACCCGCTGCGTGGTCGTACACGGCGGCGGCCCCCAGATCAGCGCCCTGCTGGAGCGCCTGCATATCGAAAGCCGCTTTGAAAACGGCCTGCGCGTGACGGATGAAGCCACCATGCAGGCCGTGGAAATGGTGCTGTGCGGACAGGTCAACAAGGATGTGGTGCGGCGCTTTGCCGCGCAGGGCGTCCGGGCGGCGGGCATTTCCGGACGGGACGGCGGACTTTTGCTGGCTTCGGTACGGCAGCCCTCTCTGGGCCGCGTGGGCGAGGTGGACAAGGTGAACCCCGCCCTTGTGGAATGTCTGCTGGCCGGGGGCTTTGTCCCCGTGGTGGCACCCGTGGCCTCGGATGCCGCGGGCCAGCCGCTGAACATCAATGCCGATACTGCGGCAGGAGCGCTGGCCGGCGCCCTGCATGCGGACTATTTTGTGCTTATTTCCGACGTTCCCGGCGTACTGGACGGCGAAAAACGCCTGATCCCCACGCTTGATCGCGCCCGCAGTCAGTCCCTCATGGCAGAGGGCGTCATCAACGGCGGCATGATTCCCAAGGTCGCTTCCTGCCTGCATGCCCTCGATGCCGGCTGCCGCCGTGCGCTTATTCTGGACGGCCGCGAACCGGGCAGCCTCCGGCGCTACCTGTACGAGGATGCGCCGCTGGGTACCGTGGTCACGGCCTGATTGTTGCGGAAAAGGGCGGACAACCGTCCTGCGCCGCCCGGCCGACGTGCCGGAGCGGTCCCCTTTCGCCGCGGGGAAAGCGGCCGCGACACAGCCCGATACGCACGCCCCACCACGAAACACGGGGCCCACGATGCCATCATGAATATTTTTTCCTACGATCCGGCAACCGTACTCAGTCTGATACTCACCATCATGCGGGTGAGCATCATCATGTTCATGTTGCCCATATTTTCCACCAACAATATCCCCAACAGCGTCAAGGCGGCCATTTCGATCATCTTTACTCTGGGCGTCTGGCCGCACGTGTCGGTTTCCGGCGCGGTCATGCCGCAGCACCCCTTCGAGGTGGCGCTCATGCTGCTGGGGGAAGCGGTGCTCGGTCTGGTGCTGGGCATGGCGGTCAACTTCCTGTTCATGGGCATCCAGTCGGGAGGGGAACTGCTCGGCTTCCAGATGGGTTTTACCATGATCAACTTTGCCGACCCGGTTACGGGCAACCAGACCGGCGCAACGGCCTTCTTCATCTGGATGGTGTCCGCCCTGACCTTTCTTGTGCTTGACGGCCACCTCTACATGATTCAGGGCTTTGTGGCCAGTTTCCGCATCATTCCGCCCGGCGGACTGATTGCGGGCGATGCGGTGCTGGCGCAGGTCATCCGCCTGTCGGCCGAGGTTTTCGTACTGGCGCTCAAGATTGCCGCGCCGGTCATGGTGGCGCTCTTTCTGGTGGAAGTGGCGCTGGGCATGATGGCGCGCACCTCGCCGCAAATTCACATCATGGAATTCGGCTTTCCCATCAAGATTGCGGTGGGCTTCTTTTTTCTGAGCCTGCTGCTCTACATCATGGCCGAACATGTCGCCACCTTCATTCAGGGTATGGAAGGCCTGTTCGTCAACCTCATGCGCATGATGAGTCCGCTCCCGCGCTAACGCCCGCCAGCGCGATGGTCGGCGTAGCGGGCTGCGGACGCTCCCGAAAGAAGAAACGCCGCCCCGTACCGGAACAGGGTACGGGGCGGCGTTTTGGCATATTTTGTGCCGTCCGGCCCAAAGTGAACGGGAAACCGCTTTTTTTCGCGAAACGACAGGCCGTATGGTTTGAAAGGCAAAGCATTTCAAACGGAAAATGCTCTACTGATACCGCGCAAGCAGATTCGTGAAAGCGTTCGTTATTTCCTTGTAGGCATCAAACATCTCATCCAGACCAAACCTGCGATAGCGCCAGCGCATGCCGAATATCTCTTCCACCACGGCAATGCAGTGCGGGGTGGCCGTGACTGTGCCGTCGTCGGCTGTCGCTTCAAAACCTTCGCAACGGTTGGCCTCGTACATGATTTGCAGCATGCGTTCCCGGCCGAGCTCAGGCGGAACGACCACCGTCACGCCGGAAGCGTCCACACGGACGGGACAGCCCGCAGGCAGCCCCTGAGGGCCGGGCGCATGCAGGATTTCCCCCGTATCGTACAGCATGGCGCGAATGACCTGCATGGCCGAAGCCGCCACGCACTGCTGATGAATATCCGACAGGAGGGGCATGTGCGCCGGTACCTGCGCCCAAAGGTCCCGGTCGATATCCAGCTCATGAGTAATGTCCTTTTTGTCTTCCTCGATTTTCAGATAGAAGGGAATCTCCGGGGCCAGCGCACCTTCCTGAAAAATCTGCATGCACATGCAATGATGCCCCACCAGGGTGACATCCAGCGCCTCGGGGGGCACATGGCGTTTTTCGGCCACGATGCAGCGAAGTATGGGCTCCAGCAGGGCCACATTGCCGACGCCCACATCAGGGGCGAGGCCGACCTTGCCCAGCATTTCGTGCAGATAGTCCGGGCCGGAAACATTGACGACCCGAGCCTGCGGCAGCGTGGCACGCACGGCCCGCATAAGATTGGTCAGCAGCACTCCGTGACCGGGCGCCCAGGGACGCAGGCCGCAGCCTTCGGGCGCGCCGTAGTAGATGCGGCGCGCCAGCGCATGGGGGAGGCGGTGCTGATGCCACCAGGAAAGCAGGGTGGTGGCGTTGAAAATGACGTCCGGCTGCCAGGTCTCCAGCACCCGCACGATGGCCTCGGGGTGGAGCATGTCCACCTCCACGGCATCCACCCGGGGGAAGCGCTGGGCCGCCCTTTCAAAGAAGTTGACGGAGATCAGGCTGTTCGCTACCTGCCGCGCATGCTCGCCGCGGACATCGCCTACCACCACATGCAGACCGGGAAGGCGGGCCGCCAGATGAGCGGCAAAACACCCTACGCCGCCCAGACCAAGAATAAGCAGGGTTTTGGACATGGTTTTCCTCCTTGACGGGTTGGGCGCATCCTGACCGACATCTCCGGCAGATGGCCGCCGGGGCCACGACGGCCTGCACGGAACGGCAGGCCGTCAGCAAACCCGGCCTCAGCGCATGAGATTGACCAGGAACAGCGATATTTGCGGAAAGAGGGTGACAATGGCCAGCGTCAGTACCTGCACGCCGAGGAAAGCCCACGATTCCCGCATGATGTTGCCGATCTTTTCCTTGCAGATGGGGGCGGCGATCCAGAGCTGCGGCCCCATGGGCGGCGTCACCTCGCCGATGATGGAGCAGAAGACCGCAAGGGCGCCGTACAGGGCGGGGTCAATGCCGAGCGTCATGACGCTGGGAAGGAAGAGCGGCAGCACGATGACGACCATGGGGAAGGAGGAGAAGAAAAATCCCATGACCAGCAGCAGGGCCTGTACCGCAAAAAGGAAGGCGGTAGGGCCGAGGTGCATGTTGATGACCCACTGGCTGATCATCTGGGGCAGGCCCACATAGCCGAGGACGCGCCCGAACAGCTCGCCGCCGATGACGAGAAAGTAGATCATGCTGCTCAGGCGCACGGTCTCCACCAGCATGTTCAGGAAGACGCTCCAGGTAATGCCCTTGTAGATGAAGACGCCCAGCAGCAGGGAATACACACAGGCCACGGACGCCGCCTGCGTGGGGCTGAAGATGCCGGAATAGATGCCGCCCAGCACGATGACGGGCATGAGCAGGATAGGCAGGGCCTTGCGGAAGGAGGTCAGACGCTCGGCGGTGGTGGCCTTCTTTCTGCCGTAGTAGCCGCGGCGCAGGGAGATGATGACGGTCAGCACGCACATGAGCAGGGCGGCCAGCAGGCCGGGCCCGACGCCGGCCGCGAAGAGGTCGGCAATGGAAATGCGGTTGCTCGCCCCGAAGATGATCATGAAGACGCTGGGCGGAATGACCGCCCCGAGGCCGGCGGAGGTCACGGCAAGACCCGAGGCAAAGGCCCGGGAATAGCCGGATTCGGCCAGCATGGGCACGAAGATGGTGCCGATGATGGCCAGACAGGCCGTGGCGGAGCCGGAAATGGACCCCAGAAAGGCGGCGAATACGCAGATGGCCACGGCCATGCCGCCCGGCAGATGGCCGACCAGATTGCTCATGAAGTCACGCAGGTGACCCATGCCGCCGCTGGAAAGAATGGCATTGCCGGCAAAGATGAAGAAGGGCATGGCCAGCAGGGGGTAGCCGCTGATGGTAGTATAGAAGACTTGCGAAATATTGCCGATGGGAAAGCCCATCGTGTGGATCATGATGATGATGGAGCCGATGCTGAAGGTAACACTCAGCGGCGTGCCGATAAGAAAAAAGATGACGATCAGCGCCAGGGAAAGAATCGTGATGGTGTCCATGCCGTCTCCTTGTCATTGCTGCGGGCGTACAGCTAGTCGTCGTTTCCGGGCTTTTCGTCGTAGTTGGTGCGCAGCACCCGGCCGAGCAGGATGATCGCGTAGACGGTGAACACCGCCATGCCCAGCGGGATACACATTTCCACCAGCCAGCGGGGAACGGGGACGCAGCGGATGATCTTCATATTGAAGCGGTAGCACTGGCTGATGAAAATGCAGCCGCTCCAGGTCACCACCACCCCGAAGGCGATGGTGGCAAGGCAGTTGATGATTTCGAGGAACTTGCGCGGCTTGCCGTGTACGGCGTCACGCACCATGTCCACGGAGACATGTTCCCCCTCCAGCAGAATGGGACCGGCCAGCATCATGACGGCCCAGATGGTGAGCCAGACAGGCAGGTCATACATAAGGTCGAGGGAAAAATGAAAAACCGTGCGGCAGATGATTTCAATAAAGTTGATGAGCACTCCCAGAAAAAACACCAGACCCCAGAACTCCATCCAGCGCTGCTTGATGCGCTCATAACGTGTCTTCGCGCGTTCGGGCATACGTCCTCCTCGCCTTGCACGGGGGCCGGGAGGCATTCCCCGGCCCCCTCCGGCATTACTTGCTGTCGCGGATGGCCTTGATCAGCGCGGGATCGGCATCCTTGGTGAACTCTTCAGCGGCCTGAGTCAGCGCCGCATCCCATTCGGCACGAGCTTCGGGCGTCAGCTTGACCAGCTCGGTGCCGGGGTTTTCATCCCACCACTTGAGAATGCGCTTTTCCTCGGCTTCAAAATACTGATGCACGTCGGTGCACTGCACCACAAAATTGATGACGTCGCGCTCGGCCTGCGGCAGGCTGTTCCACCATTCCACGTTCACCACCAGCGCCTGCGGGCCGAAGCCGAAGGGAACAGGCAGCATGTACTTGGTCTGCCGGGGCAGGTCATAATAGGTGTAGCCGAAAATATCGTTGGTCAGTCCCTCGATCATGTTGGTCTGGAGGGCGGAAACAACCTCGGTATACGGCAGGGCAACGCCCACGAGACCCAGCTTGTTGAAGGCAACGGCGTAGGACTGCTGACCGGCATAGCGAATCTTCTGATTCTGCAGAGCCTTGAGCGTATTGGCCGGGCCGGTCTTGGTCCAGAGGTAGAAATGGCCGATGGAGTTGGTCCACTTGAGAATCTTGAAGCCGCAGTTCTTTTCCAGCATCTCCTGCTTGGCCTTCCACTGCGGCGTGTTCATGGCGCGCAGAAAATGGGCCATGTCCACGAACATGCCGGGAGTGGTGATGATGCGCCAGTCCGGATCGAACTGCTCAATGAACTGGGGCAGCGTATACGTGATCTGCCCGGCGCCCGTGGCCACGGCATTGAGGGCGTCCGCCGGGGACTTCACCACGTCGCCCACCCAGCGCATCTTGTACTTGCCGCGCAACGCGGGATGATTCTGCATGTAAAAGTCCAGCGCCCCGTAGTACATCCCCACAGCCTGACCTTCCGCATAGGACGAGGCGGCGCTGAAGGGTTCCGGGAACAGCAGCTTGACTTCCTGAGGCCCGGCCTGTGCCGAACGGGACATGCCGCCAACTATCAGGGAACAAACAGCAAGTGCGCCTATCAGGGTTCGCAGCAACTTCATGGGATACTCCTTCGCGTTTCTTGATTTCCCGGACATGTCCGGAGATGTTTCACATGTTGTTTCTGGGGAAATCCGTTGTCTTTCTTTCCTAGCAGCTCCCTCCGATTTGTTTTATTTAATAGAATTCGTTTCTTATAATGTGAATTTTAGGAAAGAGGTTTTGGGGAGTCAAGCCTTTTGTGCGGCAGGCGGAAAATTTTTGTGAAAAAAAAGACAAATGTTTTTTCTTGCAATGCTGCGTGAAAAAGCCGGACACAAAAAAGGGGGAGCGACATTCATGTCGCTCCCCCGGATAGAGGATTTTGCCGTTGAAAAAGGCAAAATGCGAGGCGTCGGCACAGCGCCGCCCGGCCGAAAGTGAGCGGAAAAACCGCGTTTTTTCCGCGAAACGCCAGGCCGTATGGTTTGAAACGCAAAGCGTTTCAAACGGAAAATACTCTGAGATGCGACTACATCACCTCGAAATAGTTAAAAAAATAATTTTCTGAGTCTGGCGGCGGGGCGGGTTTGGGGTGAAGTCTATTTTCCTTCCGAGCGGCCGTCGGGCAAAAAATCCGCCCGTACAAGGGCCATTTCCCGCAGCTTGCGCGTCTGGCCGCGGCTGAGTTCGCCGGTATGCTCATGGAAGGCGATGACATCCTCGAGCCAGCGCTGCAATTCCCCTTCCGAGGAAAGCAGCTCGCGCTGCCGGGCAAGGGGATAGAGCGTATGCGTGTCCACATCGCGCACAGCCTGTTCCAGGGTGATGTCCTGACGGCAGAACTCCTTCTGGAAACGCTGGTACAGCGCGGCCAGTTCCTCACGCGGCATGGCCTGCAGGGCTTCCACCGCCTGCAGGTAACAGGCAAGAAAGGCACGCACCTGCGGCCCGGCGGTTTCGGCATAGTCCGTGCGCGCCATCAGGAGGGTAGGCTGTGCAAGGCCTATATCCTTGCCCGTCAGCAGGGGGATCAGGCCGGCCTGTTCGGCCGCATAGGTTTGCGGCGCCCAGAGAACCGCCATATCTCCCATGCCGGCGGCAAGCCCCGTAACCGCTTCATCCGGCGGAGTGTCCAGCAGGGTAATGCTCTCCTCGCTGAGTCCCATGCTTTCCAGCCAGAGCAGCAAGAGCTGATGGGCGCTCGTGCCGCGCGGGCACAGGACGATCTTGCCCGTCACCAGCCGGGCGTAGTCCCGGGCGGAGGGCTTGTCGCGCAGGGCGGCGGGCAGGGGGCTGTCCGAACGCACAAAGACGGCATTGGCGGCGGCTTCATCGGAGCCGATGCCCACCACGCAGGCCTGCTTGCGGAGCATGCCCAGCACACCGGGCGCGCCGCCCAGTCCGGCGACATCCCATTTGAGGCTGCTGGCATTGTCCATGAGATATTTTCCCGAAGGATAAAGCCGCATGTCGAGCGTAATGCCCGCTGCCGCGTCCCACTGCCGCTCATGGGCGTACCAGGCCGGCAGCGCCTCGAATTCCGTAAGCCATGCGCTTTTCACCGTTACAGGCTCCGCCTGTGCCGCAGCGGCGATGAGCATCAGGCACATCACTGCCCATAGAGCAATTCCACATTGAAAATGTGAATTGCTCTGGTAGTCGCAAGAGCGACTACCCGCAACCGGACACACGGAACAACCACGCTTTTTCCGTAGTGTGAGGGCAGCGTAAGCATTGAAATTGGACATAATTTCAATGCGAATCCGCTCTAGGATCGTCTTTTTCATGGTATGCATTCCTCCGGGAGAGGGGGCCGGAGCATCCGCACCCCGGCCCCTGTGACACATTACAGCTCGTGAGCCGTACGACTCAGAATATCTTCCTGGATTTCCCTGCTCAGCTCCACGAAATAGGCACTGTAGCCGGCCACCCGGACAAGCAGGCTCTTGTATTCTTCCGGATGCTTCTGGGCGCAGCGCAGAATTTCATGGCTGACGACATTGAACTGCACATGGAAGACGTCAAGGTCAAGGAAGGTCTTGAGGAAGGCCGAGATGCGGGCGAGGCCTTCCTTGCCCTGAATGACCTGCGGGGTGAACTTGATGTTGAGCAGGGTGCCGCCGTCGATGCTTTCGTGCGGCAGCTTGCCGAGTGACTGCAGGATGGCCGTGGGGCCCATGCGGTCCTGTCCCTGTGAGGGGGAGCAGCCGTCGGCCAGCGGCCGACCGGCATTGCGTCCGGACGGCAGGGCGGCAACGGACATGCCCTGCGGCACATTGGAAGAAACGGGATACAGGGCCGGCAACTTGTGATTGCCGAGCTTGCCGCGGTAGGTGTCGATCTCCCTGATGATGACGTCGCACATGGCGATCATGGCCTCGTCCGCGCCGGGATCATTGTTGCCCCACTTGGGCGCATCTTCCTCAAGGGCACGCTGGAGCGCCTCATATCCCTTGAAGTCGGCCTTGATGGCGGCAGTCAGCTCCGCCATGCTGAAGCGCTTTTCGTCGAAGATGATCTTCTTGACTGCGGCCAGCGAGTCCACAAAGTCGCCCACGCCGTTGCCGTTCATGCCGGGGCCGGTATTGAATTCCGCGCCGCCGTGGGTGAGATCGCGCCCCTTTTCCATGCAGCCCGTGGTAAACATGGAGGCTACGGGATTGGGCAGATACTGGTAGTGCAGCTCTTCCAGCATGTTCTGCGAGACGGAGAACTGATGCAGCAGGTGCCGCAGTTGGGCAAAGAGGGCTTCCTTGAACTGCTCGAAGGTGGTGAAGGTGGCCGGATCGCCGGTTTCCAGCCCGAGCTTCTTGCCGCTCTGAAGATGGATGCCGTTGGTCATGGTGAATTCCACGGCGCTGCCCAGATTGTAATGACCGGCGGAGCTCCATTGATAATGCCGACCGGCCAGCTGGGCTTCCACGCAGCCGATGGGGGCCCAGTCGCGGGCAAGGTGGGCGGGAATGCCCTTCTTGAGCAGCATCTTGTAACCCACGTCGTCACTGAAGACCGCCGGGAAGCCGGAACCCGTCTGCACGAGCTCCGCCACCTTGAGGAAGAAGGCTTCAGGATTCTTCTTGCTGATGCGCACCGAAAGCGAAGGCTGTACCATCTGCACGTCGATGCCCGCCTGCAACATAAGATAGGTCAGGGGGTTGACGGCATCCCGGCCGTAGGTGTCCAGTCCGCCCAGCGCAATGTTCTGGAAGGCGCAATAGCCCGAATAATGCCTGGCGGCGGGTTCGTTCCAGTACCAAATCTGCTCGCCGGTCTTCACATAGAAGCATTCGATGAGTTCCAGAATTTCCTCGTCCGACGTACCGGCGGCACGTTCCTTTTCGTAGTAGGGCAGCAGATACTGGTCAAGCAGACCGGGGGAATAGCCGCCCGCGTTGCCCTCGATGAACAGGCCCACAAAAACGAAATACACAAGCTGCATGGCTTCGTGGAAGGTGCTGGGCGGATTGTGGGCAATGGCCCGGCAAGCGCTTTCAATGCGCCGCAGGTCCGCCTTGCGCTGTTCGTCGGCGCCGACCTGCAGGGCACGCGCCGCGTCGGCATGACGCTCGCAAAGCAGGGAAAAGCCTTCGCAGCAGATGATGACCGACTGCCAGAAATCACGCCTGGCAAAGTTTTCGATGTCGTTGAAATCCAGCGTCGCCAGATGCTCTTCGGCCTGGCGGCGGATGCCGTCGAAGCCGAGCGGCAGGATGATCTGCTGGAAAGCCGGCACCATGTCGCCCGGCGTGCATTCGATCTTCACGTCATTGTCGCAGACGCCGCCCACAGCGACCAGATCGCGTATCTCCTGCGGGGCGCGGGCATTCCAGAAGTCGCGCAGCGTCTTGCCCTTCCAGTAGGGATAGACCAGCTCGCGGTACTGGCGCTTCTGCTCGTCGGTGATCTGGTAGGGGTCCTGAGGGCGGGTACTCATGGTATCCAGTTCCTCATAAAACCAGTTGTTGGACAACTCGGGGTTCACATGGATGCTGCGCGCCACAGCCCCCGCATTGCCCACGATGAGCTCATGGGGCTGGATGGTGATGGTCTTGGTTTCGCAGTGCCGCCGGAAGGCCTTGGCACGGCGGATGATCATGGGTTCGCTCTCGGTCTCCCTGAAGACTTCCGTCTTGGAAAGCGCGCCTTCGATGCAGACGCTGGGGCGGTGTGAAAAGAACTGGGACTTCAGCTGCATCACGCGGTCAAGCCGCGTCTTTTCCGTAGTAGCCATGATGTTCCTCCAGAATCGTCATCACGGACAGGTTTTATGGTCCTGGTAATAGCTGTTTTCAGGCCGTACAAAGGACGGGAATGCGTCCCAGCCCCGCGCGCAGAACGGAAACGGCATGGGAGACCCGTTCCTCTTCCAGCGGGGGCGTATCGCCGAGGGCGTATTCCCGTCCCAGCATCTCGTACTTGTTCTTGCCGAGACGATGATAGGGCAGGACTTCCAGATCGAAGTTGCCTTCCATACCGGCAAGCAGGGCGGCGTAGGCGGCAAGATGGCCGTCGTCGTCATTGCAGCCGGGGATGAGCGGCAGCCGTACATGGACGGGCTCCACCCGGTCCCTGAGCAGACGGGCGAAATTGTCCAGAATATGCGTATTGTCCATGCCGGTCAGGCGCTTGTGTTCCTCCGCATTCGCATGCTTGATGTCCATGAAGAGGATGTCCGTCACCGTCGAGAGCCGGAGCAGATTTTCATAGGGCGCGTAACCGGAGGTCTCCACGGCCGTCTGTATGCCGAGCGAACGGCATTCCTCGCACAGGGCCACAGCAAAGTCGCACTGGGCCAGCACCTCGCCGCCGGACAGGGTCACGCCGCCGCCGGAGTTCCGGTAAAAGAGCATGTCGGCCGCGATATTGGCCACGACGCTTTCCAGCGTGTATTCCTGACCGGCCATGATCAGCGCCTTGCCCGGACAGGACGATGTGCACAGGCCGCAGTTGATGCAGCGGCTGCGGTCGATTTGCGGCAGGGAGCCGGGCACCATGTGCACCGCCTGCTGCGGACAGACCGCCGCACAGGCCCCGCAACGCAGGCACTTGTCCGCCTTTTGCAGGAGTTCCGCCCCGAAATGCTGCGTGGTGGGATTGGAACACCACAGGCAGCGCAACGGGCAGCCCTTGAAAAAGACCGTAGTGCGCGTCCCCGGCCCGTCATGCAGGCTGAAGTGCTGAATATTTTCTATGACGGCCTTCATGACTCAGCCTGCACGTCGAGCTCGTTGAATTCCTGTTCGTGCCGCCGCCTGAGGGCATAGAGCTTGGCCAGTTCCACCGAGGCCCGGCGTTCCACATCGCCGGCGCATTCCAGCATGACTTCCATGACGCGCACGGAAGAGCTCATGCTCAGGAGCCAGCGTACTGTTCTGGCCACGTCTTCCGGCTGCACCATCTCTTCGGGGCGCAGCGAGGGCCCCTCATTGGCGGCCATTTCCGTATTGACCCAGCCGGGGCAGATGGTGGTGATGCTGATGCCCCTGGCGGCATAGTCGCGGTAGGCCGATTCGCTCAGGCCCACCAGACCATATTTGGAGGCGGAGTAGCCGCCCAGCCCCGCCACGGCCACCTTGCCGTTGCGCGACGCCACGTTGATGACGCGCCCGCCGCCCCGGGCGACCATATGAGGCAGGAAAGCCTGCATAAAGAGGAAGGGCGCCCGGAGATTGACCTCAAACAGGCGCGTGAAGGTTTCCACATCGAGATCGAACGTGCCGGGGATGCTGATGCCCGCGGCATTGAACAGCAGGTCGATACGGCCATGCTTGCGGATGATGTCCTCGGCGGTCGCCTTGACGGCTGCCACATCGGCCACGTCCACGGCCGCGGTGTCGGGCGCATGCGCCGCATCCGGCGCATGCTTTTCGCTCAGCTCACGGCAGGCCTGCTCAAGATTGCGGGGATTACGCGCCACCAGCACCACGCGATAGCCAAGGCTCATGCACTCGTCAGCCACGGCCTTGCCTATGCCGCGACTGCCGCCGGTCACTACAGCAACGGGAACCTGATTCATGACATCCTCCTGTTTGTCCGCGCGGCGGCTATTCCGGTACGACGCAGCAGATAAAGGTCTTTTTTACATAACTGGGCACGTGCCAGATGGTGTGCGTCCCCTGGGGGATGACGAAGCAGTCTCCGGCTCTGACCGTCAGACGGCTTCCATCGCCATGTTCAATGACCGCCTCCCCTTCAAGGATGGCGCACATCTCGCAACTGGGATGCGACGCAATTTCAAAGCTGCCGCCGGCGCATTCCCAGACGCCGGCGTTGACCGTTCCCTGCGGGTGGACAAAGCGCCGCCAGACATGGGTAACGGGATTTCCCGACAAGGGGTTGGGGGCAACGGCCTCCACGGCTTCGGCAACGCTCCCTTCAACAAGAGGAACAACCTTGAGCATCGAACCCTCCTTAAATTCATATATTGTGAATTTTTTTCTAGTATTGTTTACACTCATCCCTTTGTCAAGGTCTTATCGACGGGAAAAATAAAATAGGCTACTATCCGCTATAGACAGGAGATCATGCCGCCGCATCGAGGGGTCGGAAATGGGAAAGAATAGTGTCATCTATGTGCAAACATTTGAAAAAGGCCTGCAGCTGCTGGAGCTCCTCGTGGAGGAGAAACATGTGACCGTCACCAGCGTGGCCAAACGCATGGGCATGCAGAAGAGCGCAAGCTACCGTTTTTTGAGCACCCTGCGTCTGCACGGCTATGTGGACAAGGATCAGCACAACAACTACGTGCTGACCGACAAGCTTTCCAAGCTGGGGAAGGGAATTCTGCCCAAGAGAGACTTTGACCAGATTGCCATACAGTTCCTTGATGAGCTCGCAAAGAAAAACAAGGAAAACAACGGTATATGCAATCTTGGCATGTGGAACGGCAAGGAGATCGTCTACCGGCTGCAAAGCACCAATTCAAGCTATGCGCAATTCTCCGTCGGCCGCACGGTTCCGGCGTATTGCTCGGCGCTGGGAAAGGCCATACTGGCCCATTTGCCGGAAAAGGAACTGACGGCCTACCTTCAGCGGACGGATTTTGCCACTTTTACGGAAACGACCACCAGCAGCCCCGAACAACTGCTGCGCGATCTGGAAGAAGTGCGGGAAAAGGGATACGCCCTCATGGACGGCGAACTCTACCCTTCGCTCAAGGGACTTGCCATCCCCATTCTGAGCGCAAAGGTGCCGGTGCGCTATGCGGTAAGTGTCACCCAGACGCTGTATGGCCCTGTGGATGACTTTGTGGAACACATGCTCGGCCCGCTCCGGGAAACCGTGGAAGACCTGATGAGTTATGTGGACTACTACGGCTTCAGCTAGGATTTGCCGACACAGACGGACAAGAACAGTGTGGCCGCCTTGCCCCCGGCAAAAAGAAGGCCCTCGGGGACAGGAGGCGAACACCAAAGAAAACCACCCGCAGTGCGGGTGGTTTTCTTTCACGCCCGGGTCGATCCACTGTCCAGGCCCATGACGAAAAACGGCTGCCCATTGCGGGGCAGCCGTGCTGATATCCTGCAGTATGCGCCGAAAGCAGTTGCCGAAAACATGCCGGAAAGCGCGACGCGCTGTCCATGGCATTTTCAGCTTGAAACGCTTTGCGTTTCAAGCCATACGGCTTGGCGTTTCGCGGAAAAACGCGGTTTTCCGCTTACTTTCGGCCGGGCGGAACTGTGCTGCCGCCTCGCGTTTCGCCTTTTTCAATGGCGAAGCGCTCTAACCTTCAAGATGGTGGTTGCTGAACTTTTCGGTGATGAGTTCCTTGATGATCTTGTTGAGACGCGGCAAATCCGGCTTGGAAACCTGCCTGTCCGCTCCCACCCTTTCCCCCTTGGCGCGCAGGGCCTCGGTGATGAGCGAGGAAAAGAGGATGACCGGCATATTGCGCATGCTCGTATCATTGCGGATATGCGCGGTCAGGCTGTGTCCGTCCATATCCGGCATTTCAATATCCGAAATGACAAGCTGGATTTCGTCGGTTACGGTATGATCCGTTCCGGCGCACTGATCGCGCAGATCGCAGAGGTATTCCCAGGCCTCGTTGCCATTGGCCTTGTCCGTCACGCGGAAGCCCGACTTTTCCAGAGAGGAGCGGATGATATGCCGCAGGGAGGAAGAGTCGTCCACCACCAGCAGGTGGTAATGTCCTGCGCCTTCAATGGGTGTGGTGTCCACTTCCACATGGCTCATGTCCAGCGTGGGATCGAGGCTGGCAAGAATCTTTTCCATATCCAGCACAAAAAGGACGCGATTCTCGATGCGCAGCACGCTGGTGACGCATTCGCGCGAATAATTGTGCACGTAGGCGTTGGGAGCTTCCATGCGATCCCAGGTCAGCCGATGAATGCTCGTCACCGAGGACACCAGAAAGGCCGCCTGCACGCCGCAGAATTCCGTCACCAGCACCTTGTTGGTTTCGCTCTGCACAAGCCGCTTGCCGAGCCATGCCGCCAAATCCACCAGAGGAAGCACCCGTCCGCGCAGATTGAACGTCCCCAAAGAAGAACAATCGCTGTTGCCGGGCACGTTGGTGATGCTCGGCAGGCGGATGATCTCCAGCACCTTGGCGACATTGATGCCGTAGTGCCCCGTATAGGTCGAACCGTCGGGCAGTTCTTCCGTCAGGAGAAATTCGATGATTTCCAGCTCGTTGTTCTTGGCTTCAAGCAGGCTGACTTGGCTCATGTGACAGACCCTTCCAGTAAAGCGCTTCTGGCTACCTTATCGTCCGCTTTACAGGCAGCTTAATGGCAGAAAATCAAATTCCTGTGCCCGGACAGGCTTATCCGGCGGGCCTTTTGCGGGCCGATGCGGCCCGTCCCCGCCCCTCGCGCGGAGGCTCCCGCCGGGGGCAGATTTCGGAGAGTTCGCACACGTCGCAACGAGGGGAGCGGGCATGGCAGACATCCCGCCCGAACCAGACCATGCGATGGTTGACGTCTCCCCATTCGCTACGGGGAAAAAGACGCATGAGGTCCTTTTCCACCGCCACGGGGTCGGTCTGGGCGGTCAGTCCCAGCCGGTAGCTGATGCGCTTGACGTGCGTGTCCACCGCCAGCCCTTCATTGATGCCGAAAGCGCCGAACAGCACCACGTTGGCCGTCTTGCGCGCCACGCCGGGCAGGGTGATCAGCTCGTCAAGACGCGCGGGCACCTCCCCGCCGTAGACCTCGCAGACGCGGCGGGCGGCCCCCAGCAGATTTCTGGCCTTGCTGTGATAAAAGCCCGTGGGGCGGATGACGGTCTCCAGCTCCTCCTGCGTGGTTCGGGCCAGTTCTGCCGGGCCGGGCCAGCGTCGGAACAGTTCGGGCGTGACGGTGTTGACGCGGGCATCCGTGCACTGGGCCGCCAGCACGGTGGCCACCAGCAGCTCCCAGGCATTGGCGGCCACCAGATGGGTAGCCGGACGGGGATAGCGTTCCCGCAGGGCGGCAAGGACGGCTTCGGCGCGGGAGAGCGCGCCACGGGGAAGGGAGGTTCCGGTGCTCATGCGCCTTCTATGCCACAGCCCTTCCGGGGGGACAAGTCATTTGCCGGACATGCGAACCTGCACCGCTGCCGTCCGGCATGCCCTTGCCGCGGCGGAGGAGAGGCGGCCCTTTTGTTTTGCGGCGCGATGTGCTATCGGTCAGACCTTCATTTCCTCATCTAGCGAAGACCCGAACCATGCTGCTTGTCTATGTCACCTTTCCCCGGGAAGGCTGTCTGCGGGACGCGCCCGACGCGACGGAGGAAGCATCCCAACGCCCGTGCGGCCTTGAGGCCGTCCGGCTGCTGGCCCATGAACTCGTGGAAGCCCGGCTGGCCGCGGGCGTCAACATCCTGCCCGGCGCTCTTTCCGTTTACCGCTGGCAGGAAAAGGTCTGTCAGGCTGCGGAAATCGTGCTGCTGGCTCAGGTGAGCAGGGCAGCCTTCGCGGACTTTCGCGCCCATGTGCTGGCCCGCCATCCGCATGACGTACCCTGCATAACGGCCGTCCCCATTACGGAAGGCAATACCGACTTTCTGCGCTGGATCGGGGAAAACAGCCTGCCCTTGCGGCAAGACGCCGCCCACCTCCAACCCCTGTAAGGAAATCTCATGGCCATCTATGTTTCCGGCTCTCTGGCCTTTGACCGCATCATGACCTTTGACGGCAACTTTCAGGACCATGTGCTCATGGACAAGCTGCACATGCTCAGCGTGAGCTTCATGGTGGACAGCATGAACGAGCTGCGCGGCGGCTGCGCGGGCAACATCGCCTATACGCTGGCCCTGCTGGAGGAAAAACCGCTCATCGTGGCCTCGGCCGGACGTGACTTTGCGGGTTATGCCGCCGCCCTGGAAGAAATGGGCCTCTCCACCGAAGGCATCCGCCGCGATGCGGACGTCTTTACCGCGCTCTGCTACATTACCACCGACCGCAACAACAATCAGATTACCGGTTTCTATCCCGGAGCCATGACCCTGCCCGCCAGCTACGATTTCCCCCATCTTGACCCGGCCAGGGACTGGGCCATCGTCTCTCCCGGCAATCTGGAGGACATGCGCCGTCTGCCGCGCTTCTTCCGGGAAAAGGGCGTCCGCTACATCTATGACCCCGGTCAGCAGCTCCCTGTCCTGAGTGCCGACGACCTGCTGGACGCCATTACCGGTTCCTATGCCTGCGTCACCAACGACTATGAGATCGGCATGGTCTGCAAGACCACCGGCAAGAGCGAGGAAGAACTCCTCCAGCTCACGGGCTGGCTGGTGACCACCCTCGGGGCCAAGGGGCAGCGCGTCCGCAACGCGCAGGGCGTGGACGTGCATATCCCGGCCATCCCCTGCGGCGAGGTGAAGGACCCCACCGGCGCGGGCGACAGTCACCGCTCCGGTCTGCTCAAGGGCCTTTCCCGCGGCCTCTCCATGCCCGAAGCGGCCAAGGTCGGCGCAGTGAGCGCCTGCTACGCCATCGAGCAGCTCGGCACGCAGGCCCATCAGTTCACCTATGCCGAATTCCGCCGCCGCTACGAGGAAGCCTTCGGGCCTCTGCCCGCGGAACTTGCCTGATAGCCACATGCGCGCGGCATGACCTTTCGCGCGGGGAAGGGACGACGCTCCCCGCGCGCCACGAGGGTACAACAAGGAGTCGCATCATGCGTGTAGACGCGGTCAAGGAACAACTGGCAGCCGGAGGACTGGCTGACCGCTACCGGGAGTTTGCCGTTTCCAGCGCCACGGTGGAACTGGCGGCGCAGGCCCTGCAATGCGAACCCGGACGCATTGCCAAAAGCCTTTCCGTCCTGCTCAAGGAAGGCCCGGCCATTATCGTCGTCATGGGGACGGCCCGGCTGGACAACCGCAAATTCAAGGACCGCTTCCACCAGAAAGCCGTCTTCATCCCCGGCGCGGAGCTGGAACAGCTTGTGGGGCATCCGCAGGGCGGCGTCTGTCCCTTTGCCCTGCCGGAGGGTGTCCCGGTCTATCTGGATGAGAGCCTGCGGGCTTTTGATCCGGTCTATCCGGCGGCGGGCGCGCCCAACAACGCTGTGGAACTCCATCTTGACGAGCTGGAACGCCTCACCGGCGGCCAGTGGGTGGATGTCTGTAAGTCTCCCGAATTTGCGGACGGGTAGGTAAGTCCGGTCTGTCAGAGCATTTTCAGAGTGAAACGCTTTGCGTTTCACTCCATACGGCCTGTCGTTTCGCGGAAAAACCGCAGTTTTTCACTCACGTTGGGCCGGGCGGCGCTGTGCCGCCGCCTCACATTTTGCCTTTTTTAGAGCAATTCCACATTGAAAATGTGGATTGCTCTGGTAGTCGCGAGAGCGACTACCCGCAACCGAACACACGGAAAAACCACGCTTTTTCCGTGCTGTGAGGGCAGCGTCAGCAGGGAAATTGGACACAATTTCCCTGCGAATCCGCTCTAAAGGCAAAATGCTCTATCCCAAAAGAAAAGGGGAGGGCGACGCGAGCCGCCTTCCCCTTTCGCATGGTCAGGGAAAGAGCCTTCCCAGAGCACTTTCCGGTTAAAACGCTCTAAAATTCCAGACTGCCCGGCGTGCGCGGGAAGGGGATGACATCGCGGATGTTGGTGATGCCGGTCAGCATCATGAGCAGGCGCTCGAAGCCCATCCCGAAGCCCGCATGCGGCGCGGAACCAAAGCGCCGCAGGTCGAGATACCACCAGTAATCCTCGGGATTCTGCCCCAGTTCGGCAATGCGGGCTTCCAGGCGATCCAGACGTTCCTCACGCTGCGAACCGCCGATAAGCTCCCCGATGCGCGGCACAAGCACGTCCATGGCCGCCACGGTTTCGCCGTCATCATTGGCGCGCATGTAGAATGCCTTGATTTCCCTGGGATAGTTGTACACGATGACCGGACGCTGGAAATGCTCTTCAGCAAGATAGCGTTCATGCTCGGTCTGCAAATCCACGCCGAAGGCCACGGGATAGGTGAACTCCCGGCCGCAGTCCTGCAGGATATTGATGGCCTCGCCATAGGAGCAGCGCGCAAAAGGCCGGCGCAGCATGCCCTGCAGACGCTCCAGCAGTCCCTTGTCCACAAAGTTGTCGAAGAGCTTGAGATCGCTTTCGCAATGCCGCAGGCAGTGTTCCACCACATGGCGCGTCAGCCCTTCGCCGAGCTCCATGATGTCTTCCAGCTCGGCAAAGGCCATTTCCGGTTCGATCATCCAGAATTCGGCGGCATGGCGCGGCGTGTTGGAATTCTCCGCCCGGAAGGTGGGGCCGAAGGTGTAGACGCGGCCGAGCCCCAGAGCCAGCGCCTCGGCTTCCAGCTGGCCGGACACCGTCAGGTGACAATTGCGGCCGAAGAAGTCTTCCGACGGGCTGGCCGGGCCGTTGAGCGTCGTCACGCGGAACATCTCCCCGGCCCCTTCGCAGTCCGAACCGGTAAGAATGGGCGTATGCACCCAGGCAAAACGCCGTTCATGGAAAAAGTCGTGTACGGCCCGTGCCGCTTCGGAACGGATGCGGAAGGCGGCCCCATACTTGTTGGTGCGCGGCCGCAAATGGGCGATGGTGCGCAAAAATTCATCCGAATGCCGCTTTTTCTGCAGCGGGAAGGTCTCCGGGTCAGCGCCGCCGAATACCTCTACCGCCGCGGCACGGATTTCCCATTGCTGCCCCTTGCCCGGAGAGGCCACCAGTTCGCCGCGGACGGAAAGCGCCGCGCCGGTGGACGCCTCGCCAAGTCCGGCCTGCGCGGCCGTCCCTGCATCCACGATACATTGGATATTGGTCAGGCATGAGCCGTCATTGACTTCCACAAAGCTGAAATCCTTGGCATCACGCCGGGTGCGTATCCAGCCGCAAATGGTGATCTCGCGCTGCGGCGCCGTGGCGGCCAGCGCATCGACGACGAGTGTACGTTGCATAACTTCTTGCCCTGTCTGAAAAAAATGAATGAAAAGACGGCATCCGGCCTCAAAAAACGATGTGACGACCTCGCCCCTGACCACAGGAGCGGCACGGCATCCACCGTGTGCACAAGTCCCTTGTGCGCCGCCGCAGTCATTGCCTGAACAAGGCAGGCATGCCATGACCTTTACCCTGAAAGCGTGCGCGCCACAACCGCCGCCGGAGCGGCACAGAAGGCACGCACGCGGGACTTGGCATTTTTCCAGACTTTATCTACCATTTATCTATACACTACATGCTGCCGGGCAGGCTTGCTGCCCCACCCGGAAGGAGAATGCCATGAAAAAGTTCTGTAGCGCCCTTGCTCTGCTGTGCCTGCTGTGCGGCGGCTTCCTCACCACCTCGGCACAGGCTGCCCAGCCCGATCAGGCGGGCAAGGCCCAGCCCGACAAGCCCGCCAAAACGGATGCCCGAGTTACGGCCGTAACCGTTATCGCCGAAGGGACGGACAGCATCGGCGCCAGGCTGGTCACCGGTCTCAAGGAAGCCTTCAACCAGAGCAACCTTTTTGCGCTCAATGAAAAGGACGAGCCCAAGCTCCAGCTGCTGGTCACCACACAGCCGGAATTCCCCAGCCGCCCCAACGTGGGCTCGGTCTATTCTGTCTGCTGGGTATTCAAGCAGGGTGAAGGCTATCTGGGCTTCTTGCTGGCCCGCGAACTGGGCACCATCAACAGCGAAGATATCGACGCGCTTGTGGCCAAGCTTGTGGAACGCTCGGACGGCATTGCCGTCAAATACGGCAACCTCTGGAAGTAGCGCGTTCCGCCTTTGAAAAAGGGAGAACGCGAGGCGGCGCACAGCGTCGCCCGGCCCGAAGTGAGCGGGAAAACCGCTTTTTTCCGCGAAAGGCCGTATGGTTTGCAACGTAACGCACTTCAAACTGAAAATAACGATACGCGCAAAAGGGGGCTCCTTCCCAAAAGGAGCCCCCTTTTTTTATGCCAGAGACCTTTTACCTTTTGTGCGGGAAGGGAGCGGCTTTGCGCCCCTGCCCCCCAAAAAACAGGAAACGAATAGAGTTAACAGGCCCTAGATAGTGCCGTCAAATTATGTTTGCCCACAACGATATACATCTGATTTGAACGGCGGCAAGAAAAGAGGCACATCTTTTGGCATACCGTGTAGCAATTCCCCGCCAGCGCTTCAGATGTAGAAA
>CALVGJ010000219.1 GCA_944327045.1 uncultured Desulfovibrio sp.
CTTCACAAAAAGTTGCCGTTTTGGTATGTTTGCCTATGAGTCTCCGCTTTCGGCGGGACATTGTATGACGGCGGGGTGCGCCATTCATGACAAGGAGGGGCAAGGCTTTGCAAAAACGCTATCTTCCCGTGACCATAGTGGTCGTGGTTCTGGCCGTCCTCGGCATAGGGGGCTATGCTGTGCCCCTGCTCATGCCGCAGGCGGCCCCGGTTTCGCCGCAGCGCATCCTGCTGCCCAATGCCGGCGGCGCCGTGGTCTTTGACCATAACGCGCATGCGGCCCTGCCCGACATGAGGTGCAGTACCTGTCATCATGACAGTCTGACGCCCCATCCGGACCCTGCCGCCGTGCGTTCCTGTGCGCAGTGCCACGGCCAGACCTTTGATGCGGCGTTCCGCAAGGAACACGTTACCCGCTACGACCCGGAGGCCTGCGTCACCTGTCACCACTACGAGCTTGCCCGCAAGAAGTGGGGGCACAAGCGCCATGCCCGTGAGCTGGGTCTGGATTGCCGGGACTGCCACCACAAGGATACGGGCATTGAACCTGAACCGCAGAACTGCGCCGACTGTCACGAGGCCGGGGCCGCCCCCACGCGCAAGCCTGCCGAGGCCGGTACGCCGCCCAATCTGGGGGATGCCGTTCATGCCCGCTGCGTGACCTGCCATGAGGACCTGTTTGCCAAGAAGGTCAACGGCTGCGCGTCCTGCCACGATGTGAAGCCCATGCGGGAGCAGCCCGCCGAAGCGCGCAGCAAGGTTTCTCCGCTCTATGCCGACTGCGTGGTCTGCCACGAGGCGGGCGGAGACAAGCTGCTGCTGGGACGGATGGACGCTTTCCACAAGCAGTGCATGGGCTGCCACGAAAGCGCGGGCAAGGGGCCGTTCAAGAAGGGGCAGTGCGCCCAGTGTCATACCTCGAAGTGAGGCAAGCATGAAAGAACTTTTCCAGATGCTGCCGGACCCGCGATTCCATCTGGTCTACGGCATTACGCAGCGATTCAGCGAGGGGCCGAGCCCGCGTCAGGTGCGCCTCAACCGCGAGGGCTTCAAGCTCCTGGAGGGCGTCAGCAAGAAAATGCTGGTGTATCCCCACCAGAAGCTGGGGGTACACCCTTCCCCGGCCAAGGGGGATGTCTTCTCGCCCATTTTCGGGAAAATTACGGAAATCAACGAACGATCCATCTTCGTGGAAGCGGTGGAGCCGGACGAGGAGTTGCGCGCCGCCGCCCAGAGCGTGGAGAAGGTCGATCTGCTGGCCATGCCCGAACGGGGCAGGGACCTTGTGCCCGTGCTCAAGGGGCTGGGCCTCAATACCGGTTCGCTCGGTCAGGATTGCGAGACGCTCATCATCAACGGCCTCAATCCCGATCCGGGCGTTACCTGGGCCGAACCCATGCTGCTGGCGCACCAGCGCAACCTGCACAACGGGCTGGAGATGCTGCGCCGCCTCTCCCCGGCCAGACGCATCCTGCTGGCCGTGCCCAAGGAAATACGTCTCCAGCATCATGATGTGGAAATCGTGCATGTGCCTTCCCACTATCCGGCCAGCGTCAACGCGCTGGTCGTCAAGGCCGTGACCGGCAGGGAACGGCCCGAAGGCGTGGGCATCGTGGGACTGCACAACGTCTGGAGTCTCGGCCGGGTGGCCGTGACCGGCCTGCCGCTGACGGAGACGGTCATCACCATCGGCAGCTTCACCCATTCCGGCAACTACATCGTGAAGGAAGGCAGCATGATCGGTGAGCTGCTGGCCTTCGCCAACATCGAGCTTCGGGACGGGGATACGCTGGTACGCGGCGGCCCGCTGCGCGGCGAGAGCATCGAGAAACTCTCGCGCAGCGTCACCAAGGGCTCCACGGGCGTCTTTGTGGTGGAGGCGGGCAGCGTGCCCGTCATGGAAGGGCACAGCCCCTGCATCAACTGCGGGGCCTGCGTGCTGGTCTGTCCCGCCCGTCTGAGTCCCAATCTGCTGAGCCGCTATGCGGAGTTCGCACTGCACGAACGGGCCCGCAAGGAATACGTGGAACAGTGTCTGGAATGCGGCCTCTGCGGCTATGTCTGCATCGCGCGGCGTCCCGTCCTGCAGTATATCCGTCTGGCCAAGCACAAGCTGGCCGAGGCCGATGCCGTCCGGCGTCTGGAAGAACTGAAACCCGTCGGACAGGGTGAAGCCGCGTCCGGCGCCGCCCAAGGAGGCAACTGATGACTAGCGCATCGTCTTCCGTTCTGCTGGCCATGAGCGCGCCGCCCTACTGGCATTGCGGGCGCAGCATCCGGCGGCAAAGTCTCTACATTCTGGCGGCGCTGCTGCCCGCCGTCTGCTTTGCCGTCTGGAACTGGGGCCTGCCCGCCGTGCGCGTCATGGCCCTGAGCATTGCCGTCTGTGTGGCGGTGGAGGCTCTCTGCCAGAAACTCATGGGGCGCGAGCTGGCCGTGGACGATCTGACGGCCGTCTGCTCGGGGCTGCTGCTGGCCTTTCTGCTGCCGGCGGATTCCCCGTGGTGGCTGGTCGTTCTGGGTGCGGTCGCGTCCATTACGCTGGGCAAGATGGCCTTCGGCGGCCTGGGAGCCAATCCGGTCAATACCGTCCTGGTGGGCTGGGCCGTGCTCTTCGTTTCCTTTCCCCTGCATATGGACGCCAATGCCGCTTCGCTGGGAACAAGCTTTGTGGACCCGCTGGTGCGCCTCAAGTTCTTCGGCGCCGAACAGGCAGCCCACATTCCCCTGGCGGATCTGCTGCTCGGCCGCCAGATCAACGGCCTCGGAGCCGGACAGATCGGGGCGCTCTTTGTGGGCGGTTCCCTGCTCTGCATGCGGGGAATACTGCGCTGGCATTCGGCTCTGGGATTCTTCCTCGGCGTGGCGGGCATCGCGGCCATTTTCCACGCTTCGGACCCCCTGCTGAACGCTTCGCCGCTCTATCATCTCTGCACGGGTTCGGTCATGCTGGCCGGTTTCTTTCTGATTACCGATCCCGCCAACGCTCCTTCGCGCCCGCTGCCCATGTTCCTTTACGGGCTCATCGGCGGCGGGCTGGTCATGGCCATACGCAAATACGGCGTCTACACGGACGGTACGCCCTTTGCCATCCTGCTGGTCAACATGCTGACCCCGCTTCTGGACATGATCCGTCCCAAACCTTTCGGAGTGCGCTAGCATGGGCGAT
>CALVGJ010000220.1 GCA_944327045.1 uncultured Desulfovibrio sp.
TGGTTCGGCGGATGGACAGTATGCCCGCCGCTGCCGTCGCCGCGGGATTCGGCGTAAGCCTGCGTACCGCCAGAAAATGGAAACGTCGTTACCGGCAGGGCGGCGTCGAGGCGCTTGCGGACAAAAGTTCCCGTCCCCTGCGCTGTCGGAGCAAGCTGACGGAAAGGACCTACGAAGAGATTTTCTTTCTACGACGGAAGCGTTTGACTGGGGATGAGATAGCGTCCCGGCTGGAACTTGGTCGGAGTTCTGTCTTTCGCGCCTTGCGTAAACTTGGCTGCTCGCGCCTTACCTCTCTGGAGGCAAAACCTCCAGTGCGGCGTTATCAGTGGGAAAAGCCCGGGCAAATGTTGCATATCGACATCAAGCGACTGGGGAAGATTGACGGTGTGGGACACCAAAAAGCGGGAACACGTCAAGTTTGTCGTCGCCGTCCCGGCTGGGAATATCTGCATGTTTGCATCGATGATGCTTCGCGTGTGGCCTGCACAGCGATCCACCCGGACGAGACGGCGGAATCAGCGGTGGAATTCCTCTGGCATGTCGTCGCCTGGTATACGGCGCAGGGCATAAAGGTCGAGCGTATCCTTACGGATAATGGGGCCTGCTATAAATCCCGCAAATTTGGTGAAGCATGTCGTGAGTTCGGTATACAGCACAAAAGAACCCGGCCGTACCGGCCACAAACCAACGGCAAGGCCGAACGATTTATCCAGACGGCATTGAAAGAGTGGGCATACGCGCAAACGTATACCCACTCATGGAAAAGGGCAGCCTACTTGTCGAAATGGACGCATCATTACAATTTTGTTCGCCCCCATTCGGCTCTTGGCAGAAAACCTCCAGCTTCATGTCTGAGCAGAGGGTGAACAACGTGTTGACACTCTACATCTAGGGGCACGGCCTGCCGTTCGCCACTGCAAAAACGCCGGAGCGTCTTCACGGGGAAGGCGGCTCCGGCGTTAGAGCATTTTGGTATTGCAAAAGCAAAACGAGAGGCGGCGGCACAGCGCCGTCCGATCAAAAGAGAGCGGAAAAACCGCGTTTTCCCGCGAAACGACAGACCGTATGCTGTGAAACTCTTTGCGTTTCACACGGAAAATGTTCTCACGCCGGGCGGCGGAAATCGTCTACATCTGATACAGAAAGGCCGGACTGTTGCCAGCGGCAGCCGTATCCAGGTGCAGCAGCGTCTGTAAAAGGCTCTGCAGGGGCTGCCGCCACCATTTGTCTTCCCGAGGCCGTTGCAGCAGCTTGCGTGTGGCCGGCACACGGCACTGCTCGGCCAGCCAGCGCCGTGCGTCGCCGACCGTGCCCAGCTCGTCCACCAGTCCCAGCCGGAGCGCCTCACGACCGGTAAAGACCTTGCCCGAGGCAAGCTCCGCGGCCTTGGCTCGCGGCATGTTGCGCGCTTCCGCCACGATAGCGACAAAGATGTCGTGCATGTCCTTGAGCAGGGCTTCAAAATATTCCCGTTCTTCGCGCGTCAGCGAGCGCAGCATGGAACCGGCATCCTTGTAGGGGCCGGTGGTTAGGGTTTCCTGCCCCACGCCGATTTTGTCCAGCAGCTGGCGAATCTGGGGAATGTCCATGCGCACGCCGATGGAGCCCGTTACCGTGGCGGCATTGGCAAAGATGCGCTTGCCCGCCATGCTGACCATCAGACCGCCGGATGCGGCCGTGCTGCCCATGGAAACGGCCACGGGGATGCGCTTGCCCAGAGCGGCCAGCGCCTCGTAAAGCTCCTGCGAAGCCGCGGCGCTGCCGCCGGGAGAGTCCACCCGCACCAGCAACCCCTTGACGTCCGGATTGGCGGCCAGCCGATCCAGCCAGTCCAGATGGGGCCGCACATCACTGATGGGGCCGCGAACTTCCAGCAGAGCGATGCGATCACCGACAAAATCGTCCTCATCCAGCAGCAGGGCGGACGCAAGGCCAGCCAGCACCAGCAGAACAATGCCCCAGAAAATCACGGGATGCCGCCGCCGGAAGGGGCGACGGAAAAGCTCCTTCCAGGCGCTTTCGGGAATGCGGGCCAGCGGGCATTGCGCCTGCCCGGGACAGGCAGCCGTCGTGCCCGTGTCATTTCGTTTCGGTTCTTCTTCCAGAAGAAAGTTTTCGCCGGGCAGGGGGATGTCCGCCAATTTTTCCGTCGCGGGAGCCTGCGCCTCGCGGGAGATACCCTCCGGCGTTACGGACATGTCGACGGCAGCCGACGGCGGACAGGACGTATCGTCCTTTGCGGCAGCCGGGGAAGCCGGGTCCCGCGGCAAAAGCACATCCCGTGCGCCGGGCAGGGCCGTGCTGTGCGGGGGTGTTTCGGTTTCCGACCAGGGTTCTGGCAGGGGCGTGGCCTTTTTCATCTGGGTTCCTTTAGGGTTCATGCGGAAAGTCCAGCCAGGGGGCAGGCATGGGACAGCGGCGGGGAAGCCCTATTTTTGCATGGCTTCCGGCCAGCGCTCGGCGGCCATTTCCCGCAATTTGTATTTTTGAATCTTTCCGCTGGCCGTAAGCGGAAAACCGGAAATGACGGCAACGTATTTCGGCACCTTGTACCAGGCGATCTTGCCCCGGCAGAAGGCCCGCACATCTTCCGGAGCCAGTTCCACACCGGGCCGGGGAATGAGGAATGCGCCCACCTCCTCGCCGTACTTGCGGCTGGGCACGGCTACCACCTGCACATCCAGCACGCCGGGCATTTCCAGCAGGAATTCCTCCACCTCGCGTGGATAGACGTTTTCCCCGCCGCGGATGATCATGTCCTTGATGCGGCCGGTGACCCGTACATAGCCGTTTTCGTCCATGACGCCGAGGTCGCCGGAATGCAGCCAGCCGTCAGGGGAAATGGCCTTTGCCGTTTCTTCGGGCATCTTGTAGTAGCCCTTCATGACGTTGTAGCCGCGGCAGATGATTTCCCCCACCTGCCCGCGCGGCAGTTCTTCGCAGGTATCCGGGTCAGCCACGCGTACCTCGATGCCGGGCATGGCGCAGCCTACGGTCTCGCAGCGCAGGGGCAGCGGGTCGTGAATGTCCGATTGCGTCATGACGGGCGAGCCTTCGGTCAGGCCGTAACAGATGGTGATTTCCTTCATGTTCATTTCATCCACCACGCGCCGCATGAGCGATTCCGGGCAGACGGAACCGGCCATGATGCCCGTGCGCAGACTGGAGACGTCAAAGCGCTTGAACATCTTGTGCTCCAGCTCCGCCAGAAACATGGTCGGCACGCCGTAGAGGGCGGTGCAGCGCTCGCTGTCCACGGCGGCAAGCACCTGCAGGGGATTGTAGGACTCCAGAATGACCATGCAGGCCCCGTGATTGACGCAGGCCGAGACACCCAGCACGCAACCGAAGCAGTGGAAAAGCGGTACCGGCAGGCAGACGCGATCTTGTTCGGTAAAGCGCTGGTGGCGACCGATCCAGTACCCGTTGAGGCCCACGCCCACATGGGTGAGCATGACCCCCTTGGGAAAGCCCGTGGTACCGGACGTATACTGCATGTTGATGGCGTCCCAGGGATCAAGGGATGCCTGCCGCGCCGCGTATTCCTCGTCATCCACCATGACGGACATGGCCATGATTTCCGGCACGGAATACATGCCGCGGTATTTTTCCGCACCGAGAAAGCAGACCCGTTTCAGGTGCGGCAGGTCCCGGCAGCGCAGCTCGCCCCGTGATTGTACCCGCAGTTCGGGCGCGATCTTGTAGAGGGTGTCCACATAGTCATGATCGCGCAGGCTGTCGATGAGAAAGATGTTCTCGCATTCGGACTGCTGCAGCAGGTAGCGCAGTTCATGCTCCCGGTAATTGGTGTTGACCGTCAGCAGGATGGCGCCGATCTTGGCGGTGGCGAATTGCAGGGCCACCCAGTAGGGCACATTGGTGGCCCAGACGGCGACCTTTTCTCCTTTCTGCACGCCCAGCGCCATCAGCCCCTTGGCGAAATTATCCACGACCTCGGCAAACTCCCGCCAGGTCTTGCGGTAGTTGCGGTCGGCATATATCACGGCGTCCCTGTCCGGGAAGCGCGCCACGGTTTCGTCCAGAATCTGGCCCAGCGTCTTTTCGCGCAGGACAAATTGCGCCTGACGTTCGCGAACCTTTTCATCCATAAGTGCTCCTCCGCAATGTGCGCGCACGCACGGCAGGGCGTTCCGGCGTCGCGGACGCCGGGAACGCGGTGCAGGGTCTCGCCGGGTGGCCCGTCGGGTCGCGCTCTGCTGTCGATGCCCGTAGCTTCCTTCGGTGCAACGGGCACGGCCTGCGGCCGTCTTTCGGTTGCTGCCGACGCGGGAGCGGTTTTTCCTTCCTCCCAAGCCCTCTATCCCTTCCCCAGCGAGCTTTTCCGGGAGAAGAGTCAGGGACGCAAGGCAACCCCGCCCAAAGGCAAGCGGAATGCGTACAGTATGCTTATTTATCTATTGAAATTATTTGTAAAATTTATGTCGACAAACCCTAGGGGTTGTAGGTCACGGCAAGGATGCGCACCGGCTTGTCATTGGCCGGGCCCACGTAGTGGGGTACGATGGAATTATAATAAATGGTCTGTCCGGCCGTGAGGATATGGGTTTCCCGGCCGTAGACCACCAGCAACTCGCCTTCCAGCACGAGAACGAATTCCTCGCCCTGATGTGAGCTGGTCTTGCGGACGGCATTTTCGGCATCCGGATAGATTTCGATGCAGAACGGTTCCATGTTGCGGTCGTTCTTGCCCTTGCCCAGCGCATGGTAGATATAGCTCGGGCGCGGCATGCTGCCCGTATGCAGACAGGGGTCCGACCCGGTATCGTGGATGTTGCTGATGATGGGGTCCCGGGTGAACTGATCGTCCAGAAAGGTGCCCAGACGCAGGCCGAGGGCACGGGCCACCTTCTGCATGGGGCCGATGGCCGGGTAGACTTCGCCGTTTTCCAGCCGCTCCACAAACTCCACGCTCAGGCTGGCATCCGCGGCCAGCGTTTCTCTGTCCATTCCACGCGCCTCCCGAAAGGAGCGCACTCGTTCGCCCACGGTCTGGGCGGCATGCTGTTGTTTCTGCCGATCCTCGGACATGTTTTCCTCCCGAAAAAAGGGCAAATGGCGGCTCTTCGCCAGCGGAAGAGTCTTTTCTTTGCATAGCAGAAGGGACTTCCTTCAGGCAAGCCGGAGCGGCGGCCATCCCGTGCGGGGCGTACCGACGGTTTTTGCTTTACGGGCGGAGAACTTTCTGCTACCTGCGGAAAAATCCCCCCTCGCACATTGCTTTCCTCTGCGCAACCGCGCGTCCGCTCCGTCCCCGTCAGGAGGAACTCCCTGCATGACCGACAAGAAATATGATATGACCTTCCACTATTTTCGGGCCTTTGCCATCCTTTCCGTGATGCTGACCCATTTGTGGCACGAGCCCGCCTTCCTCGACGGCTTTGAGACGGAAAAACGTCTCATCACCGCCCTGAGCGATACCTTCTTTCATTCCAGCACCATCTATTTCATCTTTATCTCCGGCTATCTTTTCGAGTATGTGAATCGGAAAAAGCCCTTTTCGGTCTTGGCCTTCTACAAGGCCAAGATACGCAATGTGCTGACGCCCTATCTCATCATTTCCTGCCTGCTGCTGCTTGCCGGAAGCCTTATCTTCTGGTGCGGCGGCGCATTTCCGGCCTTCATCAACGAGGGAATGCCCCTCACATCGGCGGAAGACGTGCTGACATGCCTGCTGTACGGAACGGCCAGCCTGACGCCGTACTGGTACATCCCTTTCATCTTGTCCGTCTTTGTCATCAGCCCGCTGTTTTTCTACATGAATACCGCCTTGCTCGGGCGTCTGCTGGTGCCGCTCTGCGTTCTGCCGCTCATGGTACCGCGCGGCCTGCTCTTTTTCTTCCGCAATTACTGCTATTTTCTTCCCGTCTTTCTGCTGGGCATCTTTTTTGCCCGCAACAGGGAAATGTGCATGGATTTCATCATCCGGCATATCCGCAGCATTGTGCATATCGCCGTCCTCACCACGGCGCTTATCTTCATCAACTTTTATCTTGATTTTATCCCCAACACGGAAACGGCCTATTTCCTTCAGAAAACAGCCCTCGGCATGTGCGCCATCCTGCTGCTGGAGCACAAGCGAACGCCGAGTTCCTTGCTCGATTTGCTGGCGCGCTACAGTTTTCCGCTTTTCTTCCTGCACGTCATTGTGCAGAACATCTGCGATCCCTTTCTGTTTCCGGCACTGCTGGGACTCTGGGGCAGCCTCGTACCGGTTTCCCTGCTGGTGGCCATTCTGGAGATGGGGCTGTGCGTAGCGCTTGTGTACGGACTCAAGAAAGCTCTGGGGAAGCGTTCTCGCTACATCATCGGCGGTTAGAGCAATTCCACATTGAAAATGTGGATTGCTCCGGTAGTCGCGAGAGCGACTACCCGCAAC
>CALVGJ010000221.1 GCA_944327045.1 uncultured Desulfovibrio sp.
GAGGATGGCCTCGTTGGATAACGGGCTGAAGATCATGGGCAAACCGCCCAAAGCGGCCAGCAGCAACAGCAAGAAGCAGAGCCTGGTCATGGATATGTCCTGGGTGATGGTATCTCTCAGGATACAGGTATGCCGCCGGCTTGTCCATTTTCAGGGTCGCCGGCGGCATCTGGTTCAGTTCTCCCGCAATGGGGCAGCTTTCACTGTTTTCAGGGCAGAACTTCAATATAGCGGACACGCAGGTGCGGGTCCTGCCGATCCGGGTGGCGCTTGCCGCCGATCTCGCCGGTAAGGCGGACGGTCTGCTCCGGCCGGACATCGATCTGACCGAAGACGTGCGGCGGAATATCCACGATCATCTGGCCGCCTTCGGCTTCAAAGAGATAGCGGTTACGGTTCTCATGGCGAGTCAGGCGTCCGGTCAGGACGCAGGTGCTCATTTCCTCGGCGCCGGCGCATTCCGCAAGCGAGGTCGCGGGAGCCGCGGCATTGCTGGGGCCGAGAAAACCGGCCTGCGCATCCTGCAAGGGCGCCAGCGTCAGTACCGAAAGTGCGGCGAGGCTGAACAGGCAAAGTTTCATGCGGAGTTCCTCACGATTAGCGAATGGCGCAATTGCCGTCCTTGCAGTCCGCGGACGGCACAACGGGGGTAGCCTGGAACAGGACGACCTGCTCCTTATCGCCGTTCTTGGCGATGACGATGGAATAGCGCATCAGCCCCTCAGGCAGGGCAGGCGTCGCCTTGCCGCGCAGAATGCCGTTGCCCGTCATGAGCGTGCATTCGCCGACCATACCGCGGCGCAGGTTGGTCAGCGTCAGATGATTGATGACAAGTTGCTTGTTCCTGATGCTGGCAATGAAGTGTTCCTTGTCCTGAATGTGGCCGTTGGCGGCGACATGCCAGTAGTTGGGGGCAAGAATCTTTTCCAGCATTTCCGTGTCGGCGCTGATGACGGCATTGGCATAGAGCTCGACGACATCAGCCTTGGCCGCGGCCGTCCGGACGCCGAGGCTCAGGGCAAGGGCGCACGCGGCAAGGGCCAGAAGACAGGGACGAATGAACTTCATGGGCAACTCCTTGAGGGCTGACAACAGGGATGATTCACCGGGCGAAAATCGCCCTTCTCCTTCTGAAAAAGGCTACGTCCTGTCCCGTGAGACTGTCAAGAAGGGCTTGCGTTGCCAACAAAGACGCTTTGACCTATCATTAAAAAAATATCGCACAGAGAGGACTCCATGCTGACCACGGTTCTGCAAAGCATCGGCAATACCCCCTTGTTACAACTCTCCCCCTTGTGCAGCGACCTGCCCGGCAGGGTCTGGCTCAAGCTGGAAAATTGCAATCCCGGCGGTTCCATCAAGGATCGTGTGGCCTTTCACATGGTGGATCGTGCCCTCGACAGAGGGGATGTGCTCCCCGGCGGCACGCTGGTGGAGGCCACCAGCGGTAATCTCGGCATCGGTCTTGCGCTGGTGGCGGCGGTACGCGGGCTGAAATGCGTCCTGACCATGCCGGAAACCATGAGCATCGAGCGGCGGCGTCTGCTGGCGGCTCTGGGGGCCGAGGTCGTGCTGACGCCGGCCGCGGACGGCATGGGAGGCGCGCTCAAGGCGGCGGAACAGCTTGCCGCGGAGCGTGGCGGCATCATTCTCGGCCAGTTTACCAATCCCTGGGCCGTGGAAGCGCACTACAGCACGACCGGGCCGGAAATCTTTCACGACAGTGTGGGAACCATGCAGGTGCTGGTGGCCGGTGTGGGCTCCGGCTCCTCCATTACGGGCATCGGGCGCTATCTCAAGGAAAACGGAACGGACGTCAGCGTATTTGCGGTGGAGCCGGCCGAATCGCCGCTGCTGTCCGGCGGCAAGGCGGGGCCGCACGGCATTCAGGGCATCGGCGCAAACTTTGTGCCGTCCATTCTGGACCGGGAACTGCTTGACGGCGTTCTGACCGTCACGACGGAAGAAGCCCTGCGCACCGCCCGGCTGCTCATGCGTACCTGCGGCGTCTGCGCGGGCATATCCACGGGGGCCAACGTGGCCGCCGCCCTGCGGGTGGCTGCCCGCCCGGCCATGCGCGGAAAAAATATCGTTACGCTCGCCTGTGATACCGGAGAGCGCTACATGTCCACGGAACTCTTTGCAAAATAATATCCTTTCCAGAGCATTTTTACGGTCTGGTGCTTCGCGGAAAAAATACGGTTTTTCCGCTTACTTCGGGCCGGGCGGCGCTGTGTCGCCGCCTCGCATTTTGCCTTTTTCAAAGGTAAAATGCTCTCATTGCTGCGACAGGCGCCCCCGTCCTCTTTTCGACGGGGGCGCTAATCTTTTTTCACGGCCTGCCGTAAAGATTTGGTGAAAACTTTGTATGAAGTTTGTATTGCCCCATCCGGAGTACCTATGTCGCAGACAAATATTCTTCTTGAAACCGGCACCAATGAACTGGAAATCGTTGAGTTTTATGTCAATCAGGACGGGTACGAAGGACATTACGGGCTGAATGTGGCCAAGGTGGTGGAGATCATTCGCCGACAGAATGTCACGGCCATGCCGGAGATGCGTCATCCCGCCGTGCTGGGGGCCTTCTCCCACCGTAACGGGCGCATCGTTCCGCTCATCGACATGGCGAAATATCTGGGCAGCACGCCCATTGCCAACGATGACGCCAAAATCATCGTGACGGAATTCAATACGGTCTGCACCGGTTTTCTGGTTTCCGGGGTCAACCGCATTTACCGCCTGAGCTGGACGGACGTGGAAGCGCCCGGCAAGTTCCTGCAGAACATCAGCCAGAGTTCGGTCATCGGCGTGGTGCGCCTCGAAGAGCGCGTCATCTTTCTGCTCGACCTTGAGGCCATTGTGGCCGAGCTGCACCCGGCCATGGCCATCCGCTTCGATCTGGAGACGGCCAAGGCGCCTGTGGACGGTCGCGTCTACAAGATTCTGCATGTGGACGACTCCTCCTCCATCAGGGCGCTGGTGCTCGACCTGCTGACCAAGGAAGGACGCTTTCAGGTACAGCAATGCGTCAACGGGCAGGAGGCCTGGAATGAGCTCTGCCGCCTGCGCCGCCTGTGCGAGGAGAACAATGTCCCCATCTCCCATTACCTGCAGGGGATCATCTCGGATATCGAAATGCCGACCATGGACGGGCTGGCCCTGTGCAAGCGCGTCAAGGAGGACTCCATCCTCAAGTCCTTGCCGGTGGCCATCTTCTCGTCCATGATCAATGAAAGTCTGGCCCGCAAGTGCGGCGTGGTGGGCGCCAATGTCCAGTATACCAAGCCCGACCTCAAGGCCCTTTCGGAAAAGCTCTATGACCTCGTGATAGCGACGTGGGGCACCGGCGAACTCTAGTCGAAGACGGAGCCGGCATGCTCCGTAGCGCAGGAAGGGGAGTGCGGCAGCAGGGGAACTGGCCGGACTCCCGAAAAAACAATATTCCCCGCAACTGAAGTGATTGGGGATGAGGGCCTGTCCGGCATCATACCATTCCGTTTTCCAGAGAATGCTATGAAAATGCGTCTGCTGACAAAAATGCTGCTGTTTGTGCTGGTTCCGGCCCTTATCGGCCTTGCGGTAGTGGCTGCCGTCAACTATGTGGCTTCACGCGATGCGTTGCGTACGCAGCTGGCGGCCGACCTCACCACCATGACGGATTTGCAGCTGAGTGAACTGCGCACGGCCTCTACCCTTTTGCGGGGCGTCCTGCGTTCCACCGTGGAGGCTCCGCAGCTTGTTTCGTATCTCGAGGCACGGGCAGACGGTGCTCCGACCGAGACCCTGAAGGAATTGGGCGCGCGCGCCACTTCCTTCCTTCAGAATATGGATCGTACCTACAGCCTCATCGACGGCGTCGGCGTAACGGACCCCGCAGGCAGGATCGTGCTGCATTCGGATGAGGCCTCCCTGGGGCTGGACGTGAGCGCACGGCAATACTTCAGGGCATCCATGAGCTCCGGCGACTACGGCGTGGAAGACGTGCAGAACAAGACCAACAAGCGCACGGCATCCATTGTTTCTCTGCCGGTGACACGCAACGGGAAAACGCTGGGGCTGGTCTTCCTCAGGCTGGACAGTGCCTCGCTTGCTGGACTGACGACCAATCGGGTATCGCTGGGCGAAGAAGGCCAGGCTTACGTCTACAACAAGTCCGGCATGCTCGTCCTGTATCCCGACAGCAAGCAGATCGGACGCGTGGATGCCGACGTGCCGCATGTGAGGGAGCTGCTCGGCAAGAACGAGGGGCATCTCTACTACACCAAGGAAGACGGCGATATTCATGCCGTTTATTTCAAATTTCTGCCCGATATGAACTGGTGGGTCTGCCTGGAAGTCAGCACCACGGAAATCTATACGCCCATCAACCGCCTTTTCCTGCTCAGTACCGTCCTTGTGGTGCTGGGCGGCCTTGTGGTCGGTCTCATCATCTTCTTTAACATGCGTGGTGTGGCCAACGGGTTGTCCGGCACGTCCCGCGTGGTCAGCCATGTGGCCGACGGCGACCTCCAGCTTGCGGCGGATGAAGATGCCCAGCTTGCGCGCAACGAGCGGCGCGGCGACGAACTGAGCGTCCTTTCTCAGGGCATCCGGCGGATGATTGATGGGCTGCGCCGTCTGCTCAAGGAGAGTGAGGACAAGGCGCAGGCAGCGCAGCAGGCGACGGCTGCGGCGCATGCCGCCAAGGCCGAGGCCGAGGAGGCTGCCCGTCGCGCGGAAAGCGCCAAGCGTGACGGCATGCTTGCGGCGGCAGGTCAGCTGGAAAGCATCGTCAATGTCATTTCCTCTGCGGCAACGCAGCTTTCGGCCCAGATTGAGCAGTCCAATCATTCGGCCACAGAGTCGGCCACGCGTCTTTCCGAGGCCGCTACGGCCATGAACGAAATGAACGCCACCGTGCAGGAAGTGGCCAAGAATGCGGGAAGCGCTTCGCAGATGTCCGGCGAAACTCGCCACAAGGCCAGTGATGGTGCGGTAATCGTGCGTAAGGCGCTGGGGAGCATCCAGCGGGTGCATGAGCTTTCTCTGGCGCTCAAGACGGATATGGTTCAGCTCAATTCCCATGCGCAGGCCATTGACCAAATCATGGGCGTCATATCCGATATTGCCGATCAGACCAATCTGCTGGCGCTCAATGCGGCCATTGAGGCGGCCCGTGCCGGTGAGGCCGGACGAGGCTTTGCCGTGGTGGCGGACGAGGTGCGCAAGCTGGCTGAAAAGACCATGTCCTCCACCGCCGATGTGGGCAATGCCATCCGCGCCATTCAGGAGAGCACAAACAAGAGTTCCGAAGCGGTGGAGCGCGCCGTGAAGGAAGTGGAGCAGGCCACGGAATTTGCCAATGAATCGGGCAGCGCACTGGACGGTATCGTACAGGACGCGGATCAGACGGCGGATCAGGTCAGCGCCATTGCCGCGGCCAGCGAGCAGCAGTCCGCGGCCAGCGAGGAAATCAACCGTTCCATCCTGCAGGTCAACGACATGTCCACCCAGTCCGCCCAGGCCATGAGCCAGGCGGCGCAGGCGGTGTCCGATCTGGCTCATCAGACGCAGCAGCTGGCACGACTCATCGAAGACATGAAGCGCGGTTAGCGTGCGATATGCCGCATATGCGGAAGGGCGGGAAGCGATTCCCGCCCTTTTTTCATGGGCGTGGACGAAGAGTCGGGGCGGGAGAAACCCGGGATCGCTCCTCTGGTCGCTGCTGCGGGATTCGACCGCGTACGGCAGGGCAGGTTTCCTGCGTCGAAACGTGCTGTGCGGACGCTGCTTGCCGGTTGCCCTGCTCCTCGGGGAGGCCGTGCTCAGCGACGTCCCGGCAGGAAGCGCGCAACAAAGGCCGTCAGTTCGGCACGTTGCAGACCGGCCAGCGCGGGCAGCAGCAAGAGGGCAAGGCCCACAGCCAGCGTATAGAGCACTCCGGAGCAGAGAAAGCGCGGCAGGGAGGTGACGTCCCCCAGACCGAGCAGCAGGGTCAGTTCGTGGCAGCTCCAGGCAAGGCCGAACAGGACGGCAAGGCTCCAGAACTGATGCGCCAGATTGCGCAGCCAGGAAAAGGGAATGAGCCGCGAGGCCATGTAGAGCTGGATATTGACCGTGACAAACTGCACGCCGACGGTCTTGCAGGCCAGTCCCACCGCGCCCAGATGCAGGCCGAAATACTCTTCCGGCGCGAGCAGCAGCCAGACGGCGGCAAAACCGTATACGGCGTCCAGCATGGTGATGTTGCGTGTGGTTCGGGTACGCCCGGCGGCATGGAAGACGGAACTGGCAAGCTGCATGTAGGCCTGATGCAGCGGGTACAGGGCCATGATTTGCACCGTCAGGACGGCGGGGGCAAACGCCTCCCCACCGAACAGATTGACCAGCGCGCCGGCCTCCACAGCGCTGAAGCAGGAAAAATAGGCGGCAACGGCGTAGAGCAGGGGGGCAAAACGCTGCATGAGGCGGCCCATGCCTTCCATGTCCTTTTTGCCCCAGGCAATGGAAAATTCGCGCATGATGAGCGGCGTCATGGCGGAGACAAAGAGAAAACAGGCGATGCAGACCTTCTGGGCAAGGGCGTAGTAGGCCTGCTGGGTGCTGCCGTCAAACCACTGGAGCAGCCAGCGTTCCACGCTCAGCATGGCAAAGGTCAGCAGGGCCTGGACAAACAGCGGGTGGCTGTACTCGAAAAATTCCCGCCCGTAGGCCCGGGCCTGCCCGGGCTCCAGCCGCAGGCTGAACCGCCCATCCTGTCCGAAGCGCTCCTCCCAGGCTTTTTTGCTCACGAGCCAGTAACCCAGTGCCGTTGCCGCCAGCATGGCGTATTGCTGCCCGAACAGGCTGTAGATATTGAGAATGTCCAGCCAGTACAGACCCGCCAGAGCAAAAACGGCCAGCAGGGCAATGACGGTGCGTGACATTTCCGACGGTACGGTGGCGCCCACGGCATCATTCATGGAACGCAGCACCCGTCCCCACCAGGTCAGAAAGGCCCAGAGAGCCGCCAGCGGGGCCAGCCAGCCGGGCACATCGGGCATGAGCAGCTCGCCCACCGGGCGTACCTGCATGAGCCAGGCCACCGCCAGACTGATGGCGGCCACCAGCAGACTGACCCGTAGATAAAAGGCGATGAGGCCGGTTTCGTGCTGACGGCGGGACAGGGCATTGTAAAAGCAGGTGGATGTGCCCATGTCCAGAAAGCCGGAAAGCTGTTGAAAGAGATTGGTGGCAAAGCTGTAGTTGCCGTACATCTGCGGCCCCAGGGCACGCGGCAGAATGGCTTCCATGACCAGATAGACCGGCACGGACGCCACGTTGGCCAGAAGTTTGTACAGATAGCGCCGGGCCAGGGTGGGGGTAGAGCTTTGCATGCCCGGCAGACTAGCCGACTTCCGCAGGGCATTTCAAGGAAAATCGGCAGTCGGGTACGGTTGGGGAAGGAGGACGGGCGGCCCTTCCCAAGGTCGGCCTTTTGCCGTACAAAAAGGCCTGTCCGGTCTGCGTGCCGGACAAATATGTCTCTTCAGCACAAGGATGGCATCATGGACGAGAGCCGCAGCAAAAAAATGAAGGCCGGGCTGGAAAAGGCCCCGCATCGTTCTCTCTTGTACGCACTGGGGCTGACCCGCGAGGAAATGGAGCGTCCGCTGGTGGGCGTGGTCAATGCCGCCAGCGAGGTCGTCCCCGGGCATCTTCACCTCGGCAAGCTGGCCGAGGCGGTCAAGGCGGGCGTCCGCATGGCGGGCGGCACTCCGCTGGAGTTTCCCGCCATTGCCGTCTGTGACGGCATTGCCATGAACCACGAGGGCATGCGTTTTTCCCTGCCGTCGCGCGAGTTCATTGCCGATTCCATTGAAATCATGGCCCGGGCGCACGCCTTTGATGCGCTGGTCTTCATTCCCAATTGCGACAAGTGCGTACCCGGCATGCTCATGGCCATGATGCGCCTGAATATCCCCTCTGTTCTTGTGTCCGGCGGGCCCATGCTGCCCGGCAATCTGGACACGGCGCGCAAGGGCGACCTCATTACCGTCTTTGAAGGTGTGGGACGTGTGCGCAACGGGCAGATGACGGAAGAGGAACTTACCCGCTGGGAAGAGCGGGCCTGCCCCGGCTGCGGTTCCTGTGCGGGCATGTTCACGGCCAACTCCATGAATTGCCTTGCCGAAACCATCGGCGTTGCCCTGCCCGGCAACGGCACCACACCGGCCGTGCACGCCGCCCGCATCCGGCTGGCCAAGCAGGCGGGCATGCGGGTCATGGAGCTGCTGGAACGCCGTATTCTGCCCCGTGACATCGTGACGCGCGGTGCGGTGGAAAATGCCATTGCCGTGGACATGGCCCTGGGCTGCTCCACCAATACGACACTGCATCTGCCCGCCGTCTTCCATGAGGCCGGGCTCGACATCGACCTTTCCGTCTTTGATGAAGTAAGCCGCAAGTCGCCCAATCTCTGCAAGCTTTCGCCCGCCGGACAGCATTATATGGTGGATTTGGACAATGCCGGCGGCATTCCCGCCGTCATGAGCGAGCTGGACAAGCTGGGGCTCATCCACAAGGAGTGTCTGACCGTGACCGGCAGGACAGTGGGCGAGAATCTTGCGGAGCGCCATGCCCGCATTCTCGATCCCGAGGTCATCCGGCCGTTGGAGAATGCCTATTCAAAAGAAGGCGGCATAGCCATCCTGCGCGGCTCGCTGGCGCCTGACGGCGCTGTTGTCAAGCAGTCCGCCGTGGCGCCGGAAATGATGCGTCGCGAAGTGACGGCTCGCGTTTTCGACAGCGAGGAGGACGCCATGCGGGCCATTCTGGACGGCAAGATCAAGCCCGGCGACGGCGTGGTGGTGCGCTATGAAGGGCCGCGCGGCGGACCGGGTATGCGCGAGATGCTTTCGCCCACGGCGGCCATCACCGGTATGGGCCTCGGCAAGGACGTGGCGCTCTTCACCGACGGACGTTTCTCCGGCGGCACCAACGGCGCGGCCATTGGACATATCTCGCCGGAGGCGGCCAACGGCGGGCCCATCGCGCTGGTGCGCGACGGGGACCGCATCCTTGTGGATATCCCCAACCGTCGGCTGGAGCTGCTGGTGGACGAGGCCGAATTGGCGCGTCGGCGCGGCGAACTGACGCCGCCGCGCAAGGAGTGCCCCTATCCCGTGTTGCGGCGTTACGCCAACATGGTCAGCTCCGCCGACAGCGGCGCCATGTATAAATCGGTGTAAAAGAGCTGCTTTCTAGATTCGATACGTGTGCCATGTAATGAGGATGGGGAGCCTGGCTCCCCATCCTGTTTTTTTACTGCCGCAAAAGCCGTCCGTCGGCTGTTGCGGTGCGTAAAATATTGTTTACAAGGCTCAACTTTGCAGATATTCCGCCGATAAGGCGGACAGATTCCCTGTCCGTTCCTTCCGTGCGTCTGAGGTTGGCCCCCCCTGCCCCTCGGCAGCTTTCTCGTGCGTTACGGAAAACAGGTTCGCTTGATTTCTTTTAACGATACCCTGAGAGGCTGTCCATGAAACTGAAGCTGCAAGGCCGGATGATCCTTTTTATCCTGGTGCCCGCTCTGCTGGGGCTGTGTATCCTCGCCGGCATGGGGTATTCCAGTTCCTCCCGTGCCATCTACAACCAGATCAACAATGACGCGCCTGTGGTGCTGGATACCCTCAAGATCGGCATCAACAACTTTTTCACCACGCTGCGCCAGGGCATGTACATGCCGGTGGAAAACCAGCGCATCACCTATTTTCTGGAAGCCCACAAGGTGGGCGTGGCGGGAAACGAGCTCAAGACCTATTTCGACAGCGCCAATGAGGCGCTGCGCTACTATATCGGCGTCACCAAGGCCATCAATACCTGCGGCGTAGTGGTCAAGGACGGTACGGTGGTGCTGCACCGCGTCTCCGGGCGGGACGAGCCGGGCAACCTGCTCGGCAAGAACATGGGCGACCGTCCCTATATCCAGTCCGGCCTGCAGGGCAAGGAGAGCCTCGGCACCTACAAGAGCCGCGCCACCGGCGAGACGACCTCCATCGTCAGCCTGCCCATCAAGCTCGAGGGCGAGGTCGTGGCCGTCTTCTATGCGGGCATGAACAATATCGAACTCAGCAAGAATATCGTTGGCGCGGTCCGTCTGGGCGAGTTCGGCGCGGCCTACGTCTACAATCCCCAGGGCGAGGCCATCATGCACAGCGATCCGGCGCGCATCGGCACCGACGAGAGCGCGCAGCCCCATGTGCAGGAGATGCTGAAGAAGCGGCAGGGTTCGCTGGAATACGTCAACAAGGACGGATTTACCAAGATCGTCTATTTTGAGGAAATGCCCACCGAGGGCTGGATCGTCTGCATGGAGCTGGACAAGGCCGAGGTCATGCAGCCCGCGCGCGACCTGCTGACGAATGTCCTGCTGCTGGTGCTGGTGCTGGTGCTGGTGGTCGGCGCCATCATCCTGTTCACCGCGCGCGGCATCGCCCGTCCGCTGGGTGTCTGCTCCGAACTGGTGGCCCATGCCGCCAAGGGCAATCTGGAGACCACAGCCCTCGAGAACGCCGAACTCAACCGGGCCGAACAGCGGGGCGATGAGATAAGCGTCCTGTCGCGCGGTATCCGCGAGATGGTGCAGAGCATCAAGAACCTGCTTCAGGAAAGCGAAAACAAGGCTTCCGAAGCCCTCAAGGCGACGGAAGAGGCCAAGGCCGCCACGGCTCGCGCGGAAGAGGCCGCCCATCGTGCCGAGAACGCCAAGCGTGAAGGCATGTACGCCGCCGCCACCCAGCTTGAAGAGGTCGTCAATATCATTACCTCCGCTTCCAGGCAGCTTTCCGCGCAGATTGAGCAGTCCGACCGGACGGCCTCCGACTCCGCGCAGCGTCTGGCCGAGGCGGCAACGGCCATGAATGAAATGAATGCCACGGTGCAGGAAGTGGCGCGCAATGCCTCTGACGCCTCCAAGATGTCCGCCGAGACGCGCAGCAAGGCCGAGCATGGAGCCGTGGTGGTGCAGCAGGCCGTGGACAGCATCGAACGGGTGCAGGAAGTGGCTGAAGTGTTGCGCGCGGACATGCAGCAGCTCAATGAGCACGCTCGTTCCATCAGCGCCATCATGGGCGTGATTTCGGATATTGCGGACCAGACCAACCTGCTGGCCCTCAATGCCGCCATTGAGGCGGCCCGCGCCGGCGAAGCCGGACGCGGCTTTGCCGTGGTGGCGGACGAGGTGCGCAAGCTGGCGGAAAAGACCATGTCCTCCACATCCGAAGTGGGCAGCGCCATCAGTGCCATCCAGCACAGCACCACCAAGAGCATGGAAGGCGTGGACAAGGCCGTGAGCCAGATTGGGCAGGCTACGGAACTCTCCAATCAGTCCGGGGTGGCGCTGCACGAAATCGTTACCGATGCGGAAACCACGGCCGATGAAGTGCGGGCCATTGCCGCGGCCAGTGAACAGCAGTCAGCGGCCAGCGAGGAAATCAACCAGTCCATCGTGCAGGTCAACGACATGTCCGACAAGACGGCGCAGGCCATGCGCGCGGCTGCCCAGGCCGTTGCCTCCCTTGCCGAACAGGCGAAGCGTCTGGAAAGCCTCATTGAGGACATGAAGCGGCAGTAAGCCGTACTTTTCACAGAAAAAGAAGAATAGGAGAGCGGGAGACGCCTCTCCTATTCTTCTTTTTGCGTCTATTTTGCGGATTTCTTGCTAAGTTTCTTGCGGAGGTGACGATAGGCAGAATATATCACGCTTCCACGCCCCCCTGGAGGAAACATGAGCCAGCTTATCCGCGATCTGCATGATGCGGAATGTGACAGCAGCCTGCTGCAGCTTGTCACCTTCCGCATCGGCGAGGAAGAGTTCGGCGTCGATATCCTGGCGGTTCAGGAGATCATTCGCCTGCTGCAGATTACTCCCGTACCGCGCGCTCCCGCCTCCATTGAAGGAGTCATCAATCTGCGCGGCAAGGTGATTCCGGTCGTCAACATGCGGAGTCGCTTCAGTCTTCCCGCCCGACAGGCCACCTCGCAAACGCGTATTGTGGTCATGGAGCTTGAAGAGAAGATCGTGGGCTTTCTGGTGGATGCCGTATCCGAAGTCCTGCGCATTCCCGCGACGACCGTGGAAGAACCGCCGCCCGTGGTGGCGGGTATCGGCTCCGAATACATCCGTGGTGTCGGCAAGCTCGATGGCCGCCTGTTGATCCTCCTTGACCTCACTCATCTTATGTCACACCTCGATACGGAGGTGTGCTGACCGGTTCCGGCAGCCGAAGCTGCCCCGTGTCGTCTGTCGTGCCTCTTGCTGTTGTTTCGGAATCCCGCGGCATCCCGTTCCTTCCGGAGAGAGGAACAACCGGTTGCCGCACGAGCCGAGACGCCGCTTGACGTGTTCTGTTTCTTGTTCATTGCCGGGAGACAACCATGAAGCTTTTCACCAAAATGACCCTGACCATTCTCGTGCCTGCCATTCTGGGGCTGGCGACGCTGGGCGTAGTCGGCTACCGGAGCGCCTCGGACACGCTGCACACGCAGATTGAAGAGGATGCGCCCATTATTCTTGCGTCCCAGGAAATCGGGCTGGATGTGCTGTTCCGCACGTTGCAGCACGGCATGGAGATGCCCGCCCGCAACATTCGTACCCGGGAAGTGCTGCTGGCCTACTCGCAAGGGCGCAAGGACGCGGAACTGCTCAAGGGCGTGGATGCTCTGCTGGCGCGCTATGTGGAGGTGACGGGAACCATTGCGACCTGCGGTCTTGTGGCGCCGGACGGAACCATGCTTGCCAGTCGCAGCAATGCCTCCGACAAGCCCGGCAAGCTGGTGGGAACCAACGTGGGCGAAAGGGCCTATGTGCAAATGGCGCTGCAGGGCAAATCCAGCATCGGTACCTATCCCAGCAAGGAAACCGGCAAGCTCAGCACCATCGTGGGGATTCCGGTCAGGATTGACGGCTTTATCCTCGGCGTGTTCTTTGCCGGTATCGACAATGCGGTGCTGAGTCAGGACATGCTGGGGGACATGAGCCTGAGCAGCCACGGCTCCGCCTTTGTCTACAATCCCCAGGGAGAGGTCATTCTGCACAGCGACATCAGCCAGCTCGGCCGAAAGGACGGCGGTTCCGCGCAGTTCCGGGCGATGCAGGGCAAGCCGCAGGGGCGGCTGGAGATTGTCGGAGAAGACGGGCGGGACAAAATCATCTATTTCCGCTTCATGCCCAATGAGAACTGGTACTACTGCTTCTCCCTGGACAAGGACGTGACGTTTGCCAAGGTATTCAATCTGCGAAATGTTGTGACCATTCTTGTTATCGTGCTGGGCAGCATGGTTTCCTGCATCATCTTTGTGGTGGCGCGGGGCATTACGCGTTCCCTCGGCGTCTGCTCGACCGTGGTGGACAATGCCGCGCAGGGGAACTTTGCCGTATCGGCGGCGGATGACAAGGGGCTTGTCACCGCCGAACGGCGCGGCGACGAAATCAGCGTGGTTGCCCGGGGCGTGCGGGAGATGATAGCGAGCATACGGCGTCTGCTGCAGGAAAGCGAAGCCAAGACGGCGCAGGCTGTGCAGGCCACGGAAGAGGCGAAGGCGGCAACGGCACGCGCGGAAGACGCCGCACGCCGTGCGGAGCTTGCTCGTCGGGAGGGCATGCAGACGGCGGCGGATCAGCTCGGCGATGTGGTCGCCGTCATCACCACGGCATCCGGCGCGCTGAACAAGCAGATTACCCAGTCCGACCGCACGGCGGCGGATTCGGCGGAGCGGCTCTCGGAAGCCGCCACGGCCATGAACGAAATGAACGCCACCGTGCAGGAAGTGGCGCGCAATGCCTCCGACGCCTCGAAAATGTCCGCGCAAACACGGCAGAAGGCCGAGGAAGGGGCGAAAGTCGTACAGAATGCCCTGAGCAGCATTGAGAGTGTGCAGGCGGTGGCTACCGTCCTGCGGGAGGATATGCAGCAGCTCAGCGAGCATGCCCGCTCCATCAATGCCGTCATGGGTGTGATTTCGGACATTGCGGATCAGACCAACCTGCTTGCGCTGAACGCGGCCATCGAGGCCGCCCGTGCCGGCGAGGCCGGACGCGGCTTTGCCGTGGTGGCGGACGAGGTGCGGAAGCTGGCGGAAAAGACCATGGCCTCCACGTCCGAAGTGGGCAACGCCATCAATGCCATCCAGCAGAGCACGGCCAAGAGCGTGGAAGGCGTGGACAGGGCCGTGGAGCAGATCGCCAATGCCACGGAGCTTGCTACGCGTTCCGGCGAGGCGCTCACGCAAATTGTTTCCGACGCGGAAATCACCGCCGACGAGGTTCAGGCCATCGCCACGGCCAGCGAGCAGCAGTCGGCCGCCAGTGAGGAAATCAATCAGTCTATTGTGCAGGTGAACGGCATGTCCGCGGAGACAGCCCAATCCATGGCCGAGGCCGCGCGGGCCGTGACGGACCTTGCCGCGCAGACCCGCCGTCTGCATGATCTCATGGCGGAGATGAAGAATCAGTAGGGTCGCCGTGCGTCGTGGCCCGGAAAAGCCCCCGCTTTCGGCGGGGGCTTTTCTTCTCCGGGGGCTCTGTGTACTATCGGGACGCGCAGGCCGATGCCTAATATTCGCTTTCGTTGCGCCGATAAGATAAAAAGTGCCTTCGGATCACAACGGCTTGCATGGAGGAAATATGAGCCAGGAAATTTCCCGTGAAGACGGTCTCCTGCAACTGGTGACCTTTCACATCGGTGAAGAAGAGTTCGGGGTGGATATTCTGGCCGTGCAGGAAATCATCCGCATGATGCAGATAACCCCGGTGCCGCGTGCGCCTATCTATATTGACGGGGTCATCAACCTGCGCGGCAAGGTCATTCCGGTCGTTAATATGCGTTCGCGCTTCAGTCTGCCCGTTCAGGAGCCCACTCCGCAAACGCGCATCGTGGTCATGGAGTTCGATCAGAAAATCGTGGGCTTCCTTGTGGATGCCGTTTCCGAGGTGTTGCGCATCCCCTCGTCCACGGTGGAGGATCCGCCGCCGGTGGTGGCCGGTATCGGTTCCGAATACATCCGCGGCGTCGGCAAGCTCGACGAGCGCCTGCTCATTCTCCTCGATCTTGACCGCCTCATGTCGCATCTGGATATTGACAGCCTCTGATAGCGAGGATGTTCCCCTGTGGACTGCCGTCATCTTCCCCCCGTTCGCAAAAGGATGTCGTAATGAAGCTTTTTACGAAAATGACGCTGACCATTCTCTGCCCCGCGCTTGTCGGGCTCATCATTCTGGGAAGCGTAAGCTACCGAAATGCCTCCTCGGCACTGACGGAGCAGATAGAGAGCGATATCCCCACTCTGCTCGCCGCGCAGGAAATCGGCACGGACATGCTGTTCCGGACGCTGCGACAGGGGATGGAAATGCCTGCCCAGAACATCCGCATTCTGGAAACCCTGCGTTTTTATGCCAACGGCATCAAGGATGAGCAGGATATTGCCGATGTGGATTCCCTCCTTGCCTATTACATCAAAACGACGACAGGCATTGCCATCTGCGGGGTCGTAGCCCCTGACGGCATCATGCTGGGCTGTCGCAATGACGCCTCTGACGCGCCGGACAAGCTGCGGGACACCAACGTGGGCGACCGGGAATACGTCAAGGCCGGTCTGGAGGGAAAAGCCAGCATCGGCACCTACATCAGCAAGGAGACGGGCAGACTCAACACCGTTGTGGGCGTTCCCGTGAAAGACCGCAACGAATACGTGGGGGTTTTCTTTGCCGGTATCGACAATGCCCAGTTGTCGCAGCAGCTGCTGGGGCGCATCAAGCCCGGGAGCAAGGGCAGCGCCTATGTCTACAGTGCGGGGGGGCAGGTCATCCTGCATAATGACCTTGCGCAGCTCGGCCGCAACGACGCCGCCACCGAGCAGTTCAAGGCCATGCAGGGCAGGGACGCCGGGCGCATCGAATTCACGACTGCCGAGGGCGACAGGAAGATTCTCTATTTTCGCCTCATGCCCAGTGAAAACTGGTATTGCTGCATAGAACTTGACGAAACGGAAACCATGGCCAGAATCCATACGCTGCGCACGCTCGTCATTGTGCTGTCCGTGGGGCTGGCCCTGCTGGTGTCGGCCATCATCTTCGTCATGGCGCGCGGGATTACGCGGCCGCTGGGGGTCTGTTCCCGCGTTGTGGAACAGGCGGCCGGCGGCAATATGGAACTGTCCTCCGAGACCACGGCGGAGCTGGATCAGGCGGAGCGGCGCGGTGACGAAATCAGCGTGGTGGCCCGCGGCGTGCGGCACATGATGGACGGCATCCGTCGTCTGCTGGGCGAAAGCGAGACCAGGGCCCGCGAGGCCATCAAGGCCACCGAAGAGGCCAGGGCCGCCACCGCGCGCGCCGAAGACGCGGCCCGGCATGCCGAGCTTGCCCGCCGTGACGGCATGCAGAGTGCGGCAAGTCAGTTGACGGAAGTGGTGAGCATCATTTCCGCTGCGGCGACCCAGCTTTCGGCTCATATCAGCCGTTCGGACGTGACGGCCTCCGAGTCCGCCCAGCGTCTCGCCGAAGCCGCCACGGCCATGAATCAGATGAATTCCACGGTACAGGAAGTGGCGCGCAATGCTTCCGCGGCTTCGGAGGTATCCGCCAAAACCCGGCACAAGGCCGAAGACGGGGCCTCCGTGGTGCAGCAGGCTCTGGTGAGCATTCAGGAAACGCAGCAGCAGACCCTGCGTCTCAAGGACGACATGCACCAGCTCAATGAGCATGCCCGCGCCATCAGCGCCATCATGGGCGTGATTTCGGATATTGCGGACCAGACCAACCTGCTGGCCCTCAATGCGGCCATTGAGGCGGCCCGCGCCGGTGAAGCCGGACGGGGCTTTGCCGTGGTGGCGGACGAGGTGCGCAAGCTGGCGGAAAAGACCATGGCCTCCACATCCGAAGTGGGCAGCGCCATCAGCGCCATCCAGCACAGCACGGCCAAGAGCATGGAAGGCGTGGACAGGGCCGTGGAACAGATTGATCAGGCCACGAAGCTGGCCAACAGGTCCGGTCAGGCCCTTACCGAAATCGTTTCCGATGCGGAGACGACCGCCGATGAGGTGCGCGCCATCGCCACGGCCAGCGAGGAGCAGTCCGCGGCCAGCGAGCAGATCAATCAGTCCATCGTGCAGGTCAACGACATGTCCTCGGAAACGGCGCAGGCCATGGCGCAGGCCGCCCAGGCCGTGAACAATCTGAGCGAACAGGCAAAGCGGCTGGAAAAGCTGATCAGCGAAATGAAATTCAACTGACCTGCGTCATCATGCGGAAAAAGCGGGGGCGGCTTCGGCCGCCCTTTTTGCTGCGCGGGCCTTTCGGTCCGCCGCCGTGCGGAACGGGCGGAACAAGGCTTGCTCCCAAGGCTTTTAGAGGATATGCAGGTATCCATTCCATCCCTGTGGAGGACAGTATGCAACTGCGTCTATCGCGCTCCATTGTGGGCGCCTCCGAAGCCGAGGCCGTGCGTCGCGTCATCGAGGAGGACGGCTATCTGGGCATGGGGGCTGAAACACGCCGTTTTGAAGAAGAGCTGGCGGCCTGGCTCGGTGTGGAACCGTGGCAGGTCATCACCGCCAATACGGGAACAGCCGCCCTGACGCTGGCTGTGGACAGCCTGCTGGCCGAAAGCCGTCTGCCGGAGCGGGGAGGTGCGGTCCCCAAGATACTGGTTCCCTCTCTGACCTTTGTGGCTTCCTTCCAGGCCATCGTTGCGGCGGGCTGTCTGCCCGTCGCCTGCGACGTGCTGCCGCAGACCGGCACGCTGGATATCCGGGATGCCGAAAAGCGGCTGGACGGCGACGTCATTGCCGTCATGCCGGTGCATTACGCAAGCAATCCCTGGCATCTTGACGAAGTGTACGATTTTGCCCGCCGCAAGGGGCTGCGCGTCATCGAGGATGCGGCCCATGCCTTCGGCTGCCGCCATCACGGCAGAAAGATCGGCAGTTTCGGCGATCTGGTATGCTTCAGCTTTGACGGCATCAAGAACATCACCAGCGGTGAGGGCGGCTGCCTCGTGGCCTTTGACCGGGAGTGCGCCCAGCGGGCCGCCGACGCCCGTCTGCTTGCCGTGGAGGGCGATACCCGGTCCCGCTATGCCGGAACGCGCACCTGGACGCCGGACATCAAGCGCCTCGGCTGGCGTTTTCATCTCAGCAACATCATGGCCGCCATCGGGCGCGTGCAGCTGGCCCGGCTGGAACCGGAGTTCATCCCCGCCCGCAGGGCGCTGGCGGAACAGTACGCCGCCCTGCTCCGCGGCCTGCCGCATCTGGCCCTCCTGGAAACCGACCCGGAGGATTTCATCGTTCCCCACATTCTGCCGGTTCGCATTCTGGACGGTCGCAAGGAGGCCTTCAAGGCGGCGCTGGAGGCGCGGGGCATTCCCACCGGCGTGCACTACAAGCCCAACCACCTGCACAGTTTCTTTGCCGCGCAGCCGCTGCCCGTGTGCGAGCGGCTCTATGACGAACTGGTGACGCTGCCCCTGCATCCGGGCCTGAGCGCCGACGATGTGGAGACCGTCTGCCATGCCGCGCGCGAGGCGCTGATCTGACGCAGGCCAAGGAGAAGATATGACTTCGGATGAATACCGTCGCCTGATCCGTTCCCTGCTGGCCCGACGCTGGGTTCGCTTCTCCCTTGTCACCGGGCTGACGGCACTGGTCTACATTCTGCTGGGTTTCCTGCTGGTCGAGTTCTGGGGCTGGCCGCTCCTGCTCGGCAACGTGGTGGCCTATGTGCTCAGTCTGCTGGTGGCCTACTTCGGCCAGTGCCGCTGGACGTTCCAGCCGGCGGGAGGAATGCACAGGGCCATGATCCTGCGCTTTTTCTGGGTGCAGATGGGGGGGATGCTGCTGAACTCGGTGCTGATCGGCATCCTGACCTGGCTGCTGGGGCTCTCCTACGGGCTGGCCATGCCGCTGGCAAGCGCCCTTGTGCCCGTCTCCCTCTATCTGTTGTGCCGGTTCTGGGTATTCCGTCCCAGCGTCTCTCCGGTCGCGGAGGCAACCGACCCGCGCTTTCTGCCGCCGGTCGATGCCGGGCAGCATCTTGCCGACACGCCCCCCGGCGATCCGCCCCGCGTTTCGGTCATCATGAACAGCCTGAACAGTGCCGACAAGCTGGAAGAAAGCCTGCGTTGTCTGGCTGCCCAGACCTTCACCGACTTTGAGGTCATTTTCTGGGACAACGGTTCCACGGATCAAAGCCCGTTCATCGCTCAGGCCTATGCCCCCCTGCGTGGGCGTCTGCGCTATTTCCGCGGTGAGGAGACGGTGCCGCTCGGCGCGGCGCGCAATCTGGCCCTGCGCGAGGCGCGCGGCGAATATATTGCGTTTCTTGATTGCGACGACCTCTGGCGTCCGGAAAAGCTGGCGGCTCAGGTGGATATTTTCGACGAGTTTCCGCAGGTGGGCCTTGTCTGTACAGATACGGAAATCTTCAACGGCAAGCGCGTGCTCCGCCGCATTTTCGCGCACACGCGCCCCGTGGACGGCATGGCCTTTGCCGAGCTCATGCAGCGGCAGTGGATATCCATGTCGTCGGCCATGCTGCGACGCAGCGCGCTGGAGTCGCTTGCCCCCCTGCCGACGGACGGCAGCGCTCCGCCGTGGTTTGACGAGAGCCTCAATGTCTGCGAGGAAGCGGATCTGTTCTACCGTATCGCGCATGACTGGGAGCTGGCCCATGTGGATGCCCCGCTGACTCTCTGGCGTGTGCACGGCATGAACACGACCTTCCGCAAGTTCTCCCAGTTTGCCGACGAAACTCTGCTCATTCTGGAAAAGCATTGCCGCATCTATCCCGGTTATGAGGAAGAGCACGCCGATCTCGTGGAACTGCTGAGCCGTCGGGCCGCCTTTCAGCATGCCGTGGCGCTCTGGCGGGACGGCAAGGGCGATCAGGCACGCGAGCTGCTGGCGCCCTTCGGGCTCAAGTCCTTCAAGCATCGCCTTTTCTATCTGGCGAGCTTCCTGCCGGGGGGCTGCTTCGATGCGGCGGCAAAGCTCTATTTTGCCCTGCCGTCCCTGCTGCGACGTTAGGGGAACCTTTCGGCTCCGCCAGTGCGGCAGGGGTGTTCCTTCCCCTCAAATAAACGGCGAATAGTGCTGCTGACACATAAAGCCTGTGCGGCCATCGACGGCTGCACAGGCTTTTTCGTGGCAAAGCGTTTTTGGCGGGCTTTTTTTAGAGCATTTTCCGTTTGAAACGCTTGGCGTTTCAAACCATACGGCCTGTCGTTTTGCGGAAAAAAACGCTGTTTTTCCGCGCACTTTGGGCCGGGCGGCGCTGCGCGGCCGCCTCGCGTTTTGCCTTTTTCAATGGCAAAATCTAGAATCCTTCCTCCAGCGGGGGCCAGACGAGCCACTGACCGTCCGGCTGCACTTTCGCCTTTTGCGAGGGGGCAAGGTGCACTTGCCGTCCGCGCACGCTGATGCGCTCCTCGGCGAGCCATTGCAGGGCCTGCGGGTAGATGCGGTGCTCCATGACGTGAATGCGCTGCATGAGGCTTTCCTCGTCTTCTCCGGCATTGACGGGCACGGCGGCCTGAATGATGACCGGGCCGCTGTCCACCTTTTCCTCCACAAAATGCACGGTGCAGCCGCTGAGCTTGACACCGTAGGCCAGGGCGTCCGAGCCGCCGTGCACGCCGGGAAAGCTGGGCAGCAGGGCGGGGTGGATGTTGATGACCCGTCCGGCAAAGGCGGAGAGAAATTCCTGCGAGAGCAGGCGCATGTACCCGGCCAGCACCACCAGTTCCGCGCCGCTTTCCCGGATGCGGCCGACCAGCTCGCGGTCAAAGCTCACCCGGTCGGGGAAGGCGGTATGATCGAGCGCGCAGCAGGGGATGCCCGCGGCCTGCGCTCTGGCAAAGACGCCCGCGCCGGGCCGGTTGCCCGCCACAAGACGAATATCCACATCCAGCAGACCGGCCCGCATCTTGTCGATGAAAGCTTGCGCGTTGGTTCCGTTGCCGGAGGCCAGAATGGCGATTTTCAGGGGCATGCTTACCTCGTGTAATGGCTGACCAGCGCCTGAACAAGGGCGGGAATGGTGTATTCTTCCGGCATGATGTGGCAGGGCAGGCCGTGGGCTTCCAGCGTTTTGGCCGTCACCGGGCCGATGGCCGCCAGCCGGACATCAGGATGCTCACGCAGGGTCCCCGCCGGGATCAGCGAAAGGAAGTTTTCCACCGTGGAGGAGGAACCGAAGGTGATGCAGTCCAGCGTGCCCGCCTGCATGCGTTCCAGAACCTCGTCCTTGCGGGCCGCGGCGGGAATGGTCTCATACGCGGAAATGACGTCCACACGCGCCCCGGCCTTGCGCAGCTCGTCCGGCAGCACCTCGCGGGCCCTTGCCGCGCGCGGCAGCAGCATGCGGACGCCGTCCACCTTGCCGCGCGCCAGCAGGCCTTCCACCACGCCCTCGGCCACATAGCGTTCGGGGATGAAGTCGGGCCGGATGCCGCGCGCCTCCAGCGCCTCGGCCGTGGCGGGGCCGATGGCGGCCACGCGACAGAGTCCCAGCGCCCGGCTGTCCTTGCCGGCGGCCTCCAGCCGTGCCCAGAACCAGCGCACGCCGTTGACCGAAGTAAAGATCAGCCAGGCGTATTCCGACAGGCGGGCAATGGCGGCATCCAGCTCGGCATAATCGGGCAGGGGGCTGATCTCGATGGTGGGACACTGGATGACGTCCGCCCCGAGCCGCACAAGTTCCTGCGCCAGACCGCTGGCCTGTTCCCGCGCACGGGTCACCACCACGCTGCGCCCGAAGAGGGGCCGCTGCTCGAACCAGCCCAGCTGGTCATGCAGGGAGCAGACCTTGCCCACCACGATGACCGAGGGATTGCTGAAGCCCTGATCCACGGCGGCCTGCGGCAGGGCCTCGAGCGTGGCGACCAGACTGCGCTGCCGGGGCGTCGTCCCCCGGTAGACGAGCGCTGCCGGAGTGGTCGGGTCCATGCCTGCGGCCAGCAGATTGCGGGCAATGTCGGGCAGGTTTTTCATGCCCATGACAAAGACCAGCGTGGACGCGCTCCGGGCGAGCGCCTGCCAGTTATGCACGGAACCGGGCTTGTCGGGATTCTCGTGTCCGGTGATGATGGTCACGGAGCTGGCAAAGTTGCGGTGCGTCAGGGGAATGCCCGCATAGGCCGGGGCCGCAATGGTGCTGCTGATGCCGGGCACTTCCTCAAAGGGAATGCCCGCTTCCAGCAGAGCTTCGGCCTCTTCGCCGCCGCGTCCGAAAATGTAGGGATCGCCGCCCTTGAGGCGGGCCACCACCTTGCCTTCGCGGGCCTTGTCCACGAGAAGCTGATTTATGCCGTCCTGCGGCAGGGCATGATTGCCTGCCACCTTGCCCACGTAGATCAGCTCGGCGTCCTTGCGGGCATGAGCCAGCAGGGCATCATTGGCCAGCGCGTCATAGATAACCACATCCGCCGCTGCCATGCAGTCGCGGCCCCGCAGGGTGAACAATCCCGGATCGCCCGGCCCCGCGCCGATTAGATAGACTTTCATTTAGACGCCTCCTCTGGCCAGTTCCAGCAGGGTTCGCGCGCCGAAGCCCGTAGCGCCCGCCGCGCCGAGGGGCTGCTCGCTGTCGGCCCAGTCCACACCGGCAATGTCGAGATGGGCCCAGCGCACGCCTTCCCGCAGAAAGTGCTTGAGGAAGAGGGCGGCATGGATGGCGCCGCCTTCGCGGGGGCCCATGTGGCAGATGTCGGCCACCTGACTCTTGAGATTCTTTTCGTAGCCCTTCCAGAGCGGCAGCCGCCAGAGGTGTTCCCCTCCCAGTTCCGCGCTGGCCGTCAGGCGTTCGGCAAGGGCATCGTCGTCCGTGAACAGACCGGCCACCTCGCCGCCGAGCGCCACGGCGCACGCGCCGGTGAGCGTGGCGATGTCCACCACGGCGGCGGGCGTCCACATTTTCTGGGCATAGTGGAGGGCGTCGCAGAGCACAAGCCGTCCCTCGGCATCGGTATTCTGAATTTCCACCGTGTCGCCGGAGGCGGCGCGCACCACGTCGCCGGGACGGCAGGCATTGCCGTCGGGCATGTTTTCGGCGCAGGCCATGAGGCCGATGACCCGGCGGGGGGTACCTTCCTCGGCAAGGGCCACCAGCACGGCCAGCACGTCGGCCGCGCCGGTCATGTCGCATTTCATGGTGTGCATCTTGGCGGCGGGCTTGATGCAGATGCCGCCCGTATCAAAGGTGATGCCCTTGCCCACCAGCACCAGCGGCTTGTCCTGCTCATGCCCTTCGGGGGCGTGCTCCAGCACCACGAGGCGCGGCGGACGCGCGGAGCCCTGTCCCACAGCCAGCAGCGCACCCATGTTTTCGGCACGCATGGCGTTTTCGTCTAGCACCGTGCAAGCAAGCCCCACGCTGCGGGCAATGCGTTCGGCGCGTTCGGCCAGATCGGCGGGGGCCAGCATATTGGGCGGGGTATTGGCCAGATCGCGCGCCAGCATGACGGCCTGTGCCGCCCGTTCGCCGCGGCGGGCCGCCTCGCGGGGGGCGTCGGGCACATAGTCGCCGTCAAAGGCGAAGGTGAGCCACTGAGGGTCGTGGGGAGTGTCGGCCTCTTCCTTCTTCAGGTCCCGGAAGGCATAGAGCGCCAGCAGGGCGGCGTAGGCGCTTTCCTCCACAAGGCGATCCCGTCCGCCGGGCAGGCGGGACAGGAGGGCTTCCGGCAAGAGAAGCCCCTCCACCTCCAGCGCGCGGCAACGGCGCACGGCGGCGGCTATGGCCTCGCGCAGGACGCCGGGCGTAAATTCCTCGGCCTTGCCCAGACCCACGGCAAGGACGCGCGGGACGTTCTGCTGGGGGTGGCCGTGCAGCAGGGCCAGTTCATTCTTTTTGCCGCGAAAATCGCGCGCGGCGGGCGCAATGGCCAGCCACGGGGCGGCCTTGTCCAGCAGGGGGCTGGTTTCGTGCAGATTTTCCCCCTGAAAGACGGGGGCAAGCAGAACCTCGGTTTTCCAGTGGTCCGGGCCGAGGCATTGAAAACGCAATTCCATGATTGTCACTCCGTAAGCTGCGGATTGCCTTTTGGGAAAGGGGAATATACGCTGGACAGGGCCGTTTGCCAAGCTTGCCCCGCAAGCCGCCTGCTGAGGCCCGTATTTTGCAGAAAAGACTGCCGACCTTTGAACGTCATTATTTCGACGCTGCTCACGGACATTTCCCATGCTTGTGTACATCCACGTTCCCTTTTGCAGAACCCGTTGCAATTACTGCGCGTTTTATTCCATGCCCCTGGGGCGCGACGTCTCGGCCGGGCAGTCCCCCGCCGTGCGCGACTTTGTGGACAGTCTGTTTTTGGAAATGGCCCTCTGGGGGGATCGCCTCAAGGGCAAGGAAGTGCATTCGGTATTTTTCGGCGGCGGTACGCCCAGCCTTCTGCCGCCGCGCATCATCGGAAGCATCCTTGATCGCCTGCACAAGGCCTTTTCCTGGGCTCCCAAGGCCGAGGTGACGCTGGAGGCCAATCCCGAATCCCTGCGGGGCGGGCATATTACCACCCGCTATCTGAATGCCGGCATCAACCGGCTTTCCATCGGCCTGCAGACGCTGGACGATACGCTCTTGCGCATGCTGGGGCGGCCCCACAAGGCGCATGACAGCCTGCATGCGGTGTTCATGGCCCGCGAGGCGGGCTGCGCCAATATCAGTGTCGATCTCATGTGGGGGCTGCCGGGACAGGGGGTACGGCAATGGCTGCAAACCCTCAAGGACGTCTGCCGCATGGCGCCCGAGCATATTTCCTCCTACGGGCTGACGCTGGAACCGGGATCGCCCCTGGAGCAGGACTGCGCCTCGGGCAAGCTGACCCTGCCGCCGGAACGGGATCAGAACATCATGTTTTCCGAGGGAGCGGCCTTTCTGGAAAGCAACGGCTACCTGCATTACGAAATTTCCAATTTCGCGCGCATGGGCTTTCAATGCCGCCATAACCTCGGCTACTGGGAGGGGGCGGACTATCTGGGGCTGGGGCCTTCGGCCACATCGACCATTGACGGCCGCCGCTGGACCAATCCCGCCGGGCAGCGCGCCTGGACCGAGGCCATCCGCGCCGGGACGCTGGACGCCAAGGCGGAAATTCTCACGCCGAAGATACGCATTCTGGAGCTGCTCATGCTGCGCCTGCGCACCGCGCGGGGGCTGCGTCTCAAGGACTACAGGGAGCTTACCGGGCGGGACTTCATGCACGATCACAAGCGGCTGGTGCAGGCTCTGCATGAAAACCGGCTGGTGCGCCTGCGTGACGGCTATCTGCGCCTGACGCGCAGCGGCATGCTGGTGTCCAATTCCATTTTGCGCAATCTTTTTGAACGTACGGGAACGCTGCTGCAGCGTCTGCCCGCCGAGGCCGCCGCGGCCCTGGAGGAACGGCAGGCCCGCCTGGAGGCCGCCAAGAACGAATTGCCCGACGATGACGAACCCAAACCCATCAGCTGGGAGCAGGTGGGCACGCAGGCGTAACCGCCGCCCACCGATGTGCGGATGATGACAGAATGAAACGCGGTACGGAGAAGGACTTCCGTACCGCGTTTCAAACCATACGGCCTGGCGTTTTGCGGAAAAAGCGCGGTTTTTCCGCTCACTTCGGGCCGGGCGGCGCTGTGCCGCCGCCTCGCATTTTGCCTTTTTCAAAGGCAAAATGCTCTAAAACTCAGGCGGCCTTGCGGCGACGCAGGAGGCAGGCGGCAAGGGCCAGATTGGCCAGCAGACTCAGCCCCAGTCCCGCCCGCATGGGCAGGCCGGCGCTTGTTTCCGTCTTGTCCGCCCCGGCCGCGGCAGCCGGTTTGCCCGGCGCGACGACTTCCACGGGATGATCCACCTTGTGCCCCATGCCGTCGGCAACGATGATGCGCCATGTGCCCGGCGCGTCGGGAACAAAGGCGAAGCGGCCGCGGGCATCGGTGCGGCCGTTCTGGAATTCCTTGCCGTCCGCGCCGATGACCCGCACGGCCGCGAATTCCGTCGCCCTGTCGTCGGAATAGGCAAAGCGGGCCAGAATCGCTTCGCCCTGCTGTTCATGTACGGCCCGCAGGGCATGGGCCTCAACGGCCGTCGGCAGGCATGCCATGCCGCCGCAAACGGTCAGCAGGCAGCCCGTCAGGAGTTTTTTCATGGCATTTCCTCGTGTGGGAGCGCTAAAAATTTCGGGAAAGGGAACGTCATCCAGACAAGGCGTTCCCCTTCCCCCAGGAGAGTGCTTCATCCCGCAGGCGGCGACTGCCTCCGCCCGCGGCGCGGTTACTTCACCGGAAAGACCAGCGTGGAGCGCAACTGCTCCTCATCGACGCCCTTGCCGTCCTTCACAGGGCGGGTGACGGCCGCACGGGCCAGCCAGAGGCCCGGCGTATCCAGCGGCAGGGCCACCTTCCCCTCGGCATCGGTGTGCAGCATCTGCTTGTAGGTATCTTCTTCCTTGCTGTAGCCGTCATAGCTCAGGCCCACTTCGGCCTGCGGCACGGGCTTGCCGTCCAGCAGAACCTGAACCGTCAGCTTGCCCCCCGCCGTCAAATCCGACAGCGAGGCCAGCGGCACGATTTCCAGCGTCTGGCCCAGCGGCTTGCTCCAGAAAGCGGCATCCCCGCCTGCGACAAAGGCCGTCTTGGTAAACTTTTCGTACCGGCCCACCGAGCGCACGGTCTTGCCCTGCGCTTCCAGCGCGGCGCGGTCGCCGAGCAGCACGCCTTCCGTGGTGGAACTCCAGATTTCGGGCAGACGATGGCCCACCAGCCAGGCCGGAGCGGCTACCGGCCCCTTCACCGTGCCTTCCAGCGCCTTTGAGGCGGCGGAGGGCGCGAGGGTGAGCGACGTCTTCTTGCCGTCGGCGGTCAGGAGGTCTACACGGACATTCTCCACTTTTTCCGCTTCTTCGCTCTGCATGAAGATGTGGGCAGCCTGGGCTTCCACTGTGACCGGGGCCGCCTTGGCACCGTCGCCGCGCGGCACGACAAAAAATTCATGGGCCTGTCCGGCAGCGGTGAAAAGCGGAACGCTCAGCATGGCGGCAGCAAGGAGGGAGGCAAAACGCATGGGTGTTTCCTGTGGTTGAGGTTGGGACCATCGGGGCCGTCATGACGGACGGCCGGAAGATATAAACCGTCGTATCGTGACACGATATGAAAAAACGTAATACCAAAAGTGCCGCCTTCAGGCAAGGGGAATTCTTTTGCCGTTACGCTGGATGCTGTTTTTTCTTTTTTTGTCGATGGATTGGTGATGCTGCCCGGCGTAAGGGGCTGGTCGTCTGCCTCAGCTCGTCGCCCGACATATGCCACAGGCCGAGGCTGCTGTTTTCTCCGGCACTGCGCGCTGAATCAACGGGGGAAGGCAACGATTGCGTTTTGCAGGCGTAAGCGCAGCATGGCGGATGCCCTATGCCGCGCGGCAGGAAGGAGGAAAGGGGCTGCCTGAGCAAATTTGCAGGCCGTCATAGAGCTTCTTGCCATTGAAAAAGGCAAAACGCGAGGCGGCGGTACAGAGCCGCCCAGCCCGAACCGGGCGGAAAAAACCGCGTTTTTCTGCAAAGCGACAGGACGTATGGTGTGAAACGCAAAATGTTTCGCACGGAAAATATGCTCACAGGGTAAAGGGGGGTAAGGGGGCACGGGGCGGCGCAAGCCCCTGCCGCCAGCGGCGCAGGCTATCAAACCCGGACATTGGGCAACAGCCGCCAGCCAGCGACAGAAAAGGCTCGCGCAGCAAACATTCCGCCGCAGTCCCCTATGCCAGTGCGGTCAGATCGTAGGTGGCGTGCTCCACGATGTCGGCTTCCACCAGCGCGCCGGGCTGGACGCCGGGCCCGCTCACATAGGTGAGGCCGTCCACTTCCGGAGCCTGGAACCAGACGCGGCCGGTATGCAGGCCCGGCCATTCGGGATGCGGGGCATCCACCAGCACGTCCAGACGCTGCCCCACCTGCGCGGCAAGCAGGCTTTCGCTGATCTCGGCCTGAAGTTCCATAAGCGTGGCGCGGCGGCGCTCCTTGACCTCATCGGGAACCTGATCGGGCATGGCGGCCGCGGGCGTGCCCTCTTCCGGCTGATAGGCAAAGACGCCGAGCTGCTGGAAGCGGGCGTCTTCCACAAAGCGGCAAAGCTCTTCAAAATGCTCTTCCGTCTCGCCGGGATAGCCCACGATGAAGGTGGTCCGCAGGGCGGCTTCCGGCAGATGCTCGCGCACCGTGTCCAGCACATGGCGGGGATTGCGGGCAAAGGGGCGTCCCATGCGGGATAGCACATCGGGATGGGCGTGCTGGAGGGGAATATCCAGATAGGGAAGCAGCGGGCGTCCGGCTTCGCGCAGAAAGCGCAGGAAGTCCGGCGTGATGCCCGTGGGATAGAGGTAGAGCAGGCGCAACCAGGCCAGCCCGTCCAGCGGCAGGAGGCTTTCCAGCAGGGAGCGCAGGTCCTGCGGCGGGGTAAAGTCGCTGCCCCAGGCGCTGCTGTCCTGCGCCACAAGCACGATCTCGCGCACGCCCTGAGCCAGCAGGTCGCGGGCCTCTTCGCGCAGGGCGGCGGCAGGCGTGGAACGCAGCCCGCCGCGGATGGAGGGGATGGTGCAGAAGGCGCAGGCATGGCGGCAGCCTTCACCGATCTTGAGCCAGGCATAGGAGGGGCCGGTGGACAGCAGCCTCCCCGGCACGGGGGCCTCGTGCAGGGCAAGGGCCTGCGCCAGCATGGCGGGCCACTGCTCCAGACGGTCGGTGGGCAGCCAGAGGTCCACTTCCGGCAGCTCGGCGGCCAGCTCGGCGGCGCCGTAGCGGCCGACCATGCAGCCGCCCACCGCCAGCAGGGGGCGCCGTTTGAGGGCGCCGAGGCGCTCGATCATCTCAAGAATGTTGCGGACGGATTCCCGGACGGCCGGTTCGATGAAACCGCAGGTGTTGATGAAGACCAGCCGGGCGTGGCCCGGATGGGCAACGCTGCGGACGGGCAGCCCCAGCGAGCCGAGGGCGTGCTCCGTATCCACGCGATTCTTGGGACAGCCGAGACTCAGGGACCAGACGGGCAGGGTGGCGGTGCGTTGTTTCATGGCGTCATGCTAGCCGCAGGCCGGGCTTTTGTCACCCGCCATTTTTCTTGCACAGCGGCAGCGCTTGGGCTAGGGTCGGTGCACGGAAAACGTTCTCCGTCTGCCGCGATCCCGCAGAACGGGCATTCCCGGCAAATTTTTTTCACGGGAAAGGAGACGCTGCCGGCATCGAGCTGCGTACCCTCTCCCGGAGGGACGGCATGTCCGAACAGCTTCTTGCACATCCCGCTTGTTCCCAGTCACATATTTGTCAGAGTAACGGGCACTTTTGTCCATCCGTGCTGCGGCAGCTCTATGATGTCGTGCTGCTGGTGGATGTCCTGAAACAGACGGTGGCTCTGGCCGAAAGCAACGGCCATTTCCCCCTGCATCTGCCGGAACCGGCCACGCCGGACAGTTTGCTGGATCGTCTGGTCGAGCCTGCCGACGCCGGGGCCCTGCGGGCTCTGCTGGCTCCGGCAGTCTGGCGGCAGCTGCAGCTCGGCGGTGAGACGCGCCTTGTGCAGGCCCGCTGCCGCCTGCCCGACGGCCGCCGGGTCACCATGGAATTCCTTGTCTATCCCCTGCCGGAAAGCGAAGGCGAGGGCAGGTTCCTGCTGGGCCTGCGTCAGGCGCGGCACATCCTCCGCACGCAGACGGAAGCCGTCCTGCCGAAGTGCTGCCGTTACTGCGAGGCCGTTCGTTTCCGCACGGCGCTGGCCAGCACACGTACGCTGGTCTTTGAATGGCGCGCTCCGCTCGAGCTGACCTATGCCTCGCCGAGGATCATGCAGGATTTTGCCGGAACCTACGACGGACGCCACATCTTCATGGTCTGGCTGGCGGACGATGTGGTGCACGTCGATGACCGGCATATTCTGGAGGACTGCCTGCACTGTCTGCGGCGGGGAGAGTCCGGAGGCGGAGAGTTCCGCCTGCGGCTCAGGAACAGGGAGAATCGTTTCAGCTGGTATCAGGTGGCCTGGCTCAGCACGGGCGAGGAGGCTGACCGACGCTTCATCGCCACCATCCATAATGTGGACAAGGCCGTGCGCGACGAGCACAACCTGCGTTTACGGGATGCCTATGACGAGCTGACGGGCGTCCCCAACATGGGGACATTCTGCGCGCAGGCGCAAATGCTGCTGCGCGAGCCCGTGCCCCATGCCATCGTCTGTTTTGATGTGGGCAGCTTCAAGCACATCAATAAAAAGCATACCTACGAAGAAGGCAACCGCCTCTTGCGGGCCATTGCCTTTATCGCTTCCGGCATGCTGCAGCGGGGGGACATCATCGGCCATGTGGCCGTGGACATCTTTGTGGTCTGCCTGCGGGGCGGCAAGGATCGGGCACGGCACTTTGTGGCCGGGGTATGCGATACCCTGCATCATGGCTATTCCAGCAAGATGGACGTGCGCCTCTACTTCGGCACGCGCATCGTCGAGCCAGGAGAGGACGGGCAGGTCCGCCAGTTCTACGATCAGGCGCGCGAGGCCCTCAAGACCGTCAAGGGCAGCTACCTGCGTCATCACGCCTTTTACGACGCGAGCCTCGGCCGCAAGCTCGATTGCGAGCATCTTGTGGAAAGCAATATGGTCGAGGGCATCGTGCAGCATCAGTTCGTGCCCTTTTTCCAGCCGCGCATCAGCATGCGCAGCGGGGAGCTGGTGGGGGCCGAAGTGCTGGCGCGCTGGCAGCAGAGCCCGGACGTGCAGATATCGCCGGACAATTTCGTGCCCCTGTTCGAGCGTAACGGCTTCATCGTGCGCTTTGACCATTACATGTGGGAATGCGCCTGCCGTCAGCTGCGGACCTGGCTGGATCAGGACCTGACGCCGCCGCGCCTGTCGCTCAATGTGTCCCGTATCCATTTTCAGGATACAGGCATTGCGGATTTTCTGCTCAATCTGCTGGACAGCTACCATGTGCCGCCGTCCCTGCTGGAGCTGGAGCTGACCGAAAGCGCCTTTGTGGGCAACGAGATGCACGCCCGGCCTACCATGAACCGCCTGCGTGAGGCCGGACTGACCTTTTCCATCGACGATTTCGGCACGGGCTTCTCTTCCATCACCACGCTGTGCCTGCTGCCCTTTGACGTGCTCAAGCTGGACAAGGGCCTGCTCGTCAACTGCCTGAGCAATCCGCGGATGCGTACCCTGCTGCACCATCTGGTGCCGCTGGGGCGGGAAATGGGCATGGAAGTGGTGGCCGAAGGCGTGGAAACGGTGGAGCAGGCCCGCTTCCTTATGGAATGCGGCTGTGATCAGGCGCAGGGCTTCCTTTTTTCCCGTCCACTGGCGGCGGAGGACTTCACGCGGCGCTGTCTGGAGGTCGAGGGCCCGTTTACCTCCCCGCTGCGGGAAGGGCGCACGGCGGAGGAGGGCGAGGCTCCCGCCCCGCCCCGGCCGTAACATTCCTCCGCCGCCTTTCGGTCGCCGCCGGCGCGGGAGCGGGTTTCCCTTCCCCCCAAGCCCCCCATCCCTTCCCCAGCGCACTTTTATCGGGGAAGAGTCGGGACAGATGGCAACCCCACCCCCAAAAGCAAGTGGAGTATGTACTGTTTGTTTATCTTATCTATTGAAATTATTTGTAAAATTTGTGTTAACAGGCCCTAAGGGCCGCATGCGATGGCGGCCGGGAATGCTCATGCGGCAATGTTGCTCCCCTGCTACTCGATAAACAGGACAATGCCCCACAATGACAGGAGAGGAAATATGCAGCCCATTGAAGAAAGAAGACGTGATCCCTTTATTACAGAAGAGGCCTATGCAGAGTGCCAGGAAAATACCGAGACCATGTTTACCAGCGAAAAGTTTGTGGA